>NZBV01000032.1 GCA_002686355.1 Candidatus Pacearchaeota archaeon | reverse complement strand
TCTAAAAGACCGCATCTCAAAATCCTACAGAATTTCAGAACTTGACAAAAAAATCCGCACTCGCCGCACAAAAGCAGAAGCCAAACTCCTTCTCAAGGCATCTAAAATAATTAATGCACCTATCCCATTAACCGCCCATGGGGAAGGTTGCCGGGAAACTGGATGGAGGGATAGTTCTGATAAACTAAAAATCCCCTTTATTGACGGCAAAAAACTCTCAGAACATCTTGAAAATTTCCCTCTTGCAAAACAAAAACAAGTCCTAAAGCAGATTGGAAAAGACATTGCAAAACTCCATAAACAACATATAATCCACGGAGACCTTACAACGAGTAATATGATTTTAGTTGAAGATAAAACCAATTCTCCAATCATTTTCTTCATAGACTTTGGACTCGGCTATTTCAATGGCAAATACGAAGACAAGGCAGTTGACATTCATCTTCTAAAACAAGCACTTGAAGCAAAACACTTCAAACACTGGAGAGAACTTTACAAAGAATTTGAAAAAGGTTACAGATCAATTAACAAGTCACAAGCAGAAAAAGTTCTGCAACGATTAAAAGTAGTTGAAAAAAGAGGGAGATATAAACACTGATTAATCATAATATGATTAAAAATACTTGATAAATGAATCGTTTTATAAGAAACTTATTAAAATTTAAACCAAGACACTGCCTGCAAATTCTCAGATAAAAAATAGCCCTGCCAGGATTCGAACCTGGGTCCCTAGCTTTCTTCGTTATCACCAAACGATAAATTAAAGATGCGAGCATCTTACCCCAAAGGCTAGTATACTTGACCACTGTACTACAGGGCTTTGATTAAAGAACTAACAATTAATTTATAAAAGTTACCTGCCCACAAAAATTCGCAGATTGATGAGGTCTCTATTAACAAAGAACAAGGTTGGGCCTCACACTCAAAAAGGTTTATCATTTAACAAATCCCTAGCAGGGAAATCTGGCGAAACCGATTTCGTAGCAAATCATCCAAACATTTCCTTATAATAAATAGTTCTGTTAATGTCCTGCTTCTTAGGATTAATCACCCTAAAAAACCTCCTTAACTTAAGAGGTTTGTATTTTTCGCCAATCAACGAGGCTGCGAGCCGCTTGTATTCATCACTTCCAGTTGACCGCGGTTTATGGGAAGAATAAGGTGAAAATTGAGCAAGGGCCTTCAAAACATTCACATCATAAGGAATAGAAGCCATAATCGGAACTCTTGCAGTATCTTCCACCTCGGAAGGAGATAGCTCAAAGTCCTTGCCATAAACCTTGTTCATCACAAGACCAACAATAGGAGTCCCCCTTTGCTTTGCTAATTTAACAGCTTTTAAAGTCGCGCTCAATGTAGGCAGGTCAGGAGTTGTCACAACAAGAATGTCATCTGAAGCGAGCATAACAGCAAGAGTCTCATCATTCAGTGCGGGAGAAGAATCAAGGAGAATAATATCATATTTTCTCTTCAAGTAGCCCAACTTGTCCTTTAGTTTCAAAGGGCTTATATTAAAGTCCCCAAAAACAGATGCAGGCATCACATCAAAATTTCCGTGTTCATAAACAGCTTCACTTGGATTTGCCTTCCTCTCTAAAACATGGTGGATTGTCTTTTCAGGTTCTATGATATTCAGATGCAAACCTAGATTAGGAGAAGAAAAATTCCCATCGACAAGCAACACTTTTTTTCCAAACCCAGCAAGCGCATCACCCAAAGACACGACAGTCGAAGTCTTGCCAACGCCCCCTTTTAATGAAATCACCCCTATTGTTTTCCCCATATAAAAAACAAATCTATTTTCTTTAAATAACTTTCCAGACACACAAAAACTTTTTAAAGTGAAATTACAATTTAATAAAATGCCTATGAAAAAAGCAGTAATTAAAAAAGCAAAAGAGAAAAAAATCGAAAAATCGAAAAAACTTCCCCCGACAGAGTTTGAAAAACAGGTTATCAAATCAGCAGAAGAAGGTTTAACAGCTGAGAAAATCGGGGAAAAACTCAGACGGCAAAATATCCACCCAAAAGAATACAATAAAAAGATTTCTAAGATATTAAAAGAAAACAAAATCTATGTTAATCCTGACTTAAAAAATGTCGAAGCTAAACTAGAAGGGATAAAAAAACACTATGAAAAAAATAAGCAGGATAAAAGAGCAATGAGAGAAAAAGACAGAATTTTTGCGCACTTGAGAAATCTGAAAAGATACTTTAAAACAGGATAGGATTTATTTAGTAAAAGAGGAAAATGACAGAAACAAAAAACTTAGAAAAAGAGATAGAATTAATGTCTAAAAAATTCTTAGATTCATCAAAAGATAAAGAAATTCTTGTGATTAGCCATTTTGATACTGACGGGATTACTTCTGCAGCAATAATAATCGGGACATTGAAAAAACTTGACAAACAATTTTCAATAAAAATAATAAAAAGTCTGGAAGAAAAATTTATCCAATCTCTTCCAAAAGACAAAATTCTCCTTTTTCTGGATTTAGCATCAGGAAGCTTCAATTCGCTTGGAAAATTTAATTTAGAGAATATCTTTATAATTGACCATCATGAGATATCCCAGGCAATTCCAGAAGGAATTCAGATAATAAACCCAGAATTAAACGGAAAGCAAAAAATAAGCAGTTCTAGTCTGACATATTTGTTCTGTAAAAACCTGGTTCCAAAGATAGATACTCTCGCCAAACTCGCAGTCCTGGGGATGATAGGAGATACATTGGAAAAAGAAATTGACAAGTTAAACAACGGAATCCTCCTAGACGGAGAGATAAAAAGAAAAAGGGGTTTACTGATATACCCCTCAACAAGACCCCTGAATAGGACACTTGAGTATTGCTCACGCCCGTATATCCCCGGAGTAAGTGGAGATATAAAAGGCGTCCTTGAATTGCTGAGAGAGATAGGTCTGAACCCAAAAAACGGGAAATATCAAAGCATAATCGAACTAAGTGAAGAAGAAATGGAAAAACTAGCAACAGCAATAATATTAAGGAACCCTAAGGCAAAAAATAAAGAAATGATAGGGGATATTTTTCTAATCAAGCTATTTAACAAACTAGAGGATGCAAGAGAATTAAGTGCCACGATAAACGCCTGCTCAAGACTCAGCAAACCACACATCGCACTGCAGTTGTGTATGGAAATCCCAAATGTAAAGAAAAAAGCAGAAACAATTCATGCAAAATACAAACAACTAATAATCTCGGGTCTCAAATTTACATCTGACTCAGAAAAAATCTCGGGCAATGGATTCACAATAATTAATGCAAAAGACAAAATAAAAGATACAATGATTGGGACAATCGCAAGCATTCTCTCATACTCGTCATTATATGAACAAGGAACCATCATAGTTACAATGGCTTATTACAAGGATAAAATAAAAGTTTCTGCACGAAATGTGGGAAAGAATGGAAGAAATGTGCGAGAAATCCTGGCTAACATCATTGAAGATATAGGAGGAGAAATTGGAGGACACGAATTTGCAGCAGGCTGTATGATTGCAAAAGAGCAAGAACAAGAATTTATTAATCTATTGAAAAAGAACTTAGAGATAGAAGTTGTTAGGGTTTAATCCCAATCATCGTATAAATCAAGAAATCGGAATTTAGAGAAGTCATCGAAGGCGATTTGGGTAAAATCCTGCAAGGATTTTCTCTTTAATCGCGGTTAAATGAGGGTGAGCGAAGCGAAATTTGCTATGTTATCTAAATAATCTTCACAGGGTTCACAACTATCATTTGACACTTGTTTAAGGACAAATATAGGATTATTGTTAATGAACTTAAATCCCCTCCTGATATTTAAAAACCCATCAATCACAATCTTTAAAACCTTCCTCTTTCTACATATTTTATGACACACAATTTAGAAGAAGGCGATGTAGTGTTATGCACAGTCGATAGAATAATAGGAACAATTGTATTTGTAAAAATCAAAGGAAGTGGAGAAGGAAACATCATAACAAGTGAAATTGCTCCTGGGAGAATTCGAAATCTGCGCGATTATGTTGTTCCCAAAAAGAAAATCGTTTGCAAGGTTTTAAGAATAAAAGGTAATCAAATAAACCTTTCACTAAGAAGAGTAACTCAAAAAGAAAAAAAAGAAGTTCTGGACCAGCACAAACAAGAAAAAAGTTATAAGAGTATATTAAAAACAATCTTAAAGGAAAAGGCAGGAACAACAATAGAACAGATAAAAAAAGAAGATTCAATATATGATTTTTTCGAGGAAGTGAAAAACAATCCCAAAAAACTCGAAAAAATAACAGGAAAAACAGACTCTAAAAAAATTCTCAAAATCCTTAGTTCTCAAAAAGAAAAAAAATCAAAAATTAAAAAAGAGTTTTCACTTACAACATCCGCACCAGATGGATTACAATTAATCAAAAAAGTTCTTGAAAAAATAAAAGACGTTGAAATAAAATACATCTCAGCAGGAAGATATTCAATTAAAGCAGAAGCAGAAGATGTAAAAAAAGCCAACAATAGATTAAAAGAAATTCTCTCTGAGATTGGGGCACATGCTAAAAAGGAAAATATGGAATTTGAAGTTAAAGAAAAATGAAACTAAAATTCTTTATAAACGGCAAGGGTAAAAAACGATATACCCTAAAAGAAAAAGTTAAAGGACAAAAAACAAAAGATGCACATTATAAATTTGTAAAAACCAAGATATCTCATTAAAACAATTTCTTCTGTTCCTCTTCCAACTGAGCAACGCCATACTCGCCATCATAACCTGGCTTAACTTTTATCTTGCCCTCGCGATTTTTTAAAATCAAATCAACGAGCTTCTCGCTGACATTTGCCCTTATTAGCTCTTTTTTTGAAACATTCAATGATATATTGAACTCATTCCCAAATTCCCTGATTAAACCATCATAGATATCCCAAACTTTTTTAGTCTGCATATTTCCACCCCTATTTAATAAAACAATTAACTCATGTAAAGGCAAAAGCTTGTAAAATGACTTTTTGATTTTATGGTCGCTCTGTTTATTAGCCAGGCTATTAACACGCGCCTCAACGCCAATTGTTAAATTCTTTTCGCAAACAAGGCAAATCCCTCCTAGCTCTTTTGTCTTCTCAGGTGAACTTGAAAACTTACAAATTCTGTGTCCATCCCAATGATATTTCCCATAAGCAGGGTCTGTTTCAATTGTCCCAATAAAATCATTTTCGCGAATCTGCTTTATTAGTTCCTGATATGAATCACATTTTCTAAAAATCGTTGCCTCGCGACCCAAACGGAAAGGCCAGAAACTATGCGCATCTGAAAAACTCACAATCGATTTTGTCTCAAGTTCCTTGATTTTCCAGTTCATCTCAGGGTCTGAACTCATACCCGTCTCAATCGCATGAACATTCTCAAACTGTTCCCCAAAAGCTTCCTTCATAGAATCAAAACCAGACTTGCTCCCAAAAATTCCAAACCACGGTGTCCAAATATGCGCAGGGATTATTTCAATATCTGTAGAGATTTTCATCATCTCGCGTACAAATTCCCCAGCAGGAATTTTAAAAATCGGCCTACCATCATAATCTCTTCTACCTTTTGTATCAAGATATGAATTTATTTTCTCTGCAGTTTCAATCGAAGGAACCAAAACAACAAGATGAATTCTCCTCCCTCTTTCTTGGGTATAAATCAAGCTAATCTCCCCAGAAATCACAAACGGGAAATCTTCATAATAATAAAATCCTTTTCCATTGTCCTTCAACTTCCTTATCTCTTCAAACCAAACAGGGTGTGTAAAATCTCCTACACCCAACAAATTCAAACCCTTAATCTTCGCCCATTTAACAAGGTTCTCAAAATCAATATTCCTGCTACAAGCCCGAGAAAACCGAGAATGAATATGTAAGTCAGCAACCATCCAATTAGATTGATCATCCATCAAAAATATAAAAAAACATTAGTTAAAAAGTTATCTAAATAAATCCTCTACGAAGCAGATTATCTAAAGTTTCACGAAGTGAAATTTGGGTGAGAGAAAAAAGCTTATTTCTTCTTCCGAATTATTAACCAAATAATTATTGCTATCCCAAGAATTCCAACAATCCAATAAAACCCAGCCTTCTTCCTATGCGATTTAGGAGTTCCTTCAACAGGAGTCACATCTTCCCCAGTAGTTTCAACAGTTCCTTCAACATCTTCTGACTTTAATTCATTAATGTATTCTATTGTAATATCTGCCCTGCCCCCTGTGATTCCATTTAGTTTCACATAAACATCGTAATAACCATCATCATTCACATCCACTTTCGCATCCTCTCCTAAATCCAATTCAATCTGAACAGGATTACTCGCAATTTCAATAATAGCACTTGTTTCTGTCATAGATCTAATGCCTACAAAATGGTCTTCATTAGAAATCTTAATCTTAATCCTTTCCTTAGCCTTTAAACCTCCTCCACTAAAGCTTGAGGTTTCAATTTTTTTAATCTCACTAAACTCTTGGCTTGTTTGAGGAATTGTTTTTGAATATTTAAAGGCACTCATTGCTCCACTTCCTCCCCCTCCTCCACCAGAGCTAGTAGACAATTCAACTGTATATGTTGAAAATGCTGTATTTACATTCCCTGCTGTATCTACAACTGAACAGGTCTGAGTAAATGTTCCTGTGTTGGGTGTAGAAGGTTTTGCTGTGAAAGTAGTGCTATTCACCCCTGCAGTAGTATCTGCCGAACTACAAGCACAAGTAACTATATCTCCTGTTTGAACAGATACAGGAGTACAACTAATAGAAGCTGAAGGCTTAGTATTATCAAATATTACATTTGTTATTATCGCGGTTTTATTCAAATTTCCAGCAGTATCATTAACCCATGCAGTGATATTATACAAACCATCAGGGTATTGAGAGGTATCAATTGTTGCATTGTATACATTTCCTGTGGGATTAGAAGCAAAAACAGTACTCCTTTGTCCAGTAATATTGGTTATATTAAACACCACCCTATTTATTCTCGAAAAGGCTCCTGAAGAAGAGGGAGTTTTATCAACCACAGATACATTTATTACTAAAGTCCCTGAATAATTAAAATTATTTGCAGTTGTAGAAGTAAAATTCCCAGGTACCACTTGTGGGACAGATTGATCAAAGATTAAATTAGTAATATTGGTGGAATTTAAATTTCCAGTTGTATCATTAACATTCACAGTAAGATTAAATAATCCTTCAACAAGAGTACTTGTGTTAAGAGTTCCATTCCAATAATTCCCAGTAACATTAGATAAATTCAGAGTTGTCGTCACACCTGAAATATTATAAACAGAAATATTCACAGAACTGACTCCCAATCCATCCTTCAGATTATCGGTGATACTTATATTAATTGTTAAGAGTCCAGAGTGATTATAATTACTGCTAACAGGGGTAACAAAATCTGCAAGAAGAACATCAGGAGCAGTTGTATCATTCACAGTAACATTAAAATTATATGTTGTAGTATTCTGGTGGAGTACAGTGATATTAATTGTATATTCTCCTGGAGTTGCAGCAGTAGCATTAAAACTAAACACTGCAGTAGAATTATTTCCAGTGATTATAAATCCTGTTGCGCCCCCTGAAGCATTACGCCAAGTTAAGACACCACTACTATTTACGAAAGTTGCTGGTTTATCTGTAAAATTCGAATTTACAAGTTCTAAAACAATATACCCTGGAAGACTAACATTTACTTCACTTACATTAAGATGAGCACCAGATCCATATGTATTATTAACTGTGAAGTTAAAAAGATATGACGTATCTTCAGTAGCATTAAAAGTTCCTGCATAAGCCGCAACTCCAACTTTAGATACTTCGATTCCAACATATGCAGTCAAAAAAACCAAAACGAATATAGAAATAATTAAAACAACAAATAACAAAGTAAAATTTTTATGAATCCATCCCTTTTTTTCCATCCTCATTTTTTATCGCCCATTTTTAATAATATGTTTAATCAAAAAGGGTTTATAAATCTTTTTTTTATAGCAATCTTTTTAAACTTAGTTTAAGATTTCAAATTATGATTGAAAGAACATTAATTGTTTTAAAACCAGACACAATTCAGCGAGGATTGGTTGGGAAAATTGTTTCTAGATTTGAAGAAGTCGGATTGAAATTAATTGGGATGAAAATGATTCACTGCTCAAAAGAATTTGCAGAACAACATTATCCTCTTGATAAGGAATGGGCAAAAAATGTTTATAGAAAGTCAAAAGAAAAACATGACAGAATTGGGAAAGAGTTAAGATTCAAGGATTATATGGAAATGGGAAAATCAATCCAAAAATGGAACATAGATTTTCTGTGCGAATCTCCAATTATAGCAATTGTTCTCGAAGGACCGCATGCAATAGAACTTGTAAGAAAAATGACAGGAGACACAGAACCTTTGCAATCTGCCCCAGGAACAATTAGGGGAGATTTTGCATCTGTTGAATCTTATCAACTTACAGATTCTAAAAATCGGGTGTTAAGAAATTTAATTCACGCATCAGATTCAACAAAAACAGCAGAAAGAGAAATCTCACTTTGGTTTTCTGAATCTGAATTATTTAAATATCAAAAAGAACTAGATAAACATTTCTAATCTGGATAACCCCCAATCTTCTTCCTTTTTGATTCATAAAAGATTTCATATGTTCAAAAACTTCTTCCCAACAAGATCCCACTCATTAAGTTTTAATATTAATATCTCTCCCATAATTCACCCATCGACAACGCCCAAATTTGTAACCCAGAACTGAACTTCATTATCTGGCAAATTTGGGGAATCAATTAATTTACCAACTCGCGAGCCCTGTTTTCCTCGTCGGAGATATATCCTATAAGTCGATGCATGCCCGACAATATTTCCTCCAATTGCAGTTGTTGGGTCCCCAAAAAGCTGAGCAGGATTTGCCATCACCTGATTTGTAACATAAACTGCAAGATTATAAGTCTCTGCAAGCTTCATTAAATCATGCATATACCTGTTTAATTTCTGCTGTCTGTCTGCAAGTTGTCCTCGACCAGAATATTCTGCACGAAAATGCGCAGTCAGGGAATCAATAATCATAAGTTTAATCGGCTCTCCAGTTTTTACCATCTCACTAACTTTTTCCAGCAATAACATCTGATGGTCTGAATTAAAAGCTCTGGCAACCATTATATTTTTCAAAACCTTTTCAGGATTTGCCCCAAGCCCTTCTGCAATCTGTTTAATCCTCGATGGCCTGAATGTTCCTTCTGTATCAATAAAAACAGTCTTCCCAGAAACCCCCCCTTTTTCCTTAGGAAGCTGGACATTAACCGCAAGTGTTAGACCAAGCTGCGTCTTTCCAGAACCATAAGCGCCAAACGCCTCTGTAATAGACCTGGACTCAACCCCTTTTCCCCCAAGAAGTCCATCAAAATTTTTGCTTCCTGTTGTGATATAATGAATATTCTCCCTCTTTTTAGCATATTCTGTACCCTCGACAAAACCCAAATCTAACAATTCCCTTGCAGCCTGAATCGCCTTTCGTGCAACAGCAGAACTGACTCCAGCAGCATCGGCAAGTGCAGCAGGACTCATGACAGCAAGACTCATCATATCGAAAATCCCAGCACTCTCTAACTTCGTAGAAACAGCAGGTCCGATTCCTGGCAAGTCTATCAGCTCTGGCTCTTTACCTACAACTGCTTTTTTAATTTCTTCGGTCTTTTTTTTTGTTGGCATTTTTATGCACAATTCCTTTCGATTTTTTCCACAAGGACATTTGTTCTTGCACGAAGTTTTTCCGCATCTACACTAATATCATCTAATTCTTCATAGAAATCGCTATCACACATTCTTCTAAGAGATTTATAGTGCTCAACAATTTCACTATTCCCCCCACAAATTATCATACAAGCATATCTTTCTAAGGCTTCTCTTATTTTCTTCTGCATACCCCCCCAAACCAGCTTCACTTTATAAGGATTTATCCTCTTGAAAATAATGATTGAAATACTGCTCGCTAATATTCACAATTAATCAATCAGTTCCAGATTTCATCAAGAAACTTCGTTAAAAAGCCATTAATATCAACTATTCTATAGCAGAAAAATCTGACAGAGCCAATTTCAAAGCAATTACCCCGCGAGTCTCACGAACAACTAATTTTCAATCAATCAAAAATTCTCAATCCAAGTAGCACTAGATTGGCAATAATGAAAAACACCAAAACAATCATCTCTCTTTTTCCACCAGTGGGAACTATCCCTGTTGATTTCTTTTTAGAAGGATAAAAAGGCTTAATGCCATCAGGAGTGAAACTATCTGCTAAGAGATGCAAACTATAACCGAGGAAAAAACCAAGTGAAATTCTTGGATAAAAAATAATCAACAAAAAAGTCAATGTCATTAAAAAAGTAAAGCTATGTATTACTCCTCTGTGCTTTGTAAATACTTGCAAAATCCTCGCTATCTTCCTTCTGCCAATCGTCGCAAATCTTGAATCAACATCAGGAAGAAAAGCCGCGATCAGTGCAACGACTGCAAAAGCCAGTTTTCCCTCAACATATGGAAGAAATAATAAAACAAAAAAACTTGTAATAACAAGATGAGTACGAATTAACATAGATTCTAAAACAAAAACTTAAATTTAAATCTTACTAAAAATTCCGGCAAAAAACCCGCCAAGCATTCCCATTAAAAAATCAAGCATTGTGTCTTCAAGACCAGGTTGAGAGGAAACCTGAAAAAAGTAGTCTGTTAAGAATTCCCAGAATTCCCAGAGAATCGCGATAAAGCTAACAGAAAAAACAACAATTAAAACAAAAATAAATTTATTCTTAATAATAAGCAAATTCTCTTCTCTGAAAAATCTCAAAAACAAAACAGACATATACCCAACAGAAACCCCCCCAAGCAAATGCATTGGAATATCAACCCAAGGGAAAAGCACATAGGCGTTAAAAGCATAATCAATAAACAAGCTAAAGAAAAAAACTCCTATAGGAAATGCAAAAAAACTTAAGGCTTTCAAAAATTGATTTTTCATTAGAATTTCAACAAAAAACAAGTTTTAAATCTATTGTCCTAATTTTCCAACCAACTCATCAACATTTACCTCCCTAATCCCATCAACAATAAATTCTATATTATTAAACATCTTGTTATTCCTGACATTGCCCGAGAAAATCATTTCTTTCCCAAGTAAATCCTCTCGCTGATTCAATAACTTCTCAGAGTTTTCCAACTCAGTGATTCCAAGGGGCGTCAATTGTTCGTGAAACAAAACAGCCCTCATTGTTTCTGTTCCGTCATCGAGAACAATGCTAATCAGGGCCTTCTTTTCCTCGTTAACCTTTCCATGTTCTGAACAAATAAATCCATCTGCTCCAGAAACAACCTTCTTCCTGCATTCAGGACAAATATGAAAAAACCTCGGCTCAAAATTTTGGACAACAAATGCACGGGTCTGAACACTGTCCCCCACCCTAAAATTAATTATCTTTTTCTCCTTGACAATTTTTTCTGTCTTCACATTTTCCAAAACTTCTTCACATGGTTTAAACTCTGAGAAACTTCCCAAATGAATCTCATTATCCCGCATGCTTCCATTAGCAATTTCGACAACCTTATCCTGTGAAACTTGGCCATTTTCAATCAAATCAATATGATTAGTATCCCATAGAACAACTTTGATGTTAGATGTTCCATCAGCTAAAACCATATTCGCAACTTTTCCTGTTTCCCCGTTCTTAGTTGTAAAAGTTCTAACAGGAAACAGGTTGATTATCTTTCCAATTACATTGACCTTTCTCATACCTGGGAGTAATTCATTAATCTTCAATTTCTCATTATCAAAGTTAAGCCCTAATTCCACAGCAATAACCTGGGCAGCCCCTTCACGACTAATCAGCCCTGCAAGCTTTGCGCGTTTTGCCTCGACTTTTCTCTCAATCTCCTCCTTGCCCAAGCCAGAGGAACCAGCAATCTTCTCAAGAATTCTCTGATAATTTTCATCCATTGTTTTAAAAAAGCCCTCTCCTTTATAAGAATTATGATGATAAACCGAATAAAATCAAATAAAACAAAACTTATAAATCATTTTAATTAGTATTAAACATGGGCATAACTCTAATCAAAATAAAATTAATGCCAGCATCTCCAGATGCAAATATAGAAGAAATCAAAAGAAAAGCAAAAGAAATAATTGAAGCAAACAAAGGCAAAAGTGTTTCATTTGAAGAACAACCAATTGCATTTGGGTTAAAAGCAGTTATTGCGGGTTTTGAACAAAACGAGGACGACGGAAAACTTGAACCAATTGAAGAAGGTTTAAGAAAAATTGAAAATGTTAGTTCTGCAGAAGTTACAGATATGCGTAGGGCTTTTGGTTGATTATTTTAAAGCCTTTACAATTGTATCTGCAAAAGATTTTATAATTCCTCTATTAATCTTCTCTTCTAACTTTTCCATTTCTTCTTTAGTTTTCTCTCTGTTTTTCTTAAAAGAATCTCCTACCTGTGAAGAAAGTTTATATAAAAAAATCATCACAAAACCAATTACTATAAAGATAATAAGTCTAAGCCACCATGCTTCTTGTGAAAAAACAAGCCAACCAAAAGATTCAACTAAAACTCTAAAGAATTTTAACTGCGCCATAATAATTGAAAAACCCAAGCCAATTAAAGTTGCAACAGAAGAAGAAAAAGTAGAATAATCTGTAAGTATCTCACTAAGTTTAAAGAAAGAATAAAACCACAAAATAACAATAAAAAGCAAAGTCAAAGACAAAGAATAATTTTCACCAAACAAAACAACAAAAACAATATTTATTTTTTGGAAAAAACCATCAACAACAGAAACAACTTTATTCCTCAAAAAAATAGTTTTCCATTTTTCACCAAGATAATCCCATTTAGTTTCTTTTATTTTTTCAACACCTTCTTCAATATTCTCTTTTGTGTCTCCAATTCCTTCAACCTTCTCTTCTATACTATCAAGAATATCTGCACTAACTACTTGTGCGAAAAACAGCAAACATAAAAATAATATCACAATCTTTTTATCCATAATCAAATAATAAAAAAAGATTATTTAAAAGTAACTAAAACTATCTTCCTCTTAATCCTTCTCCGGCCTCATGAAGACCTCTTAGAACCCCTCTAAGTGTCCTTCCACCAGCTTCAGATTCAATTGCTTCAGTTGCAGCTGCTTGCATTGCTCTCCTATGAATCACCCAAGGCCCAAATCTTCCAATTCCCCAATTAACAGCTATGAATGCGGCGAATGCGGCAAACATTCCAACAAAAACAGAGAGTGCTCCAAGAAATGCGAAAATTCCTACTGCAAATACAGATACAGTAACTATAAAATTCATATTAGCTGCTATCACTGAGATCAAAAAACCAACAACCCAAGCTACTTCTCTACTAAAAGTGCTAAAAACAGCTAAAATATCTGCAAAAGTAATGAATATCAACAACCACAAAGCAATAACAATAATTAAAGCAGAAACCTCAGAGGTATTACTAATTAACATATTTGGAACTCCTCCAATAATATAATCAAAATATTTTACAGTTTTACCTGCTCCATCCCCTTGAGCAATAGATGTTTCACTAGGTTTCATAGAAGTTGTATCAATACCCTTACTAATCCCATCAAAAAAACCACTATTTACAATAAAAAAAATTATTACTCCAACAATCAAAATTCCGCCTATCCATAAAACTGCCTTAGGGATACCTTGCCCTCTTTTATCTTTTAACATATTATTATATAATTTTTCATTTTATAAACTTTTCTATCTTCCACGACTACTTCTCTTAATTAAAGAAAAAATTACTCCAGCAACAACCAACACAACCAAAAAAACAGGATTAATAATAATTTCATAAAAGTCATAAAAACCCGACGGCAAATTATATTGAAAAGGATCAAAACCAAATTTTATAATTGCCCACAATCCAACCACTATTATAGAAATTGCTATACCTCCTCCAACATTCTGCTTCAATGCTTTGTAAAAAGGGACAGATAACATAAAAAGAACAATCAAAACCAAAACAAGAATCCAAATAGTAATTGCTTCTCCAAAAATCCTTTCAATTAAATTATTCCTTACAAAAGCAGCTGCACTAAAAAGAGCAATCACTAATGCAATAATCCCTGGTACTGCTTTATTCCTATCTGTGTCAGTCATCCAAGGATACATACTATTTTTCTTCTTACTACTAAATTGTTTAGAAAGCGCCATAAAAACCATTGCAAACACTATTAAAAAAACTCCTGCAAAAACCACCCACTCATTTTCTAAAAGTTCAGACGGAGAGAGATTATAAAAATCAGAATATTGCGCAGAAACAAAACTAGACAAAATAATCAACAGCCCAGCAAAAATCAAAAACTTATTTTTCATTTTAATACTTTTTATACCCCACAACTTTCTCTCCTTCAAAAATTGGAAGCAAGCTATCTTTTTTGCCTTTTTTCATTTTTCTTTTTGACAAATACAACCCAACAAGGATGAGGATAACACCCACAGCAGACAGATATGCCTGGGAAATATCCTTAACAAAAGGAACAAACTTCGCAAAAAAATCACTAAACTTTTCAAGACCTGAAACCAAGCTAATTAAACCAGTCAGAATAAAAACATACCCTATCACCTTTTTCATTTTTATCCAAGGCAGATTATATATATAAAGTTTTTTATAACCCTCTAACTTATTTTCCCTATGCTACCTCCAGAACAAATTACTCAAATTAAACAGCAACTCATCAAACAAATAGAAGCAACTTTTTCTGGTGATAAAAGACAATCTTTGATTCAACAAGTGCAAGGCATGAATGCTGAACAACTTGGACAATTTTTGATGCAAAATGATTTAATAAAAACTGATTCTTCTTCCCAGATTCCTCAGGCCTCTCCTCAATGTATTTTCTGTTCTATTGTTTCAGGACAAGCTCAGTCTTACAAAATTGACGAGAACAAAGATTCAATTGCAATTTTGGAAATAAATCCTATATCAAAAGCCCACTCCTTAATAATCCCAAAGCAACATATTTCAGAATCAGAAAAAATCCCGCAAACGGCTTTTACATTATCTAAAAAAATAGCAAAAAAAATCAAAACAAAATTCAAACCAAAAGATGTTCTAATATCTTCATCAAATTTTATGGGACACGTGATAATAAATATTCTCCCAATCTATAAAGATGAAACTCTTGACTCGCAAAGACACAGGGCAAACCCAAAAAATCTTGAAAAACTTCAAAGGCAACTTGAAAAAAAATCAAAACCAAAAACAGCAAAAAAACTAGAGACAAAAAAAGAAAAAATAAGACTGCCAAATAGAATACCTTGACCTTAAACCCAGATTAAAACTCACATAGTTCGTTCACATTAAATCTATTAAAAATGTTTATAATTTAATTTTACAAGTAATCTATGTTCTTAAAAATAAAACCACAAAAAACCCAGATGCCCTTGATAAACCAAATAAACCAAAATCAAAAAACTAATTAAAAAAACAGGAACAAATGGTATTCCGTGCCTGACTAAAACTTTTTTCTTGTTTTTTCTGAGAAAAATAATGTCATCTTTGGTCAAGCCGTCCCAACTTGCCTTAATTGTCTTTTTCCCAACCTTAACATCCTTGTAAAGCCAGTCTCCTTCTCTCAAATTCTTGACCTTGATTTTTTTTGTCATACAGCATTCATCAACAGTTTTTGCATAAACATAAAAATACGATAAACCAAAAATCAAAGCGCCAACATAAAAAAACAAATTTTCATAAAAACCAGCCAGCATAATAATTAAACCGAAAATTAAAACAAAATAAATAAACTTTCTGTTTTTTTTAAAATTCTTAGAAAACTCTTTTTTAAAATTCTCAAGATTCTTCAAACTTAAAACAACACTCCATACCAACCCATAAAATCCCCCAATAAACAAAAACAAAAAAATAAATAATGTAAAAATCTTCACATTAACTAAAAAACTTTCACTAAAAGGCAAAACAGCTCCAAGAGCAATAAAAAGTTTCGCATCGCCTCCTGCAAACATTCGTCCATAATAAAACGCATTTCCCAATACAAAAAATATCCCAAGCCCAATTAAACCTTGATAAAAAAACCCAAACCCCACCTCAGAAAACAAGCTATAAAAAAACCTAAAACCCAAGGCAAAAATTATCAACGAAAAATTCAACCAGTTCGCAACCTCTCTTTTTTTCAAATCCTGGATACTTGCAACAATAATCCAACTTAATGCAAGTACAATCAAAAAAATCATCTCTAACATTTTTACACAATGAAAGTAATTTTTATAAAGCTTGCCTCATTAAATTAAGTATGAAAATAGGTGAGAAAGAATTGAAAAAATATTTATTTTGGGCGGTGATAGTAATCTTAATTATTTTGTCATATTTCATAATCAAGCCATTTATCATCGCATTAATCTCTGCATTTATACTTGCTTATTTAACAAGACCAATTTACAACAAACTAAACAAAAAATTTAGTGATAATCTTAAGGCATTTATTTGTGTTTTTTTAATCGCCTTGATAATATTGGTTCCGGCAGGCCTGATGATTAAGGAGATAATCAGTCAGGGAGGGAGTTTTGTAAATGAGGGAAACATCAAAAACATTTTAACAACAATTTCTGAGTTTAAAATAATCAAAAGCATGAATTTAGATTTAACCCAGATAACTAATCAAGGAATCTCTTTTTTGATTGGATTATTTACTTCAATGATTATGTATGCCCCTTCAATGATACTCTCTATTTTGATAAGTTTGATTGGAATGTTTTTTATTTTAAAAAAATGGGATATGATTTCATCGGAATTAAAACAATATCTTCCCTTCAAGGATAAAAAAGCCACTAGCAAAGAACTAATGCAAGTGACAAATAATATATTGTATGGCGTGCTAATTATTGCAATTATAGAGTTTATTTTGGCTTTAGTTGGATTTTATCTAATTGGAGTAAAATTTTATATGCTGTCTGCAATATTGATTTTTTTCATGGCATTTATTCCAGGGTTAGGTCCAGCAATCGTATGGATACCAATGACTATTTATTATTTGTTCATGCAAGATTACACCACAGCCATACCCATGATAATTTTTGGAGTATTCTTAAGCTCTTTCATAGACACAATTTTAAGAGCAAAAATAATTAGTGATAAAACAAAAGTAAATCCACTTATAATGATTATCGGGATATTAGGAGGACTTTCAGTATTTGGGATATTTGGATTTATAATCGGCCCATTAGTTTTAGTTTATACATTAAAACTAATCCAAGGAATAATTAAAAATTAAAATAACTCAGTCTTATGATTTTATTTTAGTAGTTCTCCTCTTTCCACCAGTTTTATAAGGGTGTTTTTTCTTTTCCTTCTTCTTATCTTTCTTTTTATTTCTTCTCTCAGATGCAGATGCCATAATTAAAATTAGAATTAATTGTTTATTAAATTTTTGTTAAGGAAAATTATACTTTTACAGTTTGTTGTGAAGCTGAATCGGATCCAGCCTTATCCTCATCCCTCTTTATACAAGTTTTATTATTAACTTCAATTTTCTTATAATTTGTTGCAGTCTCTTCTATTTTCAATTTATTACAAATTGCTGTAGCTCCCTTCTCTATACCTTCTGTACTATTACAATTCTTTGGTTTGTCTCCCTCAATCTCAATTCCAAAATTCTTAACCGCATAACCACAATTAACATATTTATCTTTTGCTATCTCAATTTTATCAGTACAATAACCAGAATTAACTATGTTTGTATAAAGATTACATTTCTGAGAAATTAGAGTTGTATCTATATCTCCTTTTTTTATAATATTAGAAAATATTCCAAAACTACCTGAAACAAAAATTAAAACAATTACTGCTCCTGCAATCGCAACAATCATCCAAATAAGAATAGTTGACGTTTCAGCCCCCCTCTTATCCTTCATCACCTTTTTCATAACTTACTTAAGGATACTTTCTTTTTAAACTTTTCTAAATTTCACAGAAATTTTTGGGATATATGTAACAATATTCTTATGCAAATCTTTTATTTTCCACTCATTAACCACAATCTCTAAAATTTTATCCTCCTTTTTCAAATTAAACTTATCTTCGCTAATAATTTTTTTCAACTCTTTCAAATAATCTTCATCAAAATCATATTCTTCAAACTTTTTCTTAAAACTCTCTTTAGAATATCCAGAATTTTTCATATTTTCTCCTGCATGTCTCAAATAAAACTCAGCTAAATTCTGCTTCACATAAACACTATCTAAAAATTTTGCATCATAAATCTTTGCACTTGCTTTTCCAGAAGTTGTAAAAAAAATAAAAACAGAAGAAAATACCAGGGTTGCGACTAAAAAAACAAGAATAGTTATCGCAATGTTTCCACGTTTATTTAATAACATTTTCAATATATGTTTTGAATATACAAAACACAACTTTTTTATCTCCAATATTGATTACAGACGTTATATCTCCTTGAGAATCACAGTTAAATGCTCCTGCACAAAAATCGCAATTTAAAGTGGGTCGTTTAATTTTATCATTAATGTTTTGAACTTTAACCCACCAAGGGTGGACTCCTTTTTCCCAACTTTTTTTAGGAAAATATGTTGAAAACAATCTATTAGCATTTTCCTTAAAAATATCAGAAGCGCTATTTTCATCATTACCTTCTTTTTCCAATTTAATAATTAATTCCATTATTGTCCCTTCACCAACAGGGGAATTTAAAAAAGTCATTAAAGACCTCTGAATCTCCAAATTTTCTATTAAATTATCTTCACGAATCTCGACCTTTCCTTTCTCCTTTAATCTCTGAAGAGCCAAACTAGCAGTTATTGCGACAAACGCAAACATAATAAAAAGTATTATAACAGATGCAATAAACCATGTCATTGTTGTTGCTATCTGTGCTCTCTTAATCATTTAAAATCCTCTTGTTTGACCGCATCTGGACGAGCGACCAAAAATTTTTGATTTTTACTATCATGAAACCCTCCTTCCCTTGTTATTTGAGCCTGTTGAAATCTTAATTGTTCCTTCTTTAAGCCTGCCATCATCATAATACAAAATACTCTCTGACCTACTAATACACTTTAGCCAATTCTTTGCTTCTGCTTTTTTTCCTCTCTCATTATCCTGTGTCAACAAACATTCAACCTTAAAATCATTTCCAGAGACAATAATCTTATCTGGATCAACTGTGGCTTCTTCACCACTAATTTCTTTTAATCTTTCGTGCAGATTCGTTACATACTCAACATAATTATCTTGTTTAGGATAGTCTGGATTACATCCCCACCCATTATACCCTCTTAATGCGGCTTTCCATCCTGAATAATATTTTTTTTTGAATTCATCAGTACATGCTTTTGAAAATTGTTTTCCTCCACTATGTGAATTATAATTTATTTTTAATATTTTTGCTCCAAGACCAATATTCAATTCCGGATCACTTAATAATTCATTCTCACATTCTCCTTTATTTTTAGTCAAACCATACTTCCCACAATGGATTAAATTTATCTGCATTAAACCTATAGAACTTCCAGAGTGCTCATCTGCACCACAATTACTTTCCTGCATCATAATTGCAAGCAAAAGCTTGGAATCTAGGATATCTTCTTTATTTGATGCTTTAGCAATCCATCCAGCATAATTATCACAATTATCCCCGCAATTA
>NZBV01000031.1 GCA_002686355.1 Candidatus Pacearchaeota archaeon | reverse complement strand
TTTCCTCCAGTCTCCATCCAATTTTTTGACTTTATCAATAAGAAGTAGCTTCTCACCCTGAAATTTTTTCTTAATATTCTCCTTAACAAGCTCAGGGCTCTCACGGATAAGTTTAATGTCAATCATCTTTCAACAAAACAAAGCTTATATTTAAATTTTCCCAAAACTCTTAAAAAGAATAGTTCCCAATTTAATTCATGCAAGAGGAGATTCAAGGCGTTGGAAATGGGATTGTTGAATTTTATAACAACTTCATAAATTTTTTCCCGCCATCTGTCGGAAGTTTCATAAATTTTCTTATACTTGTATTGCTGGTTGTTCTTTACGCAATAGTTGTCTGGCACGGATACAGATTCATCTCAAAAAAAGATCCTCTTGAACTCAATCTCGGCAAATACAACAAAGCAACAAACCCTTTGTCAGAAAGAATAATCGCAGGAACTCTTTACCTTCTTGAATATATTGTGATAATCCCGTTTGTAATTTTCCTTGTCCTCGGAATCTTCACTCTCTTCCTCATTTTCTTATCTTCAAATCAGAACACAGAACAAATTTTAATCATCTCTGCAATAGTTATTGCTGCAATAAGAATGATTTCTTATTACAAAGAAAACCTCGCGCAGGAAATCGCAAAAATTCTTCCTCTCATGATGCTCGTAGCATTTGTCCTAAACCCCATATTTCTCGCAGAATCTGCTTACTTCGCAAAAGTTATCACCCAATTAATGCAAATCCCAAACTTCATCAGACACATAGCAACTTACTTCCTGTTCATAATAACTCTTGAAATAATTCTGAGAGTCTTTGACCTCACCTTCTCGCTTTTAGGAATAGGTGAAACAACGGCGGAACTCAAGGAAGGCACAAGTGAAGAAGAGACGAATTAAAAAGTTAAAACAAAAAACTAAGAACAATTAGACGGCTCTTTTATCTTGTTTCTAAGTTCTGTTAAGTCTTCTCTATAAAAATGTAATTTGAATCCATCGCAACCCAGCCTTAAAAGAGCCTTTTTATCAAAAGAGAATGGATCAATCAGAGTTTCATATCTCCCACAATAAAAACAATTTAACACTTTATATTCTCTCCATCTATTGTTTTAACTCTGTTTCTAAAAGAACATTGGGATAATAGTGACCACATTCTACAGGCCTTTGTCCTTTAGGATAAGACCCTTTTTGCATTTCTAATTGTACAAAACTTATTTAAACTAATATTGTCTTAAAGATATATCAATTTTCCTCAATCCCTGTATGCTTGTATCCTTTTTTCAACATCTCTGTTAAAGTCTTCATATGTTTCTGTTTTTCCTCTTTATACTTAACAGGATTTATCTTATCAATCTCAATCATCTTTGCAATATATTCCCCTCCTAAGAAGTGGGGAGTCAAAACATAATTCGCGCCCTTTCTATAAAGTTTCAGGGCATCCTCAATCTGGTGCGCCCGAACAATAATTATTGCGTCAGGATTGATAATCCTCATTGATTCTATCAACAAAAAGTTAGTCTCAAAATCAGGAATCGTCGACACAGCAAGTTTAACTTTATCTAAAGGCAATTCATTTAATAATTCGTGGTCAAAAACATCGCCATACAAAGAAGGAATCTTAAATTTGCTCAGGTCATCGATAGTATCAGGATTAAAATCAACAACCAAATAATCCTTCTTAATCTTTCTCAAAGATTTCAAAATGCTAAACCCAATTCTATTGTAACCAAACAAAATAGCATCATACTCTTTCTTTATTTTTCGTTCTTTTTTTATCTTAGCCTTTTCAAAAACAAACTCCTTCATCCTCCTATAAAACTTGTTAGAATAAATTATCATATAAGTGGACAGAGTTATTGTTATGATCCCTGTCAGGGTTACTGTTGATAAAACTTCTGAAGTAATGTGGCCAAGTGTAACACCAAGAGTCAGAACAATCAAAGAGAACTCCGAAATCTGTGCTAGAGTAGTCCCAAGCAAAAAATTGTTTCTCTTGGTATAACCAAACCAGGCCATTAGTGTCATTAAAATAACTGGTTTCAAAATCAACGCAATCAAGGACAAAACCAGGGCATTGAAAAAGACATTCTGAATGCTCGACAGATTAATATTCAGGCCGAGGATAATAAAGAAAATTATCAAAAAGAAATCTCTGAGAGGACGAATCTTAGAACTAATTTCTGTGCTATAAGGAGAAATTGACAACACGACTCCTGCAACCAAGGCACCTACTTCAATTGAAAATCCAAGAAACCCAAATAAAGCAGCAACTAAAAAGCACCAAAATATTGAAAACAAAAACAAGAGTTCCTGTGACCTTGCAACAACATTAACAAACCTCGGCAACCCAAAGTATCCAAAAAGAATCAACAGGCCAATCAAACCTCCTCCCCCCAACAGACTCTTCATTGCAAAAGAAGAAATGTTTGCCTCTCCTACCGTCGCCGATATAAACATCAAAACAGCAACAGCAACAAGATCCTGAATAATCAAAACACCAATTGCAATCTTGCCATAAAGCGAGTCCAACTGTCGTTTGTCTGACAAAAGTTTCATAACAATAATCGTGCTGCTGAACATGAGAGCTATGCCAACATAAGACGCAGTGACAGCCCCATAACCCAAAAGAGAATATGACACAACAAAACCAGCAACAAAAGTCAAGACCATCTGACCAAGGCCAATAATCAATGAAGAAGCTCCGATTTCTTTGATAACTCGCGGATTAAGATGCAATCCTACGATGAAAAGCAAAAAAGCAATTCCAAACTGCGAGAAGATGTGAATGACCTCAGATGAAGCACTGATGTCAAAATAACCAGACTCAATAATACATGCCGTAACAATACCTGCGATAATATACCCAATGATAATTGGCTGCCTAAACAAACTCATAACGAAAGACACTGCAAATGCTAACAACAAAATCATTGCTAATTGAATAAATATATCCATATGAAAATAACCTCTTAATTTGGACCTCTTTAATTTATCTTACATAGAATAAAGTATATAAAAAGGTTTTTAGTTACGCTACGAATGCGAATCCTTCAAAACAGTCGCTAGAATAATCCACTATACCAATGCAAAATCAGCTAATCTGCCGAAAAATTTTCAATACTTTAGCGCTCTGTGATGGCTCAATTTATTTTTACCAACCTTTTATACACCAATGCAAACCTCAAGAAAGTTTTAAAAACCAACCCTAACATAATTAAATAATTAAAGGATTGCCTTTCATACAATTTCCATCGAAGTGTTGGGAGAAATAGCTTAACCACGTCGAAAGAGAATGTGCATGGGAGGAAACCATAGGTGCCCTTCAATGGCAAAAGTTAGGATAAAACTCAATAGTACAGACATAAAAATGCTTAATGATATTTGCAAAACCATTCGGGAACTCGCAAAAAAATCAGGCATAACAATCAGTGGACCTATCCCACTGCCAACAAAAAAATTAAAAGTCACGACGAGGAAATCTCCCTGCGGAGATGGTACCGCGACATTCGACAGATATGAAATGAGAATCCATAAACGACTGATTGACTTGCCTACAAATGAGAGAGTTCTTCACAGCATCATGCGTCTGAGAATTCCAAAAAACGTAAACATAAAAATCGAGATGAGGGATTAATCAATTACAAGAAAATCTTTTAAGAGGTTTTCTAATTTTTAAAGATTATCTTTTTACCCAAAACTTCAAGAAATCAGAACATTCTTCACAAAAATCAAAATTTCTTTGGTCAACAATTGCTTTTACATATCCTTTGTAACCATATTTATTAAATTCTCCTCTACTCATAGGACAGAGCCAACCACTCTTAGAATTTTGATGAGATGCATGATCACCTAACCCTACGTTATGACCAACTTCATGCAAAGCAACCTTTAATATTCTACCCACATATAAATCACAATCTTCTTCAGATTTTATCTCAACTGGACTAAGTTTTTTTGTAGAAACCACTGCAACATCGTTTTCACGATTCTTGCCTCCTAAAATAGAATTATAAAATTCATCTTCATCATCAGTCTCTAAATCTGCAGCAGTTATTCCAAGTATATGCCCTCCATATTTCTCATGCAATACTGATGTCAAAAGATAAGCATCAATACCTTCTAATACAGGACTACTATGATGCAGCAAATCAAAATCCCAAATAACTCCATAAAAAGAATCCACAAGATTTTCCCCAATTTCCTTAAGACTACTATATGTAATATGATCTCCAACTCTAACTATATTCAATTTAGATAAACGTTCAAGCATTTCCTTTTAATCAAAAACCCTTTTTAAAAATTATTGTTTTAGGCAGATATATATAAATCTATATTTTATTCTTTAAGAAAGGTCTCTATTTGACGAGTTTTAATATTCTTTTTTAAATTATGCGTGATGAGACAAAGCAAATAATTGGATACAAAAAAAGGATAAACAATCTATTTTTCAAAAAACACCAATAATCTACTATGAAAAATAAACAATTGATGTTTGAATATTTTATACTCTTAAATTCTCCTTAACAAAATAAGCCAAAAAATGCTTTCTCATCGCTATAATGCACGATAAAAGGGTTTATAGAACCACATTATAAAATCGATAATATATGGATTTTTTTGTATGTTTTTAGTGCTTCTTGTTCTGTTTCCTGTTCATATTTATTCATATTTTTGGGGGATCTTTTTGAGAAATATGCATCATCCCTTGCATGAACAAATTCAACAAGAAATACTTCATCATATAAAGGAAAAATTAGCAATATAATTATAAACCTCTATCATTTATTCCTTCCATGAAAAATTACATAACATTTATAATAGTTTTAGTTATTCTCTTATTAGCAACTCTTGGATTTACAAAATTCACAGGAAATAGCATTAATGAAAACAAAATGACACAAGTAAAATTAGAAACAAACCACGGCGACATTGTAATTAATTTATATTCTGACATGCCAATCACAACAGGAAATTTTGAAAATCTCGTGAAACAAGGGGTTTATAACGGAGTAATTTTCCACAGAATCATTGACGGTTTTATGATTCAAGGAGGCGACCCAACAGGCACAGGAATGGGCGACCCAAAAATTCCAAACATTCAAGATGAATTCACTCACACAGGTGGAAACAAAAATAATCGCGGAACAATCTCGATGGCAAATGCAGGACCAAACACAGGCTCAAGCCAATTCTTCATAAACCTAGTAAACAACAATTTTCTTGACCCAAAACACCCTACCTTCGGTAAAGTAATAGAAGGCATGGATGTAGTTGATAAAATAGCTAAACTTCCAAAAGATGTGCAAGACAGACCTTTAGAAAAAGTTAAAATAATCAAGGCTAGTATTCTTTAGAACACAAAATCTTAAATACTCTTTTGTATAAATTATAATATGGAGAAAGATATTGGAAAAATAAAAAAGAACGACACATCTGACATTGTCGTGAGAATCGATGACTTTGGAGGAAAGCGTGGCCTTACAATTCGTGAGTTCGTGACAAGTGAAAGATATACTGGGTTCACAAAAGCAGGTGTCAGGATTCTGGCAGATGATTTCCTAAAATTCAAAGAAATGATTAATTCAATATCAGAAGAAGAAATACAGGAAGAGCCAGAAGAAGAAAAACCAAAAGAAGAACCCCAAAAGGAACAAAAAACCCTTGACAATTCTAAAGAAGAAATGCCAGATTATTGATTAAGTTTTTTCGATATGTTTAAAATTAATATTTGCTCCAAATCCAACCCTATCAGGATTTTTCGCTGAACAATAATTAACAGATAAACTTTATTTTAGCTAAATTTTTAGCGAACAACTTGGTAGAGTCAGTTGTAAATCATTCTATTACGAGACAAAACCAGGCGTATCAATCTGAAACCAGTTCCACCTAAACTCTTAAAAATAAATTTTAATTCTTCTATCTATGAAAAAAAGAAACTGGATAACCCTAATTATAATAATTGCTGTAATAGTCCTAGCATACTCCTTAGCAAACAACAGCTCAAACGTCGACAAAGAAACAGCAAAATGCATTGGAGAGAATTCAATTCTTTACACTCAATTAGGCTGCCATGCCTGTGAAATCCAAGAAGGAATGTTTGGAAAAAACATGGTTTATATGGATAAAATTGATTGTTTTTATGAAAGAGAAAAATGCACTGAAATCATAGGAACACCAACATGGATTATTGAAGAAACTGATTACCGCGGTGTTCAATCAATTGAAAGATTAAAAGAGCTGACTGGTTGTTGAAATGCCAGAACTAGACTTTCTTGGGATAACTTCTCTTGCTTTAGCTGACGCTGTCAATCCGTGTGCAATTGCAGTCTTAACAATGGTTCTTGTGACAATATTAATTCAGAATCCTGACAAGAGAGAAAAAGTCCTGCACGGAGGTCTTGCTTTTGTATTCGCAATCTTCATAGGATACCTGTTCTATGGATTAATTCTGATTCAGTTATTTCAATCACTTGCAGAATTCATGA
>NZBV01000030.1 GCA_002686355.1 Candidatus Pacearchaeota archaeon | reverse complement strand
GGGATTTCAATTTGAATTGGCGGAGTTATGATTGGAATTAAATTTTTTCATGGAAAGGTTTGAGAAGCTTTTAGAAGTTGTTTTTATTATATTATCTACTGTATTCTTTAGTTTTTTACTCATTTTACCACCTCTATTAGAGTTAAATCTAATTATTCAGATTATTGTTTATAAAGATTGTGGAATAACAATAAATCGTAACAATAATATTAATATAATCTATCTAAAAACTTAATCATATGATTACAATTATTGGGGCTGGACCTTCTGGATTAAAATGTGCAGAAAGTTTAGGGAATTCTTCTTTAGAAATATTAGTTTTGGAAAAGAAAGATATTATTGGGCCAAAAATATGTGCCGGCGGACTTACATATCTAACTAATCCATTTAATCTTCCAGAAGGAGAATATAGGGAATTTAAGAAACAAAGTATTATTCTAAATAATAATGAATACGAATTTGAACTAAAAAATCCATTAAGAACAATTAGTAGACTAGATCTAGGAAAATATCAATTAAGTGAATTAGATAAATTTGAAAATATACAGGTTGAAACTGAAAAGTCTGTTAAAAAAATTGATGGAAATTATGTAACTTTGTCTAATGGGGAAGAGATTGGATTTAATTACTTGGTTGGTTGTGACGGGACTAATTCTATAGTTAGAAAAAGTTTAAATTTGCCATCTAAATTTTATGTAGGATACCAGTATATTCTTCCAGGAGAATATGATAAATTTATTTGGTTCTTAGAGCCCGACAAGATTAAAAGTGGATATGGGTGGATTTTCCCTCATAAAGATTTTACTTCTGCAGGAGTTTATTTTAATCCAGATATTATTAACAGCAAAAGAGCAAAAGATTCATTAAATAAATTTTTAGATACTCAGGGAGTAGATTATAGCAAAGGAAAATTTCAAGGTTCTCCTGTAAATGTTAAATATGTTGGGAATAAATTTAAGAATATTTATTTAGCAGGAGAAGCAAGTGGACTTGCTAGCGCTAATACTGGCGAAGGAATAAGTTATGCCTTAATTAATGGGGAAGATATAGCAAAGAATATTTTAGAAAACAAAGATATGAAAGAAACAAAAAGAATTTTAAAATTTAAACAAAGACAAGAAAATTGTTTGAAAGCATTTGATATTGTTGACAATCCCAAAATACAAAGTTTAATGTTTGAAGTTTTTGTAAAATTAATTAAAAATAAAAATTTTCAAGAATTTTATGGAAATTAAATTTTCCTACCTTCTTCACTCTTCCCCAACAACACAACTCTTGAAAATTCATGTTCATCTAAAATTTTGTATTCTGGCAAAAACTTCAAAATCTTTTTAGCAAAATCAACAATATCCTCGTGATAAGGCATTTTGTCATAACCTAATCTTTCTCGAGCATAACCAACACTCATAAACCCTTTAACTTCAATAAACATTGGATTCGCTTTCTTAATCATCTCAGAATAAAGTTCTGGATAATCTTTTGGTTCCTTTTCTTGCTTACGCTTCTTTTCTAAAGAAGCGTTCATGTTCAAATCTTTAACAAGATTAATCCTGAATACTGTACGCCCTTTAATCTTTCCCATAATCTCTAAACTCTTATTCAACTTTTCCCAAGCATCTTTCATAGAACTTCTATGAAATCTATCATAAAGTTCTTTATTCGGCGAATTAACAGAAATATATAATTGAGTAGGCAAACAATTTTTATCAATCATCTCTTGAATCTTCTCAGGATACAACCCATTTGTAACAATAAAACTCGTTTTATTTCTCGCTCGCAACTCTTCAACTAAATCACAAATCTTATCATAAATCAACGGCTCGCCCGAAAGCGAAATCGCAAACTGAGAAGGCTCTTGTGCATCCTCCCACTTCACCATATCAATTTTCTTATGGCTCTTAAAACCTGTCAACAACTTCTTCTGCGCCTCAATACATTTATCAACAATCTCCTTAGCAGAATCAGTATTCTCCATCTTGTCCCCCAAAGTTAATTCAATCGCCCTCCAACAATGCAAACATTTATTCGGACACCACATCACAGCTGGCGTCATTTGACAACATCCATAACTCTTAATTCCATAAAACTTCTGCTTATAACAAACTCCCTCGCCTGTCAAAGCCTTCTTAGTCCAACGACAAACTTGAACTGCAGAATGCTTTCCAGCAATAACATAATGCTGTCTTTTTAATAATTCACTTATATCCTCAGGAATCATAAGAATAAAAACAAGAAACAGAATTTAAATCTTATTAAATAAAAAATCAATTGATTAGATGAGAATTACCTCTTCTTTTTTTTCTTTCCCTTCTTTTTTGCAGTCTTTTTCTTTGCGACTTTCTTTTTTGTTTTTTTCTTAGCCGCTTTTTTCTTTGCCATGTTAGAAACCTCTTTTTTAATTGGATTTTAAAAGAAGTTCTTCTTTAAATATTTTTTCCTAAAAAAGTGAAAATAACCACTTGATTACAAGCAGAAAGAATAATAACAAAATAAAATAAGTCATTGCCCTGAAAGACTTTTTTGCCAGGTTTTCTGAGCCAGTAATACCCAATATTGTCAGATAAAAGAACCTCCCCCCGTCGAGAATTCCAAGTGGAAGCATATTAAAAAGTGCAACCAGAATATTAATAATAAACACCCACCAAATTAAATTCTTGATAAAAATATGAGCCTCACTTTTTGGCTTATAATAGACAAACGGTTTTTTGTAAGAGGGAAAAATTGTTGATACAAATTTGGAGAATGTCCCTTGAGCACTTCCATAAAATCTAACTCCAAGCCACGCAACTCCTTCTTTTTCAGGGTGCTCTCCCAACTTTAACTTGTCAATAGAGGTGTTATTTTTCTTAATTGTTTTAATCTCTATTTCATCTCCAGGAGAATAAGAACCTATTTTCGCTTTTAGCTTTTCTAAGCTAGTTATTTTTTCTCCGTCAATTTCAGTGATAATCTTCCCTAGTTGATATTCCAATGCAGGCGAATCAGATAAAATTATTTGTTCTTGCCCTCTCTGGTCGAAGAGCCCTTCTCTTGTTCCAAAATAATCCATCTCTTTTGTAGAAATTCTATTCAACTTTGTGGAATCGTTCGTTAGATTCAAAAGTTCTTCATAAGAAGTTACTGACAGGCCATTTATCGAGGAGATATCTTCAACATTCACTAGTGATTGTGAATAAATATTAAACTGAATCCCTGAAGGAATAAATGTTGCAGTGAAAAATAAGAATAGTAAAAAGTAAAAACCTATTGCAACAATCACATTTGCAAAAACTCCAGCAGACAATACACTCATCTGCGCGAACTTCTTTGACTGATTCATCTGTTTGTCATCCTGTTCAACAAAAGCCCCGAAAAATGCAGGGAGGTATTTGAAGAATGCAAAACCAGTTGATTTTATTCTTATGCCAAATCTCCTAGCAAAAATTCCATGGGAAAATTCATGCGCTGTTGCAACAATTAAAATAGCAACTATAAAGTAAACAAAGAAAAAATCAGGAAAAAAACTCTGAAGACCAAACAATTTTGGAAAGTATGGGATTAAAGGTGCAATTGGAGGAGCTTTGAGAGTTTTTGCAATTTCAGTTGTCAAATAAAGATAAACAGAATTCCCCATCAAATAAATAATTCCTGCCATTAAAACATAACCAATACTTATAGAGATATAACTCAGCAACTTAAGGGTTCTTTGATATTTCTTCCCGATATAATCAATTAACTTTATCCCCCACGATGTTTTGTATAAAAAGAGCGAGCCTTCTTTTTTGAGATTCCTCCTTTTTCTATAAAGGAACACAGATGCAAATAAGATAAACAATACTAATAAACTCATATCGATCACAAAAAAACTCACCATTTTATTTCTTTTTCAAGGGTCTGAATGCATTTCTTTTACATTTTCTGCACTTGACTTTTTCTTTTAGAATTTTTTGGGCGTCTGCCTTCTGTTTGGCCTGGCATTTTTTACAAACAAAAACATTTTTGAACATACGATTTTGTGCTTCGGGTATTTTGGTTACCATAGTTATCTGAGAAAAAATGAGTTTTTAAGGTTTTTTGCCTTTCTCAAGTGGTCCCTTTTTCTTTTAAATAATCTCCATGTATGTGGTTTAGGAATATCTTTTCTATAGTTGAAATTTCTGTAAGTTTTTCTTCTTTAAATATGAAACTTCCTGTTGTCTTTCCAACATTTGCCCCTTCTAATTTTACATAGTCCCTTACATGAATTTTAATACTTTCTCGGTCATACCCAATACTTACTCCCCCCTAAAGGATTAGGCATTTGCCTTCTGTATTTTTCATTATCTTTTAATTTCATAGGGGGGTTCTCAAGCAACTCAATTAATTTCTTTCTAGTATTCTTCTGTAGGATAAAAGATGTTTCTTCCACCAAAGATTTTAGTAATTTCAATCATCAAGAGATTATTTGATAGGGTCATTTAAGGATTGTTGTGGTTAAGTTCACAACTTCTTTCAGTTCAACGATGTCTTGGTGGGCGAATGAAAACTCGTCAGAGTTTTCTTTTAATTATCTTCTCACCTTCAATATCCCAGTATTCGCAATTCCCGTTTTCTTCAAGAGATGCGAAAACTTCTCCATCAGGACAGATGATTTCCAGTGTTTCAAAAGATTCCAAATCCATAACACTTGCTTTCTTATCCCCTTTTGATAAAATCTGGCCTTTTCTTTTCTCGACTAAAGGAACTCCAAATCTTTCATGCCCTGGAACAACAAAAACTTTTTTAGAACCATTTAATATCCCAACAGCCTCAATCCTACACTTTGCATGCCCATGCTTCCCTGTTTTACTAATGTCTATTTTTCTGACAGTATATGATTCCGTGTCAATGATAATATTTGTACCTACTTTTGCTTCAGTGGCATTAATAATTTTTGAGACCATAATTAAAAGAACAAAAAATCGTTTATAAAATTTACCTGCTCGTTTCGCTCGCGGGTTAATGCGGACTCTTAACTAAAAAAATCAATTTCAGATGCTCTTTTTTAGTAAGATTTTAGCGCAACATTATGGCAGAGTCTAATGTGGATTAATCAATCCTTGTAATGACGAGCAAATATTTTTAAATTAACTAAATCTGAATTCTTCATGCTATTAAAGAAAAAAGATTTTATTGAAATAGAATTTACAGGCAGAACCAAAGATGGAAAAATTTTTGATTCAAATATTCAAGAAGATTTGAAAAAGGCAAATCTTAACATTGAACCAAGGCCGTTTATTTTTTGTCTTGGAGAAGGAATGTTTCTAAAAGGTGTTGAAGATTCTTTAATCAAAAAAGAAATTGGGAAATATAAGATAGAACTCCCCCCTGAAAAAGCATTTGGAAAGCGCGATGCAAAAATGATACAGATGATCCCAATGAAAGTTTTTAGAGAACATCAGATAAATCCTATAAAAGGGACAATATTTAATTTTGACGGAAGATTAGGAAAAATTTTAACAGTCTCAGGAGGGAGAGTGATAGTAGATTTTAACAACCCTGTTGCAGGAAAAGATGTAGTTTATGATGTGAATGTTTTAAGAAAATTAGATAAGCGAGATGAAAAAATAAAAGCACTTATTGAATTTTTCTTTAGAAAAGATTTCAAGTTTAGGGTCAAGGAAAAAAAGTTAATTTTGGATGTAGACAAGGAGTTTAAGCAATTTGCAGGATTATTTGGGGATAAGTTTAAAGATATTTTTAACCTGGAACTTGAAGTTCATGAAGTCGAAGAAAGAGAGAAAAAAGAAATTTCTGAGCCCAAATGACCATAATTATGAACTTTTGGTAATTAATCTATCTGCCTTATAATTAATAGCAGATTTTATTGATTAAATTATTCCAACTCGCGAGCATCAGCAGGTCAGATTAATTATTCATTCTAATGCAATAATCCTTATAAACGATAAGTAGTTTTTTTAGACATGGAAGAAGTTTATTCGTCTGATGGAGATCTCCCTTCTGATTTGTCCCCTGAGGTTAAGGAAATTGATAGGGAATTAGCTGAACTATTAAAAAAACAGTCAGCAAAGATAAAGGTTATAGGAATTGGGGGAGCTGGAAATAATTCTCTGGGCAGGATGAAGGAGATTGGAATTCGGGGCGGAGAACTGATTGCAGTGAATACAGATGTTCAGGATTTGTTGTATGCGAATGCAGATTCCAAGATTCTTATTGGAAAGGAACTGACAAATGGTCTTGGTGCAGGAAGTAATCCAAAGATTGGTCAGGAGGCTGCAAAAGAATCAGAATCAGAGCTAAAGAAAAAGCTTGCAGGTTCTGATATGATTTTTATAACTTGTGGTTTAGGAGGGGGGACAGGAACGGGCGCTGCTCCTATAGTTGCAGATATTGCAAAGAGGCAAGGAGCATTAACAATCGGCGTTGTAACAATACCCTTCACAATTGAGGGGAAGAAGAGAATTGAAAATGCAATGGACGGGCTTGAAAGATTGGAAGCAACAGTTGATACATTGATTGTAATCCCAAATAACAAATTATTAGAACTCGCACCAGATTTACCATTGCACACCGCTTTTAAGATTGCTGACGAAATTTTAACCAATGCAGTTAAAGGAGTGACAGAACTTGTTACCACCTCAGGACTTGTAAACCTGGATTTTGCAGACATAAGAACAGTAATGGCCAACGGAGGAGTCTCATTAATTGGTATGGGAGAGTCAGATACAGAAGGGAGGGCAATTGACTCAGTGAACAAAGCAATTGATAACCCCCTTTTAGATGTTGACATTTCAAATGCAACAGGTTCTCTTGTGAATATTATCGGAGGAACAGACATGAGTCTGGATGAATGCAAGGCAATCATAGAACTTGTGGGAAATCGGCTAAGTCCGGATGCCAAATTAATCTGGGGGGCGCAGATCTCAGAAGATATGGAAAAATCAATAAGAGTCTTGTTGATTGTGACAGGCGTAAGAAGTTCACAAATTCTTGGGCATGGAGAACCAATAGAAAGCATAAAACACCGGGAAATCGAAGACGAATTAGGAATTGAATTCTTTGAATAAAATGACTAGAGGCATATGAACTTTGTTGCAAATAAATTTGTCAAAGAAATAATCAAAAGTGTTGAGAATCATACCTAGGGTTTGTTATCCAATGCTTGCTTGTTGGGGAGTTTAGAGAAGTGAAATGTTAGAGGGTTTAGATATAAAAAAGTATAACGATAAAATAGAGGATCGTATGAACAAGCACGTTCTTAGATCGAGAGGGACAAAGAAAGAATAGAAAGAATTAGATTAGGAAATGAGGGTCAAATGCCACAATGATTGAAATACTTTATAATGGAACAGCAAGAGGGAATAACCCCAAATATATTGTAATGGAAAAATCTCGAGAGAATATTGCTCTCTGTGTGGTTTCTATTTGTTCAGGAAAACTTAGAGGAAAATGTTAAAAACTCCTTCTTTTTATCTAATCTATGGTAAAAAAATTAGCAACATCTGCAAAATCATTTTTCATAAAAAGCAAACGTGTTTGGCATGCTCTTAAGAAACCATCTAAAAAAGAATATCTGACAGTTGCAAAGGTTTCTGCAATTGGAATAGGAATTTTGGGGTTACTTGGATTTTTAATCTCAATCATAATGAAATTTTTTGCATAAAAAATGAGAAAAGATATTATCGAATAAGGAATCTAGTTTTTAATTATACTAGTTCTTTTGGTTTGATGTATCTAGGAGAAGGGCGTTTCCTAACAATTTCCTTGGCATTCATAGGGGGGTTTTGATGAATCTATTTTCATGAAACAATTTTTACTCATAAGAGAAAATAAAAAAAGAAATGAAACAACAAATTTTTTAAACCCTTAATTTTAAATAATATAATTGTTCTTCAATTATCATATGATTGGAGAATAGTTAGGACAAAATGATTTTCATTATCAAAGTAACAACAAACAAAGAAGAGAATGCAGCAGACATGATTTCTGCCCGGGTTAAAAGGAAAAGCCTCAATGTGTATTCTGTTTCCAATCCTCATGGTTTGCGAGGCTACATCCTTCTTGAAGCAGAGGACAGGGATTCTGCAGAAGAGGCAGTCTTTAACCTGCCTTATGTAAAAGGAATAATTGGAAAAACAATTGGATATGAAGGAATAAAAAATATGGTTGAACCTTCAGTAGAAAACATTTCAATTAAAGAAGGCGATATTGTGGAAATGATTTCAGAGCCATTTAAAAAAGAAAAGGCAAAAGTAACAAGAATTGACAAACAAAAAGGAGAAGTTGTCGTGACTTTGCTTGGAGCTGTTATCCCTCTCCCAGTAACAGTTAAATTAGACAATGTTAAAGTTATACGTCGTGAAAACGAGGAGGAAGGAGAATGAATGTCAAAAAGATTTTTTATGCACAAATGATTTATTCATTTTTAATTGGAGAGAAAACTTTCTCAAAATTAAATGTGATGTATAATAGGAATACGAAAGATGCAAATTAAACTTTTAGCAGAAGGCGGAAATATGAAACCAGGTCCTTCACTTAGCCAGAAGCTTGGTCCTGCAGGAATTCCAATGAATTCAGTCATTCAAAAAGTGAATGAAGCAACAAAAGGTTTCAACGGGATGAAAGTTCCTGTTGAATTAGAAATCGATATTAATACAAAAGGAATAGATGTCAATGTTTTTTCTCCTCCTGTTGCAGAGTTATTAAAAAAAGAACTAAAAATAGAAAAAGGTTCTGACTTCCAGAAGAAAATTAATTCCGGCAATGCTTCAATTGAGCAGATAATTTCTGTCGCAAAAACAAAGTTTCCTAATCTTTTATGCAAAGACTTGAAATCAGCAGTGAAAACAGTTGCAGGAAGTTGTGTTAGTTTAGGGATTCTGATTGAAAACAAATCCCCAATAGAAATAATAGAAGATATTAATGCAGGAAAATATGATCAGGAGATTAACGAAGAAAAAACAGAGATCAGTGAAGAGAAGAGGGCAGAACTTGACGCTTATTTTGAAGACCTGAAAAAAGAACAGGAAAAATTTGTAAAAACTCAGGCTGATTCAGAAAAAAAGGAAGCAGAGGAAAAAGAAGAGGAAGAGGAATCTAAAGAAGAAAAGAAATAATTTATAAATCAAACCAACCCTCTATTCTGATGGGGGTGTGGGGTAGCCTGGTAGCCTTTCAGGTTTGGGACCTGACGACCCCGGTTCAAATCCGGGCACTCCCATGAATATTTTCAGGAAATAAAATGCCAACAAAATTAAAAAAAACAAAATCAGCAGGAAGATTTGGGGCAAGGTATGGGAAAAGGGTCAGGAACAAATTAGTTAATGTTGAAAGCAAACAACGAAAAAAACAAAAATGCCCTTTTTGTAACAAGGTAGGAGTCAAGAGATTATCAAAGGGAATATGGAAATGCTCAAAGTGCAACAAGAAATTCGCAGGAGGAACTTATTATTTGGAATAGATTTATAAATCAACTAAATAGGATAATATTAAAATGAACGAAAAATTATCAATGTACAAAGATGAAAATGATACAATACAAATGTTTTAAATGCGCTAAGAAAATAAAAAGCGAGAACCTGAAAAAAAGATTCGTATGTCCTGGATGTGGCTCTAAAATATTTTATAAACCCCGAACAAAATCTAAGACTCTAAAAGCAGAATAAAATGGTTGAAGATGATAAAATCCAGGAGATGCAGATTATAGAACAGAACCTTCAGAATTTGTTTCTTCAAAAGCAAGCATTTCAGATGGAATTATCTGAAACCCAGACTGCACTAAAAGAAATAGAAAAATCAGGAGATGAAGTTTTCAAAATTATCGGGCAACTGATGGTTAAAACAGACAAGTCAAAAATGGGAGAAGAACTTGAGAACAAAAATAAAATCCTTAATCTCAGATTGAAAACTCTGGAAAAACAGGAATCAACATTCTCTGAAAAAGCGCAAAAATTACGAGAAGAATTGATGAATGAAAAGAAAAAATAAATTTATCAAAAAATCACAGAAATCTTTATAAACATCTGACTTATAATTTTATCATGGTTTTGGATAAGATCAAAAAAGCTTTCTCAAGCCCTAGTGAAGACGAATTTGACCAGGATTATCTTGAAATTGACCTTGGCGAACAGGAGAGAGAAGAAAACAAGGTTCTTGTAAAACTTTTTACACTAAAACAATATGAAGATGTTAATGAGATTCTAAATGCTTTGAGAGAAGGTTATACAATTGCAATGATTGACATAAAGAACTTGAGACAGAGAGATTCTATTGAACTAAAAAGAGCAATTTCAAAAATCAAAAAAACAGCAGATGCTCTTGAGGGAAGCATCGCAGGTTTTGGCGAAAACACAGTGATTGTTACACCATCATTTGCAAAAATCCATAAGGAAACTATTTCTCAAAAAGAAGAAAAGAAAAGTAAATTCGAGACATATTGATTTTAAAATGAATTTACAAGAAAGACAAAAGATGGATTATTCTGGTAAAAAATGTCTTGATATGATTGGAGGAAGAGTTGTAAGTAAAAAGATTTTTGAAAAGGCATTGGCTTATGACCATAAGAGAGCCATAGTTGCTATAAGAGGACTTCAAAAAACACTTTCAGAGAATTATTCGACAATGAATCATTTTAGGAAGGTTATAAAAGATGTTGAAGTCAGCCTTGATATAACTATCTAACCTAATCTGATTTATGGGATTAATGATTTAAGTTAATCTGCGTGCAAGCGCACATTTTTTAAACATTCTCTCTTTATTTTTCTAATGAAACCCTTATTCATCCCAACAAAACTGAAATCAAAAGTCAATAAATCAAGAATTTTAGAAATTTCAAAGAAACTTCCTAAAAATATAGCAATTGCTTACCCTATTCAATATGAGGACCAGGCAGGAGAGATGAAGAAAGTTTTGTCAAAAAAGCATAACATCACTAAATTCACCCAGGTTCTCGGTTGCAGCAAACCAAAACTTCCAAAGTCAACTCAAGCCCTGTTACTAATATCAGATGGAAAATTCCATGCAGTCTCACTAGCTATTGGAACTGATTTTCCTATTTATATCTACAATGGCAACAGATTAGAGAAAATCTCAGACAAAGATGTTAGAAGTATGAGGCAAAAACAGAAAGTAGCTTACCTAAAATTCCTTAATGCAAAAAAAGTCGGGATTCTTGTATCAACAAAACCAAATCAGCAAAATCTCAAAAAAGCTCTTGCTCTAAAATCTAAACTAAAGAACAAAGATTCCTATATATTCATAGGAAACAATCTAAACCCTGCTGAATTTGAAAACTTTGGGCTTGATGTCTATATTAATACAGCTTGCCCAAGATTAATATTTGATAGTGAGAAGATTATGGATATTAGTGAAATTAAACCTTAGCAATACTAAAAACAGTCTTAATTGCTACAACAATTGTAGCAGGGATAAATAAGAACAATAATGCTCCTAAAATTGATATCATCATCTTGGTTATTGGAATTCCGCTGACTGTAATCCCCCGAAGTGCAACATCTGTTGCAAGCCCCTGTATTCCTGCAAAGCTCGCAATCAATGAGGCAACAGATGCAAAAAGAAAGGTTTGCACATCTTTTTCTGCAACAAAATATCCTACAACTAGCCCAAGTATTCCGATTATTGTAAGTAGCAAGGGATTGCTATAACTTCCTGAAAAAATTCCGACAATTACCGCGAGAATGACTCCTATTAAAAATGCCCGTGCCCCAATAGAATTCTCCCGTGATTTAATCACCATTTTGTCAATAAAACAAAAACCCGAAGATATATAAATGTTTCATGTAGATAAATGATATATATTTTTTATCATAGAAAACCTTATAAACAAGAGTAATTCTTAAATGACTACAGATGGAAGGTAAAACATTTAATCTATTTAATGCAAGTATTTTAATATTAATTTTATGCATTAGTTTTGCTTTTGCAACAGTCACAATTACTACTCCAACTTCGCCATCAACTCTTACTAAATCCTCAAATTCTACTATTTTTACAGTAAATTCAAGCATAAGTTCTAATTTTAGTTATCCTTCAACTGCAACAATCACTGATGGGGATGGGAATACAATAACTCTTTCATTATCGAATACAACTTCAATTACTAGCACTAAGACAGCAACATTTGAGGTAAATACAACTGCGATCTCTAGTGGTTTTAATCTTGAAAAAAATACCAAAGCAGTTACAATTACTGTAGCTAATGCTTCAAACTCTACTGATACTAACACAACAAATATTACGCTTACATTTGATAACCAGAATTATTGTTCATTAGGGAATCAAGGGGGAAATTTAACTTTTGGTAAAGTAAAGCTTGATAATACCGAAGGATTTGGGGATAGTGATGATGAATGGTATCCTCTTGATAAAATTGAGGTTGATATTAGAGTTGATAATGACGGAAATGATGATATAGATGATATTATTGTTGAATGGGGAGTTTATAGCACAAAAAAAGACAAATGGGTGATTGATAATGAAGAAAATAACTTTAATCTTAATGATGGAAAAAAAGAAACAATAACAGTTGATTTTCAAGTAGACCCTGATGATTTAAATACAGATATGGGTGATGATTATGTTTTATATGTTAAAGCTTACAGTGATGATATTGGAGAGAATGTAGAATGTATTAGTAATTCAGATGATATCACAATAACACTTGAAAATGATTTTGTTATTCTTGATGATATTAGTATATCTGATGTAGCTTTATGTGGAAGTGAAATGCAGATTACAGCAGATGTTTGGAATATCGGAGAAGATGATCAAGAAGATGTTTATGTTACTATTTATAATAAGGAATTAGGAATAGATCAAGATGTTACACTTGGGGATATTGATTCTTTAGAAAATGAGAGGCTTTCTACAAGTGTAGAAATCCCAACAGATGCCCAAGAAAAATTCCATACTATTAAGTTTTGGGTTTATGACGAAGATAATGAAGTTTATGAAAATAATAACAATGATGATTCGGAGTTTAATGTTCCATTCAAAGTAGAAGGGGGTTGCGCATCAGATTCAGAGAGTGGCACTCCTAGTGCTTTGGTTACTGCAAGTTTAGAATCAGGAGGCAATGCAGGAGAGCTTCTAGTTATCAAAGCAACAATCACAAACTCAGGGACAGACCTTGCAACTTATATAATCAATCCTACTGATTATGATTTATGGGCCTCTTCAGCTACAATTGACGAGACAGCTTTCTCTCTTGGTTCAGGGCAATCAAAACAAGTTACAGTGACATTGGATGTTAATGATGATGCATCAGGAGAAAACTCATTTAATATTGAAGTCCTGTCTGGAACAGAACTTATAAAAACACAGCCTGTCGCAGTAACACTAGAAGGAAAGTCAGGTTTCAGCACAATCACCGGTAGAATCACAAGTAAAAGCCCATTAGTATGGGGAACTGGTTTGATAAATGTAATCTTGATAATAATTATCATCGTTGTTGCAATAAAAGTTGCTAAGAAATAATAATTCCAAAATATTCTTAAACTCTTTTTTCATTGATTCTTTATGAATAAGAAACCTGGGAAAAAGAGAAAACCTTCAGCTCGTTCAAATAAAAACCAAACAAAACAGATACTTAACATAATGTTAAGATATTTTATTCTGATTATCGCAGGATTCTCAAATCTTTGGATATTTTATTCGATTTTTGCTCCACTGACAATCAATCTCACAAATTTCCTTTTAAGTCTTTTCTTTGATTCATCTATCGTAGGAAATGTGATAACACTCTCTAATTGCTGTCCAATAGAGATAATTGACGCATGCATTGCAAGTTCTGCTTATTATCTCCTACTAATATTTAATCTGTCAACTCCGAACATTTTGTTGAAGAAAAGAATAAAGATGATTGTCCTTGCTTTTGCAGCTTTTTTTATCCTAAACACTTTAAGGATATTTTTACTAGGTGTGTTGTTTGTTTCTGGTTCAGTCTTTTTTGATGCAACTCACAAATTATTTTGGTATATCATAAGCACGATTTTTGTTGTCGGTATATGGTTTGCAGAAGTCAAAATATTTAGGATAAAAGAGATTCCATTTTATTCAGATTTAAACTGGATATACAAAAAGATAAAATAAAATGCTAATGGAATTTTTATCCAACGGTGTTGACTTCCTGCTTGGGATTATTAATCAACTTGGTTATATTGGAATTTTTTTAGGTATGACCCTAGAGAGTTCTTTTGTTCCTTTTCCAAGCGAAGCAATACTTGTTCCTGCAGGAGTGCTTGCGGCAAAAGGCCAGATGAGTTTTCTCCTGATTTTTCTCGCAGGATTATTAGGAAGTTTGGTAGGAGCTTTAATAAATTATTTTCTTGCTTTATCCTTCGGAAGACCTGCTGTTGAATTTCTTGTTGAAAAATATGGAAGATTTTTTTTAATAAATAAGGCAAAAATAAGAAAATCTGACGAATATTTTGAAAAACACGGAGATGTCACAATGTTTGTTGGAAGACTGATTCCTGTTGTCCGACAATTAATCTCTTTGCCTGCTGGTTTCTCGAGGATGAATCTCGCAAAATTCTCCTTATTCACAGTACTTGGGGCAGGACTTTGGACACTAATCCTGGTATTAGTCGGATACTTCTTTGGTAGTGGCATAAGTTTCGAATTAAAATTAATGACAATCTCCATAGTTCTTTTGTTCTCAATAATCATTCTGTTGTTTTATATCCTAGCTAAGAAAAAGAAATGCTGATTACTTTTCATTCATTTTTGCAAAGATTTCAATCAGGAATCTTTCTGTTGCCTCTAATATCTCGCAATTATCTATGTTGATCTCATAACATGAAGGCCCAACTTGTTTGACTCCTGTCACGTTTGCTTCCTGAAGCAGAATATAAGTATACCTGCCCTGTTCATCACATGTTGCATTTGGGTCTTTGATAACCTTTCCTCCTGCCACATTAAGAAGATTTGCAAGATTTTGCACGGCAATTACCCCATCCCCATCGCAGTTAAAACTTTCTGTGCTTGCAAGAGCGACATTCTCCATAATTTCTAGCCCCCCATCAAACCTAACATCCTCTCCTAATTTTCTCGGGTCATTCCTGATATAAAAATTATAATCTCCTAAATACTTACCAGTCATCTTATCTCTGTATGGAAAAGCAGTATTATAAAAAATCAACTGGCCTTCTTTCACAATTTTAAAGTCAGATCCCATATATTCAAAATTTCCAAGCGAATTAATGAATAGATAAGTTAACATAAACACGATTAAAACTCCTCCTATTACAACAAACAGGGTTGCTAATTGTTTATTCTCTCTTTTTATCTCTTTCTCAGAAATCTTATCAGGCGATTCATCCCTCTGGGATTTTGGGGTTATTAATTCATTTTCTCCAAAATCATTCTTCTTGTTTTTCTTATCTTTCATATTAGTTCTTCTTAATCCTCGTTTATAAGCTTTATTATTCTATCCCTAATAATTTAAACAAAAAGCCGTCGGTGATTTTTATAAGATCTTCTTCAGGCCCTTTTATAAAAACGCAGTTATTTTCTGTTACAATGCTTGAATAATCTTCTTGGTGGATAACAATCAGATTGTCTTCGCAGGTTTTGATAGGAACATTTTCCTTACAAGGTTCTTCAAAACATCCTGCCTGAGTCCTCATAACAATTCCATTAACATTAAGGTTATTGTAAATCTCTGAACTCACTTCAACATCTTCAGAATCAATGTAAAGAGGTTTGTTGTAATAATCCTCCAAATCAACTTCGATATTATTTGCGACATCTCCTACTTCAATTGGATTTTTTCTGAATATGAAATCACGATCTTCTATCTGAGTAATCCAGAATCCATTCTGCTCAAAAAATTCAAAACCATTATAATTTATCCTGCCTGAATTTGTTTCAGTTCCAAATGAGTTTGTTAAAATTCCAAATGTACTCGCAAGCATCACAAACACAAGGGCAACCCCAACCATCACTTGTTTTCTTTTTGTGCCTGTTTTTTTAGAAGTTATTTTCCTCATTAACTTTTTTAATTATTGGGATATAAAAACTTTACTCATGGGAACTTATGTGTTAATATTGACCAAAAATTAGCATTCCGCATAATTTTCCGTTGTTAAGATTCAATTAATGAACAAAGAATTATATGTTCTTAATTATTTTTTAAAACTTAGACATAACAAGGTCGCAAGATTAATCTTGAGCCTCTAATCATCATTTTAATTCAAATCAAATAAAGCTCTCGCCAGTTCTCAAAAAAAAAGAAAAAGAAAAGAAAGAAAAAAATAACTTTCTCAAATTAAGCTGTTGTTTCTGTTGTTACAAGAGTCGCAGCAGTTGCAGATGTACCTTTGTACTCCTTACTTGTGTCTACTGTTTGAGTAGTCAAGTATTTAGCAGCATTTACAGTATCTGCAGCTTCATAACCAGCTACAACCAATGCAATTTTACCTGTGGTATATGCACCAGTAACACCTTTCAACAAGAACTCTCCTGTTCCAACACCAGTAGCAGTTGTAAAGTCAGCACTACAGTAACTTCCTCCTAAGACTTTTGCAGCAGCTGAATTAATACAGCTTCCACCAACAATAATCAGGTTCTTTGAACTTACAGAGCTCACTTCACTATCCTTAACAAGAACTTCTCCAAGTGCAGTTACTCCTGTTGTGCTTCCCCCAGTAGTAATACTTGCAGCTTCTTCAGTTACATATAGCTGAGCATGTATCTGTTCTTTAGGATAACTAATTGTAGCACTCTTCTGGTCAGAATCAGAACTATCTACTGTGATAATTGAACCCCATAGATTAGCTCTATCCTCTTGCTTGCTATCAGTATATCTTGAAGACTTCCATCCAGCTGCAGCAGCACTCCACGTATCTTCTATAGAATCAATACCAAGACCATCATCGCTTGTTGCACCATCTTCTAGTTCAACAATAAGTGCCTCGTATCTATTGTTATCATCTTTCTCTTGAAAGATCACAACCGCAGGCCGAATAATCTCAACAGTTTCTGCAACAGTCAATAGCCTTAATCTAACACTATTTGCAGTCCCATAGTTAGATACATTATATTTCAATTGACCTGCAGCAACAGTAAAAGACCTATTCGCTGAATTCGAAGTGTTAATCGAGTAAGTTGTTCCTCCAGCAGTAAAATTCCACCTATCAGAAGTCATTGTTCCAGCTCCATCTCTCCCAATGCTTGAAATACTGGTATATCCATCTCCATCTG
>NZBV01000029.1 GCA_002686355.1 Candidatus Pacearchaeota archaeon | reverse complement strand
TTGAAAGAATGATTTATATCAGAAAATATGAGAGATATACAAGATTAAGGACAAAGATCCATGCCCGGCTTCCTGAGTGCATGGAAAAAAAAGTTGATATTGGAGACTTGATTAAGATTCAGGAATGCCGTCCATTAAGCAAGATTATCCACTTTGTGGTTATTGAAAAATTAAATCAGGAAGAGAAAGAAAATTAAAATGAAACCAGTGAGTGCTAAACCAACAAGAGCATTTAATCTAGGAGCATATCTACAGGTTGCAGACAATAGTGGAGGGAAGATTGCAAAACTGGTAAGTGTGAAAAAAGGAAAGACCACGAAGCGGAGGCAGGGTTATGCAAAAGTCGCAGATTGGGTAAAAGTTAGTATAAGAAAAGGAATTCCAGATATGAAAGGGAAGATTTTTGATGCAGTAATAATCCGGCAGAAAAAGGCATGGAGAAGAAAGACAGGAGAAAGAATTGCGTTTGAAGATAATGCAGTTGCAATTTTAAAGGATGACAAGGGAAATCCAAAAGGCACTCAAATCAAAGGACCAATTGCAAGGGAGGTTTTAGAGCGATGGTCAAGTGTTGGTAAAATCGCTAAGATAGTCGTTTAAGATGAAACAAAAATTTTCAACAAAATGGAAAGCAAGTAAACAACCTCGGAAACAGAGAAAATATTTAGCAAATGCTCCGCTGCACATTAAGAGAAAACTTTTGAGTGTCAACTTGTCAAAAGAATTGAGAAAGAAATATGGAAAAAGGAACATAATTGTTGCGAAAGGAGATGTTGTGAAGATCATGAGGGGAAAGTTCAGTAAGAAACAAGGCAAGGTTACACAAACCAGGACTAAAATGCAGAAAATTTATATTGAAGGAATTCAGAGAAAAAAGACAGATGGCTCAAAAGTGAATATTCCAATCAGACCTTCAAATCTCCAGATTGCTCAATTAAACCTGGATGACAAGAAGCGCATAAGGAAAATTGAGAAAAAGAAAATGGAAAATACTAAAAAGAAAGTTAGAGAGGAAGGAAAATGACGCATCTAAAAAGGCAAAAAGTTTCAAAAAGATGGCCAATACCAAGGAAGGGAACAAAATTTGTAGTTAGCCCAAGTTTTAGCCCAACGAGAGGAGTTCCGATATTAGTGGTTCTAAGAGATATGTTGAAAATATGCCAGAACAGAAAGGAGTCAAAGAAGGCATTGCATGCGAAACAAATTCTTTTGAACAGTAAAATTGTAAAAGACGACAGACAATCTGCCTTGTTGTTTGACACAATAAGTATTGTGCCAGCGGAAAAGTATTACCGGCTGGGGTTGTCTTCTAATGGGAAATATTCTCTTGAAGAGATTCAGGAAAAAGAAACGAATTTCAAGGTAACAAAAGTCGTAGATAAGAGAATTCTCAAAAGAAAAAAAATTCAATTGAATCTTTATGATGGAAAGAATTTTCTCTCTGATACTAAGTGTAATGTAGGGGATTCTGTTGTTATTAACTTCAAGAAAAAGAAAATAGAAAAATGCCTGCCATTGACAGATAAAGTCAAGATTGTTATTGTTGAGGGTAAACACGCTGGAAAAGGAGGGTTTTTGGAAAAATTAAAACCCGAAAGAAAAATGGCAAAGTTAAATCTTGAAGGAAAAGAAATTAATGTTTTAATTAAACAAATTATGGTGGTTGAATAAAATGCATTTATCTTTAATTAGTCCGAGGATTGAGAAAAGGGAAAGGATAGTAGCATTATTAAGGGAGGCTGAAAAAAATGCCTAAAGAGAACCCAATGAGAAAAATAAAAATAGAGAAGGTTGTTCTTAGTGTAGGGGGAATTGGAGATGAGTTGGAAAAGGGTTACAAGCTCTTGGAATTTTTAACAGGGAGAAAGCCTGCGAAAATGAAAACAAAAAGGAGAATCCCTAGCTTTAGTATAAGACCTGGGCTTGAGACCGGAGCTGTCGTCACACTAAGAAAAGGTGCAGAAGAATTTTTGAAAAAGATGTTTGTAACAGTTGACAATATTTTAAAGAAGAAACAGATAAGTGAAAATAATTTTTCATTTGGAATAGGGGAGTATATTGAAATTCCTGGGATTGAATACCAAAGAGAGATTGGAATTAGGGGTTTTGATGTGACTGTTGTTCTTAAAAGAGCAGGGAAGAGAACTAGATTGAAGAAGATAAAAAAAGGCAAAATCCCTTCAAGGCAAAGAATTCAACCAGAAGAAATAATCAAATTCATGGAGGACAACTTTGGAACGAAGTTTGAATAAAAAGTGATAAAATGACAGCAAGTGATTGGAGAAAAATGTTAAAGCAACTTGAAAAAAAGCCACAGATAAAGGCAAAATTCCTCAAGCACAACAAACCAAAAGACAGAAAAATAGGTCTTGCTGTGCAAAAGTGTGAAAGATGCCGAAGATTTGGCGCACATATAAAATCGTATGGATTAAATTTATGCCGACACTGTTTCAGAGAAATTGCAGAAGAAATCGGCTTTAGGAAATTTAGTTAAAATGTCACATGATGTAGTTGCTGATGGATTGAATATGATTTGGAATGCAAGAAAAGCTAGAAAGAACTCTGTTAAAATCAACAAGATTTCAACCCTTCTTATTGAAATATTGAAAATCATGAAGCAGAAAAACACAATTAAGAAATATAAGATTAACAGCAAGGACAAATCTATGGAAATAACAATTGGGGATTTGACAGAGTGTAAGGCAATCAAACCGCGGTTTACATGCAAGATTGAGCAGATTGAAAAATACCGAAGACGATATCTTCCTGCCAGAAACATTGGAACAATAATTATCTCAACTAACAAAGGACTTCTAACTCACGAAGAAGCTCAACAGAAAAAAATCGGAGGAAGTTTGATTGCTTATTTTTATTAAGATGAAAGAAAAATTATCTCTCAGATTAGAACAAAATATTGATTATACAAAAAGTGGTGAACTTGACAAAGAAAACTCAACTCGGTTGATGCATAGTAGATTAGATGTTTTAAAAAAAGAGTTTAAAAAAAATTCAGCAATAAGAAAAGTTATTTTGTTGGTAGGAGAATAATAATATGAAAAAAGCATTAGAACAAAAAATAGAAATCCCTGAAGGGGTGGAAGTACAAATGGACGGAAGTTTCGTGAGTGCGAAAGGAAGTGAAGGAGAATTTAAAAGAAAATTTAATTTTGCGAATCTTAAAGTTGAGAAAAAGGACAGAGAGATAATTGTCTCACATCAAAAAGCTACAAAAAAAGAAAAGAAAATAATGAACACTCTTGCTACTCACCTTAAAAACATGATAAAAGGTGTTAAAGAAAAATTTGAATACAGGTTGAAGGTTTGCTTTAGTCATTTTCCCATAACTGTTGAAGCCAGGGATAGTGAAGTGATTATTAAGAATTTTTTAGGAGAAAAAATTCCAAGAAAGGCGAAAATGCCTGAAGGTGTTGAGGTCGAGGTTAAAGGACAGGAGATAACTGTTTCTTCGGTTGACAAAGAGCTTGCAGGGCAAGCTGCTGCAAATTTTGAAAAAGCCACAAAAGTAAAAGGAAAAGATAGGAGGGTTTTTCAGGACGGTATTTTCATAACTCATAAAGCCGGGAGGGAGATATAATGCCTAAAAAGTTTTTACGACGGCAGGGGAACCTTCTTTCAAAACTTGGGAAAGGAAGGAAGAAAAAGCAGAAGTGGAGAAGACCAACTGGGAGGGACAATAAGATGCGAGAAAAAAGAAAAGGTTATCTAAAAGTTGTCAGTATTAGTTATAAAAAATCAAAGATTGATAAAAAAGATTTAAAGATAGTAAAGAACGTTTCTGATTTAGAAAAAATTGTAAAAGGGAAATCAGTGATTGTTGGAAAAGTCGGGAAGAAAAAAAGAATAGAGATTGTGGAAAAAGCCAAAGAGAAAGGTATCATAGTTTCAAATATAAATGCTAAGAAATTTTTAAAAAAAGTAGAGAGAAAAAAGAAAGTAAAGAAAGAAACTGAAAAAAAAGTTAAACAAAAGAAAATCGCGAGGGAGAAGAAATGAACCTAAGAAAAAAGAAAGAACTTGCTGTAAGAGTCTTGGGAGCTGGAAAAAGGAGAGTTAATTTTGTGCAGTCGAGACTAGAAGAGATTAAAGAAGCAATAACAAAGCAAGATATCAAGGATTTGAAAAAAGAAGGTGCTATAATCGTCAAAGAAATCCGTGGGAGGAAAAAGATTGTAAAGAAGGGGAAGAAAAAAAGCCCTGGAAAAATAAAGAAAAAAGTCAATAAAAGAAAACAGGAATATGTCATTATGACTAGAAGACTAAGAGGTTATGTTGCTGAATTGAAGAAGAAGGGGGAGTTAAGTGCTGAAGAAGTCAAAGAGATTAGAAAGAGGATTCGAAATAGAAAGTTTAGGAGTAAAGCTCATCTAAAAGAATATATAGGGAGTTTAGAAAAATGAAGACATTGAAAAGAAGACGAAAAGAACATAAGACAAATTATGGAAGAAGATTGAAATTACTGAAGAGTGAAAAGCCAAGGGTTATTTTCCGACGGACAAACAAGTACATTATTGCACAATATGTCAAAAGCAAGGAAGCAAAAGACAAAGTTGTGTGGGGGATTAATTCAAAAGATTTGCTAAAATATGGGTGGCCAGAAAGCAAGAGTGGAAGTTTAAAATCAATAACTGCAGCATATCTTATAGGTTATTTAATCGGTAAACAGATTGCTAGCAAAAAATTAGTGAATCCTATTGTTGATTCTGGAATGGTCAGAACTCTGCACAAAACAAAAGTGTTTGCATTCTTAAAAGGTTTGAAGGATGCTGGTGTTAAAATTAAATGCAAAGATGAAACTTTTCCTTCAGATGACAGGATCAAAGGAGAGCATTTAAAAGATAAAATTCCATTTGAAGAAATTAAATCAAAAATTGGAAATTTAAAATGACTGAAGAAAAAATTGAAATGCAAGAAGTAACTGATAATGAAAAAATAGCTGAAGCTAATGCCCCGGAGAATAATGAAGTAGCTGATGAAGAGAACAAAGAGGGCATTAAGCCTACTGAAAAAGTTAATGAGAATTCTTTAATCAATGTTAACAATCAATCAAACGAGCGTGCGAGTTCGCAAAATCAGGAAGACGAATTTGCTGAAAAACCAGAAGAGGTTCTTAATGAAAAAGAACTACAAGAACTGACAAAGATGAAAGAAGAAGTTGAAGGAAGGGTTAGCGGAGATAAAGAAAAGCGGAAAAAAGATGCTGATACTGTGGAAAGCTGGGAGCCAAAAACAAAGTTAGGAAGAGATGTAAAGGATGAGAAAATTCGAGATATTGATGAAATATTGGATAAGAATCTGAAGATTCTTGAGCCAGAGATTGTTGATACATTAACTGAAGTTAAATCTGATTTGATCTCTATTGGACAGGCGAAGGGGAAGTTTGGAGGGGGAAAGAGAAGAGCCTGGAGACAGACACAGAGAAAAACAAAAGAAGGAAATATTCCATCGTTTTCTACAATGGCCGTTGTTGGTGATGAAGATGGGCATATTGGAATTGGCGCTGGAAAAGCAAAAGAAACCCTGCCTGCGAGAGATAAGGCAATAAGAAAAGCAAAATTAAATCTCTTTAAAGTCAAAAGAAGCTGTTCTGCATTTGATTGTGATTGTTCTGAACTTCACACAATCCCTTTTAAGATAGCTGGAAAATCAGGAAGTGTTAAGATTGAGCTGATTCCTGCCCCGCAAGGAACTGGCTTAGTTGTCGGAGATGAATTAAAAAAAATTCTAAAATTTGCAGGAATAAAAGATGCTTATAGTAGGACATCTGGAAAGAAAAGAACAACCTTCAATTTGGTCAAAGCATGCATAAATGCATTGGAGAAAACAAATAAAAAATGAAACTCGCAGTAATCCGAATAACAGGGCAGGTTGGATTGAATAAACCAATAATTGAAACTCTACATCGTCTTAGATTGAGACGAAAATATGTGTGTGTTGTTTTTGACAAGCCAACAGAAGTTCAATTGGGAATGGTAAAAAAAGTTAGAGATTTTGTTGCTCATGGAGAAATTAGCGAGGAAGTTTACAAAAAGCTTGTTAACAAACGTGGGCAAAAAGATGCCAAAGGAAAATTAAAACCCTTTTTTAGGTTGCACCCCCCGCGAGGGGGAATTGAAAGCAAAAAACATTTTGGAGTTGGAAAGGGGGTTCTTGGTGAAAATAAAAAAATGAATGAACTTATTGGGAGGATGTTGTAATGAAAACAAAAAAGCGTAAAAAATCGTCAAGGATGCATGGAAGGAAAATGGGAACCCACGGAGGTGGAGCAAGGGTTAATCGTAAAAAAAGTGGAAGCAAGGGAGGAGTTGGAATGGCTGGAAGCGGGAAGAAAGGAGACCAGAAAAAACCAAGTGTGATTAACAAATATGGTCATGAATATTTTGGAAAAAAAGGCATTACAAGTCGCAAAACAAAAAGAGACAAATCAAACAGGATAAATGTTAGAGATGTTCAGGAAAAATATAAACCAGGAAAAGTTGACTTAAAGGGTTACAAGATTCTCGGCAAAGGAGAGATTAAGGATAAATTTATTATTAAAGCAAAAGGAGCATCAAAGTCTGCGATGGAGAAGATTAAGAAGGCTGGCGGGGAGATTCAATTGATTAAGAAAGAAAAAGTTGTTAAAACGAATAATAAAAATGAGTGAAATAAAAGAACTAAAAGGTGTTAATATGGATGTTGATTTGGCATTTAACCAAAAAGGCTTTCATTGGAAACAAGATAAATGCGCTGTGAAAAATGTATTTTTGGGTAAATATTTCAAAGGAATTAAATACCCAGACAAAGTGCTCTGCACTTTTTCAAATAAATAATCATGAACTTTAAGAGCATATTTAGTTTTATCCCAGAAGTTAGAAAACCAATAGAAAAAAAAGTTGATTTTAAAGTTAAATTAAAATGGACTTTGATAATACTTGTGAGTTTTTTTGTGTTGGCGAATATTCCACTTTTTGGGTTGTCTGAAAATGCTCTTTCAAGATTTGAGTATCTAGCTATAATCCTTGGGACTGATTTTGGGAGTATCATCTCACTGGGTATTGGGCCAATTGTAATGGCATCAATTATCTTGCAATTGCTTACTGGTGCAGGTATTTTAAATATAGATACTAATACAGTTGAAGGAAAAAAATTCTTTCAGGGACTTCAGAAGTTAATGGTGTTATTTTTTATAGTTTTTGAGGCGCTGGTTTATGTTTTAATGAAAGGGCTTGAAGCCACTCCTGGGTTTACAGGATTGGTGATTGGCCAGTTGATTTTAGGGGGCTTGGCTATTTTTTATATGGATGAAGTGACTCAAAAATGGGGTTTTGGTTCTGGTGTTAGCTTGTTTATTGGAGCGGGGGTATCTTGGAGATTATTTACTTCTGCATTTCAGTTTATTAATCAACAAGGGAAAAATTGTTTGCTTGATTGGGGGAATACTGCTTGTTCTGGAAAAGTGTTTGTCTTGATTCAATCATTTGCAGGCGGAGCAAAAACAGAAGCAACAATAGCTCTTGCTGCGATTGCGGCAACTATTTTGATTTTCCTAATTGTTGTCTGGGCACAATCGTTGAAAGTTGAGATTCCATTGTCGTTTGGAAGAATCAGGGGATATGGTGTGAAATGGCCCTTAGCATTTTTCTATGCATCTGTTATTCCTGTTATTTTTACTGCTGCGCTGATTGCAAACATACAATTATTTGGAGGGATTCTTGAAAATGCAGCTACTCCATGTTTGATAGAAGGGGGAGTTTGTGAGGGAGGAGCAAAGATAGCCTCATACTTTGGTTTTCTTGGGCATTTTATTGACGGACAGGCTGTTTCAGGTTTGGCATTTTGGATGGGTTCTACAAATCTGGTAGAATTATCCATCAGGGGGGGATTCTTAACAAGATATCTGGTTCAAGGCTTTACACACATTTTATTTTTTGTTATTTTCTCGACTATGTTTTCTATATTTTGGGTTAAGACATCTGGAATGGATTCAAGAGCACAGGCAAAAAAAATTGCCTCGTCTGGGTTGCAGGTTGCTGGATTCAGGCAGGACATAAGAGTTCTGGAAAGCATTCTTGACAGGTATATTATGCCTTTGACAGTTATGGGTGGGATTGCAATTGGCTTGCTTGCGTCAGCCACAGATTTATTAGGGGCTTTGGTTTCAGGGACAGCAATTTTATTGGTGATTATGATTATGTTCCAGTTTTACCAGAACATTGCACAACAACATCAAACAGATATGGCACCGATGATGCAGAAGTTTGTAGGTGGTTAGGCTTAAATGTAACAATAAAAGATTTCCAGAAACTTTAAAAAAGAATTTTCCTAATTAATATGATGATAAAAGAGTTGATGATTGCAAATCCAAAAGTCAGTATTATCATTCTTGGTTTTTTAGTTACCTTAGTTATGACTATAATTACTAAAAAATTTACAGACCAAAATCGGATGAGGGAGTTGAAGAAAATTCAAAAGGCTTGTCAGATTAAGTTGAAAGACGCTAAGGGGGATATTAAAAAGCAATCAGAGATCCAGAAGGAGATGATGGCATGCTCTATGGAACTTATGAAACATTCTTTTAAGCCAATGTTGTATACGATGGTTCCAATTCTTTTGTTGATTATGTGGGTAAGAAATGTTTATGCAGAAGTCCTTTCAGGATGGATTTGGTGGTATATTGGTGCTGCAATGATTTCTAGTATTGTGTTAAGGAAAGTTTTAAAAGTTGTTTAATTCTGGAAAAGTATGGAAAATCAACAAGAAACGATGTTCAAGCTAAGTATGTTTGAGCAGCAGATGCAACAGATTCAGCAACAGATTCGAGCAGTAGAACAGGCAATAAATGAAATGACTAATCTTAATTTTGGACTCGATGAATTGGTTGGCAAGAAGGGCAAGGAAATTATGGCGCCGATTGGGAGGGGAATTTTTACAAAAGCAAAGTTGATTTCAGAAGACCTTGTTGTTGATATTGGCGGAAAGAATTTTGTGACAAAAAATATTGCACAGACAAAAGAACTTGTTGATTCTCAGATTAAGAAACTGCTTGAAGCTCAAAAAGATCTTGAAAAAAATCTTGAGAAAATTGGAGGAGAGTTCAGGGAGATTGTTGAGAAGGCACAAGAAGAGCAACAAAAAGAGAAGGGAAGAAAGGAAAAGAATAATTAATCAGAAATTTTCATGTACTTCAGAATATCAATTAATTCAAACTTTTAAACCAGAATTATTCTATTGAAAACTAAGAAAAAGTTTTTATGGGAAAAATAAAAACAAAAAAGAAAGACTTGATTCCCCAGGAATACTTAGATTTTTTAGGGATAAAATAAAACTTTGTTCTGGATGTAACGACCATGAAATCCGAAGAATATAAACTAGAGCGAAAGTAATTCATATTTAATTGGATATCTTCAGATATTTCCCTTCTTCAGTAATCACCTTCTTCACAAATTTCTTCGGCACAAATTCAAAAGCAGGATTCTTTATCTTAATCCCCTTAGGGGCTTTGCCCCAGACCTCATTCAATTTTCGGTTTTCAAGAAGAAGTTTCTTATTTGTAAACTTCCATGAATCTGCCATCACATAAACGGGGATTTTTTCTTGTTTTGCAATGCGTACAATTGTTTCACTTCCGACCTTGTTAATTATCCCCTTGCTTGTTATTGCATCTGCTCCGAGAAAGACCTTTGTTGCTTTTTTTGTACCCTGCTTTTTAGAAAGTGCAACACCTAATGCAGAGTCAACAAACATTGTGACTTTAATCCCTGCTTTTCTCAGCTCACGTGCAGTTTTTCTTCCCTGAAACAATGGCCGTGTTTCTGTGTTATAGACCTCAAACATTCTGCCCTTTTTTTTAGCGTAAATCAGAGCATTAATAACATTAGTAGAATGACAATGAGTAAAAATCACATCCTTGTTCTTCATTAGTTTACACACTTTCTTGTTTATCTTGTTCTGTGCCTCGTCAAAATGCTTTAGAATTTTTTTATAATCCTTTGTCTTTTCAGCCAGCTCAAGAACATTTTCCATCATTGGTTCTGTTGGGCGAGAATCAAGCAACCTCTTCTTTGATGCTTTTGTCGGAACCAGGGAATAAGCTTTTAATGCAGCTCTTGCAATATTTCGCGCACCCTGAATCTTCACAGATTTAATATCCCTAACTATCTGACTAAACTTCTTTTTTTTGTTCATAAACTAAACAAGGATTGTGATTATAAAAATGTTAGGCTCGCTACCACTTGCAGATTTTTCAGGGATAGTTAATGTGAACAACTCTTCAATAAAATTTTCAACTATCAATAGATTGATTAGTTGGACAAAGTAACAGAAGGGGATAGAGTTAGGGACGAGGAAGAATGCCCTCTATTTGATGAATGAATAAATTCAAGAAACTTTAAAAATTCTCTTTTTTTAAGTATACTATGCTGGAATCAATTATTAACCCAAAAAGAGTTGAAAGAGGTCCAGTGAAAATGTTGTTTGTTGGACTTATCTATGGGTCTCTTTCATTATTGCTTGTAAAATGGTTTTTCAGTACAGACCCTGTTTTGTCAAACTTTGCAGGGATGATTGTAGTGATTTTTTGTGTGATGTTTTCACTCCCGTTTATGTATTTCCTGATTAAACAGGAAGCAGAAGAAGACGAGCATGTGGAAGGACTCTTAAGTGTCTGGAGAGTGCACAAGGATGCTATCTTTGCTTTTATGTGGCTATTCCTGGGTTTTATACTTGCGTTTTCATTTTTTCACATTGTGTTGCAGGACGATAATCTGTTCAACGCGCAAATAAAAACTTATTGCATGATTAACAGTCCAGGAGAAATTGAAAAATGTGTTCAAGAATACTCAATTGGAGATACCATAAGCGGAGCAGCAACAAAAGACATCAGGTTTCTGTCAATAATAGAAAATAATGTTTATGTCATGATTTTCACCTTGATTTTTTCATTAATATTTGGGGCTGGAGCGATTTTTGTGCTGGCATGGAATGCGAGTGTGATTGCAGCAGCAATAGGAATTTTCACAAAATATCAATTAGCAGAGATTCCATTTGGAGTTCTAAGATATATGATTCACGGGTTTCCTGAAATTGCAGCGTATTTTATCACTGCTCTGGCAGGAGGGATTCTCGGAGTCGGTGTAATCAAAAACGGCTTTAGAAATCCAAAAATGATAAGAATTCTTGAGAATACAGCAATTCTCTTATTCATTGCACTAGTTTTTCTTGTAGTTGCAGCAACAATAGAAGTTTATCTCACGCCGATATTTTTTAATTAGCTTATTCTTATTCCAATGAATGCTCGTACCAATGTGTTCAAATAATTTGTTTATAATCGACTTTGCCAGATTATTCATTAATAAAATTAGTTAAGCGAAAAACTTGGTGAAGCCAGTTTTAGGTTATTAATCTCACGAACTTGCAAGGGCTAATACCAATCATAAAATGAACTTAAAGTCCTAAAAAGATATTTAAATGAATTTCTTTTCCAATAGGATATGGTGAAATTTGTCTGCAAAAATTGTGATTATCGGTTTGAATCAAAAAAAATGAAAAAGTGTCCTTATTGTGATAGTGCTAAGATATCAAAAGAACTTGATGCAGAGGATTTAGTCAGGGAGCTTTCTTAAAATGGAAGATAAAAGAACAGATATAAGTAAAGAGATTCGGGAAACTTCTGCAATTCCAGAGGAGATTGCAACAAAAGAAGAAAAGATTGCAAAAGCGGTTTCTGAAATTCCTCCTACAACAGATGACTTGTCTGAAAGAAAACAAAAGATAATTAATTTTCTCAGTCAAAAGACAGGAAGAATTTATTACGGAATTCTGGCAATCATTGTCTTCATCAGTCTGTATATCAGGACAAGGAACATTCCAAGATTAAAGGACATCACTACAGGCACATGGACTCTTGGTCCTGACTTAGACCCCTTTCTTTTCTTAAGATGGGCAGAATATATTGTTGAAAACGGAAAGTTAATGATTTGGGATATGATGCGTTCTGTTCCATTAGGATATAATACTGCAGGAGAGATGAAACTGCTTTCTTATATAATCGCCTGGTTTTACCATTTTCTGTCTTTTTTCTCAAAAGAAGTCACAGTAACTTATGCTGCAATTTTGTTCCCGGTTTTTATGGCTGGTCTGACTGCAATTGCATTTTTCCTTTTTGCGAGAAAAGTCTTTTACAATGAGGATGATAGAACCAAAAACATCATTGCGCTTATAGCAACTGGATTTTTTGTGCTTGTTCCTTCTCTATTACCAAGAACAATTGCAGGAATTCCTGAAAAAGAATCTGCAGCATTTTTCTTTATGTTTATGGCCCTTTATTTCTTTCTGGAAGCAATGACTTCTGAGAAATTAAAGAAGGGGATTTCATTCGGAGTTCTAGCAGGAGTTTCAACAGCATTAATGGCGCTTGTCTGGGGAGGGGTAATCTTTGTCTTTTTTTCAATTTCAAGTGCAATAATCCTCTCATTTATTTTTGGGAAAGTTCACAAAAAAGAATTTTATATTTATGTTTCATGGCTAATTTCTTCATTCGCATTAATGATGTCCTTTTCAACGAGATATGCACTGAAAAACTTACTAATGTCAACATCTACTGGTTTTGCAACAGGAACTCTTGTAATGATTGGTATAAGCCTAGCTATATTAAAAAATAAAAACCTGGAAAAGATTAAAATTCCCAGAGAGATTTCAGCATTGATTTTTTCTGCCCTGATTTTGATAATAGCCGTCCTGGCTATTTTTGGCCCAAGTTTTATGATAGAGCAGATAAACCATGTGAAGGATTCTCTGATTTCACCGCAGGTTACGAGATTTGGGATGACTGTTGCAGAAAATAAACAACCCTATTTTGCAGGTGAATGGAAGAATGACTTTGGACCTGTTGTGTTTAATATTCCTCTCTACTTCTGGTTGTTCTTCATAGGTTCTATTGCATTATTCAATAAATTAATAAAAAGTCTTGGAAAAAGGGAAAGATTATTTCTGACATTTAGTTATGTTACTTTCCTGGTCTCTCTTATATTCAGCAGATATTCTTCAGAAGGAATCCTGAATGGAGTCAGTGGATTAAGTCTATTCGTTTACTTTGGGGGGTGGGTTTTCTTTTTTGGGAGCTTTGGATACTTTTATTATAAAAGATACCAAAACCAAAGTTTAGGAATCTTCAAGAAATTAAATTTCTCATATATACTTTATTTCCTGGTCCTGACATTGGGTATAATCGGAGCAAGAGGGGGGATAAGATTGATAATGGCTCTTGGAGCTGTTAGTCCTCTTGCTGTTGCTTTTTTGATAATCAACATGTCAAAAAGATATCTTAGAGAGAAAGAAGAGACAATGAAATTTTTATTAGGAATCTTAGTTATCCTAATTCTGGTTTCTTCCCTATTCACCTTATGGAATTATTATGAAAGAGACAGAGCAATGGCAGAGAATTTTGGTCCTGGTCCTTATCAGTGGCAATGGCAGAAGGCAATGGAATGGGTTAGGGAAAACACATCTTCTGACGCGGTTTTTGCGCACTGGTGGGATTATGGATACTGGCTACAATCAATGGGAGAGAGATCAACAATTCTCGACGGAGGAAATGCGATAGGTTATTGGAATCATCTCATGGGAAGGCATGTTCTAACAGGCCCTGATGAACGGAAAGCGCTAGAATTTCTCTACAGCCACAATGGGACACATCTCTTGATTGATTCAACAGAGATTGGAAAATATACTGCTTACTCAAGTATTGGTGCTGATGAAAATTATGATCGGTTCTCATGGATTGCAACATTCCTGATGGATGAGAAACAAACAAAAGAAACAAACAATAAAACATTTTATGTTTATCAAGGAGGAACTGCAACAGATGAGGATATTATCTGGGAAGAGAATGGGAAGGAAATTCTTCTCCCAAAAAAAGCAGCAGTAGTTGGAGCATTGATTTTATCTTATGGAAACAACGATGAATTTTCGCAGCCAGAAACAGTGTTTGTATATAACAACAAGCAATATTCAATCCCTGTAAGATATCTTTATATTAACGGAGAGCTCAAGGACTTTGGTTCTGGATTAGAATCAGGAATCTTCATATTTCCAAAAATGAATGATTTGACAAATGGTCAATTAAACCTCAATTCCATTGGTGCTGCATTTTACTTAAGCGAGAGGACGGTTCATTCAGGACTTGCAAGATTATATTTATTCGAGCAGGAGTCAGATTATTTCAAACTAGTACATAGTGAAGAAAATTTATTTGTTGAAAATCTTAAACAACAGAAGGTATTTGAAGGAAAATTTATTTATTATAATGGTTTTAATGGGCCGATTAAAATATGGGAGGTCAGCTACCCGGGGGGAATAAAAGTGAATCCTGAATATCTGAATAAGGAATACCCTCAAGAGGTGAATATTGCAAAACCAGGGGAGTATAGATAATGGAAAAAATTTTAATTATGCCAGTAGTGCTAGGTTTTTTTGTAACTTTGTTTTCATTGCCTTATTGGATAAAAAAAGCCAAGAGAGCAGGGTTGGTTTGGGAAGATATGCATAAAATTGGGCGGCAAAAAAAAATCCCTGGATCAGGAGGAATAACAGTTGTGTTCGGATTTGTTTTAGGTGTTTTATCTTATATTGCAATAAAGACTTTTATTCTTGAAACAGATACGACAACAGTTCAGATTTTTGCATTAATGACTACGATTCTCATTGTAGGTTTTGTCGGATTGATTGATGATATTCTTGGATGGATTCACGGAGGCCTTTCAACAAAACTGAGAATCTTCTTAGTGGTAACTGCATCAATTCCTTTGATTGTTATAAATGCAGGAGTTTCATCAATGATGGGTCTAGAACTTGGTTTAATTTATCCATTGATATTAATCCCCTTGGGGGTCGTCGGTGCGACAGTTACATTTAACTTTATAGAAGGATATAACGGACTTGCAGCAAGCCAAGGAATTTTAATTTTATCTGCATTATCCCTTGTTACATATCTGAATGAAACAACATGGCTAAGTTTGATTTGCCTGATTATGATTTCCTGCTTGTTTGCTTTTTATGTGTTCAACAAGGTGCCTGCAAAAATTTTTCCAGGAGACGTTTTGACTTATCCTATAGGAGCACTGATAGCAGTTGTGGCAATTCTCGGGAACATTGAAAAGATTGCTATTTTCTTTTTTATCCCATATATCCTTGAAACAGGATTGAAAGTAAGAGGAAAGTTGAGAAAACAAAGCATTGCTAAATTGAATTCAAGAGGCGGATTAGAAATGCCTTATGAGAAGTTTTATGGCATTGAGCACATTGGAATTTATTTATTAAAAAAAATAAAAAAGAGGGGCGAGGTTCATGAAAAAGAACTCGTATGGTTCATAAATGCCTTCCAAATTTTGATAATCCTTCTTGGATTTTTATTATTTAGAGGGGGTATAACCTAATGAAGTGGAAGAGGTTATTGCCTATAATAGGAATTGCGATTTTTGTTTATATCTTATTTAGATTAGATGTCTCCAAAATTCTTTTGGAAGTCAAAAATGCGAATTCTAATCTTTTAATAACCGCGTTATTCTTTTTCCTCATCTTTATGGTACTACAAACAGGAAAATGGTTTGTTATTGCCAGAGTCCAAAAAATAGACATTTCTTATATTGATGCATTTAAAATTAACACTAAAACGTTCTTTTATTCATTCATTACTCCGTCGAGAATCGGAGTTGCAATGCGCGCAGAATATTTAAGGAGACATAATGGAAACTTAGGGAAGGGTTTGAGTAATTATACTATTGATAAAGTTTTGGATTTGTGTGCTCTGATTTTTATTGTTATATTTGCAATTGCAATAAAAGCGATTATTCCAAGGGTATATATTTATTATTTTTCAATTGCCCTTATTCTATTAATTGTGGGATTGATTCTTTTTATTGAAGAAAAAAGAAGCAGGAAAATTTTAGGGATTTTTTTAAAGAGGATTGTCCCAAAAAGAATGAAAAACAGGGGGAAGAAACTTTTTGAATCATTTTATGAGAATATGCCTAAAAAAAGATATTTCCCACTTTTCTTCTTGATGAATTTATTGACATGGATTGTTTTAGAAACTGTCAATTATTTTATCGGGCTATCGCTTGGGATAAATGTTTCTTATTTCTATTATCTTGCAATTCTTCCTTTAGCAACCTTGATTAGCCAGATCCCAATAACAATTGGCGGGCTTGGGACAAGAGAGGCATCACTAATCGGATTTTTTAGTTTGTTAAACGTTGAAGCTACAAAAGTCTTTTCAATGTCAATGATAGGTCTAGCACTAACAGCAATATTGCCTGCGATTATTGGGGGCTTTTTGATTTTAAAAAGTAAGAAAAAATTTGATAGGAAGTTTTTTAATTCTTAAAAGCAAAATAGACATATGAAAAAGATTTCAATAATAATTCCTTGCAGAAGAATCGATCCCCTAGCTGAAAAATGTATCAAAGAATGCCTAAGATTAGATTACGATAATTTTGAAATTCTTGTCTTGCCTGATAAAAAAGATAAAAAAATCTCAAAAAAATACATGGATAAAAAGTTAAAGATTGTCAGAACTATAAAACCCAAGCCTTCTTTCAAGAGAAATCTTGGGATGAAAAAAGCCGAAGGAGAATTTTTTGCATTTATTGATTCTGATGCATATCCAAGGAAAGACTGGTTAAAAAATGCAGTTAAATATTTTGGCGATGAGAAAATAGGGATAGTCGGAGGCCCGAATATTACCCCTCCTGAATCAAATTTCTGGGAAAAAGTCTCAGGATATTCTTTAGCTAATTTTTTTGTTAGTGGGCATGCAGCAATCAGACACAAAGAAGGAAAAAGTCAGTTTGTTACAGAACTTCCTTCTTGTAATTATATTGTAAGGAAAGAGGCTGCATCAGGATATGATTCAAAGTTCTTAACTGCAGAAGATACTAAGTTTTGTTTTAATGCCAGAAAAAAAGGATACAAAATATTTTATGCAAAGGATGTTTTGGTTTATCATCATCGGAGAGATTCTTTAGGTAAACACTTTAAGCAGATGTTTATCTATGGCAGGGATAATCTTTGGTTGATGAAAAAAGAGTTCTCATTGAATAAGCTGCACTTTTTGATTACAATTGTTGGATTGCTAGGATTTTTTGCAGGGTTTATTTTATCTTTCTTTAATTCAACAACAAGATTCTTATTTCTAATTGTTCTAGGAATTTATCTTCTAACTTTTTTCATTACAAGTATCAAGGAAAATCTCAAGATTACTTTTTGGGTGTTTATAACTTCAGCAGTAACACCTTTTGTGCATGGGATTGGTTCATTGTATGGTTTATTAAAGAAACAGAAACTGAACATATCCAGTGAGAGATAAAAACATTTATAATTCTCCTTAATTAAGGATTCTCATGAAAATTTTGATTGGATATCCTCCGACAGAATCTGAAAAAGGAACAGCGACTTTAGGACAGAACAGGCAGTTCCAGTGGTTTAGCAATCCTTGTTTGATTTATCCCATTGTCCCTGCTACTGCCGCGACAATGTTAAAAGATGCAGGACATGAGATTATCTGGATGGATTGTATTGCTGAGGGGATTAATTGGGAAAAATTTATAGAGATTATTAAAGAGGAAAAGCCAGATTTATTTGCATTTGAAACAAAAACGCCTGTGATAAAACAGCATTGGAAAATAATCGACAGGTTAAAAGAAAAGTTTCCAAAAATGAAAATTGCTATTATGGGGGATCATGTCACGTCTTTTCCAGAAGAGACAATGGAAAATTCAAGAACAGATTATGTTTTGACAGGAGGAGATTATGATTTTCTTCTCAAAGAACTTACAGATTCAATAATCGAAAATGAGCGGCCTCCAAAAGGAATTTATTATCGAAAAGGCAGGTTAATAAGAAATAATGGGGAATTCAAATTAAGCCATAATCTCGATGAAGCTCCTTTTATTGATAGGGAATTAACAAAGTGGAAAAATTATCAAGAGGAATACAACATCAGTCGCAAACCATATTTCTATATTATGAGTGGAAGAGATTGCTGGTGGGGCAGATGCAAATTTTGTGCATGGCCAAGGATGTACCCAAGATTCAGAGTCAGAAGTGTTGAAAATGTTTTAGATGAAATTGGAAAGTTGATTGAAAAATATGGGGCAAGAGAAATTTTTGATGATTCCGGGACATTAATGACTGGAGAATGGCTGAGAGATTTATGCGAGGGTTTAATTGAAAGAGGTTATAATAAAAAGATAAGATATTCTTGCAACATGAGGTTTGGAGTTTTAAAACAAGAGGATTACCATTTGATGAAGAAGGCAGGATTCAGATTGCTCAAATTTGGTCTGGAGTCTGGCAATCAATTTACCCTCGACAAATTGGACAAAGGTGTAAAAGTCGAAGATATCGAAAAAGGCTGCAGAATGGCAACAAAAGCGGGGCTTACAGTTCATCTAACAATGATTGTTGGATATCCCTGGGAAACCAAAGAAGATGCAATGAAAACCTTTGAGCTTGCTAAAAGTCTTATGCAATCTGGAAAGGCAGGAGTTTTGCAAGCCACTATCTTAATTCCTTATCCAGGAACAAAATTATGGAAAGAGGCGAAGAAGAACAACTGGTTTTTGTTTGACTCTTTTGATTATGAAAAGTATGATATGAAAGAACCAGTTTTGAAAACAGCAGATAACGACCCAAAAAGTGTTGCTTCTGTCTGCAGTAAGATTTATACTATCTTTATGACACCTTCATATGTTTATCAAAGAACAAAAAAAAGCTTGACCAACTGGGATGATTTTATGTTAAATGTTCGAGGGGTCAAGGCAGTGGTAGGGCATTTAAAGGACTTTGGCGGCAAGAAAAAGAGGAGTTAATGCTAGCCCAACTTGTTTGGTCTTGATTGCTCCCGAACATTAAACAAGGCTGGCTGATAGAAAAATCACTACATCCTAACAAACCACTAAGTTTTTGATTTCCTGATAAGTTAGAGAGTTTTCAATTTCAGAAAAATTAATATCTCTATAATTACTTAAAACATACTTCTCAATTTAAGATGCCGGTCTCCAAGATGTTTATGTTTAAATTCGGGGGATAATATTGCTAATAGAATGGAGGATAGAAACAGATAAATTATGTAAAATGTTCTATGAACTTCTTCTATGGCAAAACCAAAAAATTTAGGAGATAATAAACAGCAATGTTAAAATCAGGGAATAATCCTGCTAACCCCCAATAAAAACATAA
>NZBV01000028.1 GCA_002686355.1 Candidatus Pacearchaeota archaeon | reverse complement strand
TTTTTTCTTTCCTGTTTTCTTCTCTCTATTCGCTTTTTCTTCTTTCATTTTCACTCCTTCTCGTGCGCGTATCTGCTGGTTTATTCACTGATGGATTCTTCTTCAAACCCAAGTTTGACCAAAAGAGATTTTATTCTCTTTGTGTGGTCTCCTTGTAATTCAATCACGTTGTCTTTGTAAGTTCCACCGCAAGCGAGTTCGTTTTTCAACGTCTTTGCGATTTTCTTTACATCAACGCCCCTGTCGAATCCTGTAACAACAGTAACGATTTTTCCATACCGTTTTCTGTCTGTTGTTATCTGTATTCTTTGTGAACTTTTCGCAATCTGTTCACACACACATGCCTGCTCTGGCAGGCCACACTTTGGGCATATTTCCATATTTATTTCTTTTCAACTTCCAGTTTATTTTGGTTGTTGAATGTGTGAATCCGCGCAATAATTTTTCTTATATTCCTCGTCTTCGAACCTCCCTGCTTCTCAGTACCTGTTTTTGACTTAATTAATTCCATTTTTAATTCTTTTAGTTTCTTTTCTCTGTCTTTTTCACTTAGTTTTTGAATATCTTTGTATTTCATTTCTCTTCCCTCCTAATTTTCTTTTTAGTTGTCTTTTTCTCTTTAATTAACGGCTCTTTTAATCTTGCAAGAACTTCTTCATTTATTTCAATGCTATCTTTTAGAAAAACATCCGGGGATAAGATAGCAACCTTGACTCCTACTGTCCCTGGTTTTGTTTCTGCTCTTGCTTTTGCCCTGTCAACCAGTCTTGAAGGATCTCCTGTTTTTTTCAAATAACCTTGCGCAAATCTCCATGGTCTTGCTCTTTTGCCGGGAAGTTTTCCATTCAGCCTGATTTCTGCTCCCCGAGCTCCGGCATTTATGATTCTCTGTAACATCCGATAAGCAATAACTTTAAATTTTAATGGTCCGAACCTTTCCAGCGAAAGTGCAATTTCATCTGCAACAATTTGAGCATCTAATTCTGGTTTGTTTATTTCTTCAATTTCTATTTTCGGATTCTCGAGTTTGAAGCGGTTTTTCAGTACTTTTGTGAGCTTTTCTATTTTTTCTCCTTTTCTTCCTATAACCAATCCAGGCTTGGAAGTTGCAATAATTATCTTCTCACCTATTGGGGTATATTCTATTCTAACTCTGCTTACTTTCCCTTTTCCCAAATTTGATCTAATATATTCCCTGACCTCAAATTCTTCTTTCTTGAATGCAACTAATTTTTTTTCTTCCATTATCTCTTCCCTCGTTGGTTATTCTTTTTTCGTTTATTTTTCTTTTTGAGCATCTTTTTTTCTATAGCTCTTATCTTGACATGAGTTCTTTTTCTCTTGATTCTCCCAAATCTTCCAAAAGGTCTTGGGGCAATATTTGCAACTGCCTCAACAATAATCGGTTCGTCAAGTTCATTGACATCTGAATTTGCCTGTAGATTTTTAAGAAGCCTTAGAAAATATTCAGCTGTTTTTTTTGGATAGCCCCCAGACATGATTCCTTTGCCTTTCTTATGAGGAACCTCCCCCCGCATTGCAACTACTTTTTTTAGCGCAATAACTTTCTCTAAGTCCGCAATAGCATCTTCAATTTTTTTCCTCTCGATAGATCTGCAAATTGCAGCTGCTTTTTTTGTTGAAATGGGCAAACCAAGACCATTGACAATTGAATCATATTTTTTTGTTTTTGGCTTTGTCTGAACAGGTTTTTTAGGTTCTTTCTTTTCTCCTGATTTTGATTTAACTTTTGACTCATTAACACTCGCAGATTTTTCAGAAGGAGTTAATGATTTATCTTCAATCTGTTGTTGCTGTTTATCAGTTTGAATTTTCTTATTAGTCGCTTCCTTATCTAAGGCTTTAGTATCAGCTATCTTCTTAGAGATTGGAGGGGTGGCTTGCGGTTTAACTTGCTTATTAGTTTCAACTATCCCTTCTTGTTTCTTTTGTGCTATTGTTGTTGGTTTTTCTGTGTTTGTCATTATTTCTTACTTTTATGTTTAGTTCCCTTGGTTGCTCCAACTCCTGCCTTGCTGTGCTTGACTCTTCCACGGGTTGGTGCAAATTCTCCAAGAACATGCCCAAGCATTTCTTCAATTATTTGGATAGATATGAACTTGTTTCCGTTATATACAAATATTTTCCAGCCCACCATTTCAGGAACAATAACAAGGTCTCGCTGATGGGTTCTTATTGGTTTGTTTTTCTTTAACTTAATTTTTGACCGGTTGATGAATTCCTCAAGCACCTGGAAATTCCTGAGGATATTTCTTTTCTGTCTCGCTCTCACAAGATTCGCAAACTCACGAACATCCAGCTTTTTTAGTTCTCCAAGTGTTTTCCCTCGGTATGTGAATTGTTTTTTTTGTATTTCCATTTTATTTCCTTTTGCCTGTCCTTCGCGGTCTTAGCAGCCCGACTTTTCGTCCTGGCGGGGCATTTCTCTTTGCAATTTTGCTCTTTGGATTCTTACCACGACCAGACCCAAACGGATGGTCAATCGCATTCATCTTAACTGCAGATGTCCGAGGCCATAATTTACTTTTTGATTTTTTAATATAATGTTTCTTCCCTGCCTTGATAACTGGCTTATTCAGTCGCTGGTCTCCTGCAATCTGTCCAATAATTGCCCGACACTCTGGGTTAAATTTCTTCTCTTTTTTTGATGGCATTAGGACAACAACCTTATCACCGGTAATTCTGCTTACTATTGCAGAATTTCCACCTGCCTTTATAAATTTCCCTCCATCACCTGGCTTTGATTCAATGCAATAAATCTTTGTTTTAATCTCAAAATTTTTCAACTTCCTGATGTCTCCATCTTTTGTTTTTTTATCATCAAAATTAATTTTCTGACCTTCGACCATCCCTCTAGACGCAGGAATATAAAATATTTTTTCACCCGCTTTTATTTTCGCAATTGGCGCACTATGACCAGAAGAATTCATCAGTTTCAAAACAATTCCCTCACCTTCTAATTTTTTAGGATATTTAATCTTATACTTAAATGCCTTTCTCCGAACTTTGTAAGTGTGTGTTCCTCTTCCTCGTCTTTGTGTTATTATCCTTTTTCCCATTACATCATTCCCAACTTCGTCGCCAAGTCAATAGCAAGGAAGTCTTTTTTTAATTTAACATAAGCATATTTTTTATTATCTCTAATCAAAGTTCTAATCTTCTCAACTTTGACTTCTAAAATTTCTTCAATTTCTTTTTTAATTTGCTCTTTTGTCTTCCTCTTGTCAAACTCAAAAGTTAAAATATTCTCTCTTTCAATCATCATGATTGCTTTTTCAGTTGTTTGTGGCTTCATTTGGCAACCTCCTGTTGGCGAATAAATGAAAATTTTATATTTGCTTTCATTTCCTCAATGTCTCCGGGACTTCAAATTTATTAAATTTAGGAAAAAGATTTTTTCCGAACATCAATCTGTTGAAGCATTCTGCTGTAAGTTTAGCGTCTTCAAGTGCGTTGTGCGGTTTGCCTTCTTTTATGATTTCCCCTTCTTTTACTTTTATTCTTTCTTCAGGAATTCCGCAAAATTCTAGAACTTCCCCCAAACCCATATTACTCCGGCCCTCTTCAATTAAAAATTTATTATTCACTTCATAAAATTTTGTTTGAGCTATTGTGTGGGTATCAAATGATCTGTGATGAAATTTTTTATCTAAATTATATTTTTTTAATCTAATCATTATCCAACTTACATCCCAATGAGGATGGTGGCAAATAAAATTTTTTATTTTTCTTTTTTCAACCCAATTCATGAATTTTCCAATTAATTCTTTTTGAGATTGTTTATCTTTATCCCTCAAATATTCCTCTGCTTTCCCAATAACTTTTAATGCCCCATTAGAAACTTCATCTTCTTCATCAATTCGTGCTTCATCAAAAAATTCTTCCATTGTATTTAAATCAATTGCTCCAATTTGCCAAATTCCAGATTTAACTAAATCTAATCCACTCGTTTCCAAATCAATCACTATCGGTAATAATCCTTCAATATCCTCCTCTCTAGCAAGATAATCCTTCTCTGTTAAAGCCTCCCAATCAACAGTTCTTTTATCTCTTTTTCCTTCCAGACTCATTTTTTGCCCCCCAAAAATTTAATTGCTTCTTCTGTGTAAATTGTTAATCTTCCTAAGCCCCCTTTTGCTAGATCATTAACTCCTAAGTTTTTTACATTTACAACATCGAACTTTCCTATCTTGATTTTTTCATTTTCACCAACAACCAAAAGTGTTCCTGCGCTTTTTTTGTACTTTCTTCCGCGCAGTTTTCCAATTCCAGCACGGATTGATTTTTTCTTAATTGCAATCTCAGACAGCTTTTCACCAAGAATTTTCCCCAGGTTTTTCAAGAATTCTTTTGTTTTTAGTGAAGCAATTTTTGAATCAACTACAAAAGGAACTTCTTTATCCAGTTTTTTAATTCCGGCATACTTTCTCTCAACAAATTTTTTATCAGCAGTTGCACTCAACGCAGATTCAAATGCAATTTCACATTCTTTCTTATTCACTTTTCTAGTATTAACCATAGAACCAGGTTTTGGAGGATGAGCTCTTCGGCCACCTCTCGTGCTAGGGATTGTTGCACCCTCCCAAGTGAACTGCGAACCTTTTCGTGAAAAGATTTTCCGCGGAATTCTTGACATCCCCCGACCATATTGCGACTTCCAGACATGGCGTCTGTGAACAATCTTCCCGCTTGCAGAATAATTTCCCGCCCGCGAATTTGGGCCATACGGCTGTTTTGTTTTCTTAATTTCCAAAACTTTTTGAACAACATCCTCGCGCACAGGTGCAGAAAAACTTTTAGGCAAATTAATTTCTCCTTTACTCTTTCCATCAATTGTCAGGATTTTCGCTTTCATTTCAATACCTCAATTAACTCATAATTTTTCTTAGCTTGTTTTTTAGTTTCTCTCAATGGAGCAGTAATCAGAAGTTGTCTTTTTGCAGGACCTTGCACAGAACCATTAATAATCATATAATCTGTTTTGATGTCACCATAATTTTTTATGTTTTTGAATTTGCCATTTGATTTCCCTAAATCTAGAATTTTATTATTATAAGTAACCCGTGTGAACATTCCAAGTTGTCCTGCCATTGGAACACGAAATGTAACTCGTGCAGGATGCCATGGGCCAATGCTCCCAACTTTTCTCACACCTTTTTCAGATTTATGGGCACGTAGCGTAATTCCGAACCTTTTTACAGGACCCTGGAAACCCTTCCCTTTTGTCAAACCGCGCAAATCAACTAATTGCCCATTTTCAAAAAATTCTTCAATAGGGATTTCTTTATTTAGATGCTCTTTGGTGAATTTCATTTTTTCTTCAAGACTTCCAACAAGCCCAATTTCATTTAAATCAGGCTTTTTCTTAATCCCAGTAGTTTTGACAACAGAATAACAGATTACTTTGACATCATCATAGTCCTCAGTTTTTACGTCTTTAAACTTCTTTTTAGTTCTAGGAACCTTAATCTTTCGTTTTAACTCTTTGTCCAGATTTTCCGCAAGAACTTCTTTAGTCACTTTTGAATTTTTATAAAATCGAACAGAAAGAATCTTCATCGTAGGACACTCAAGAATTGTTGCAGGAATTATTTTTTCCCTGCCTTTTGTCATAGAATCAGGGGTATTGTCTTTAATGGAAACAGAGACCATCCCGACCTTGTAGCATATAAATCCCTTAAGATTTTTACCCGTAGAAATAGCATTCCAATTAACTCTAGGTAAAAATTTCCTGGCTCTTTTCCTTGGCCAAAACTGTAAACTCCCTTTTCTCGGTGATTTTCTTGTTGGCATTTCTTAATAATACGGATATTATCATTTTAATATCTACCCTGGATATAATTTCAAGAAAATGAAGCTTTTTAAAGGTTTGGAAGAGTTTTTCAAACTTCAAACTCTACATCTCTTATAATCTTTTTTCCATCAATTTCAGCCTCTCTTATTATTTTCCCTTTTCGTTTAGCCATTTCTCTAATTTTGGCAAAATCTTTTTCTCCTTCAGGTATTAAAATTTCATCAATAATGACTTCATGTTTTATGTTAATCTTTTTGGATTCAGGCATATCCCAAAAAAGATCTTCCTTAATTTCAGGATAGAATTTATTCTCTATCTCTAGCACACAAAATTTATCATCTATCTTTCCTTCACTTTTACCTGGTTTTGGAAGTTTTTTCTTTATTTTTAATTTAAAACTATCTCCCTCTAGGTCTAACAAAACAAAATAAGATTCTTTTTTTAATTCAATTAATTGTTCTTTTTCTAATTTCTGACTAGGAATATTACTTTGATAGTATAAACCTCCCTTTTTTGTTTCAGAGTTACCTTTTATATTATTTCTTGACATCGTATCTGAAACATCTTTCTTACTTAGAATTATTCCTGAAGCTTTACAATCTCCAAATCCAGAACACAACCTGATTAAATCATTAGCAAATTCAAAACTTGTTTTAACTTTAATTTTCTTTGTTTTCCATAAGTTCAGAAGAAATCTTCCTTTGTAATTTCCCTTACCAAATCTAATAAACTGCTGATGGATATCCGCATCACTCTCCCCTTCAAAAATCTTTTTTATAAAATTCATAACTATCAGAACTCAATTCTGTTTTTAAAATTTTCCAACTCCAAACCTTTATAAATTTGAACTGTTTTATCTAAATAACATGGATGAAATTTATTTTAGAAAACTCATGACTGTAGGAGTCTTACTGCTTTTGATAGTCTTGGCTTTCTTTTTGTTAAAACCGATTCTTCTTCCAATAGTAATGGGCTTTATCCTCTCATCTATGTTCTCTCCTGTTTATGATCTTCTTTATAAAAAAATAAAACACAAAAACCTTTCAGCACTCATAATCTGCATAGGATTAATTTTGATTATTCTTTTACCACTTTGGTTTTTGATGCCGATAATAATTCAGCAGTCATTCAAGATATTCCAAGCATCCCAGCAGGTTGATTTTGTGGCCCCCCTTCAGAAAGTTTTCCCTTCTCTCTTTGCATCAGAACAAACAGCAGCAGAAATCGGTTCAATACTTTATTCTTTTGTTACAAAAATGACCAACACCTTGACAAATTCCCTCGCCGATTTAATACTTAATTTTCCTACGCTATTCCTGCAATTTCTTGTTGTTTTCTTTACTTTTTTCTTTTTGTTAAGAGATAAGGATATTTTTGTCGCATATATAAAAAGTATTTTGCCTTTTGCAGAAAAGACTGAAAAGCAAATATTTGAGTCATCAAAAGAAATAACCTATTCTGTCATGTATGGCCAGATTATTATAGGGCTACTTCAAGGGATGATTGTTGGGATTGGTTTTTTTGCACTTGGGGTTCCTAATGCTCTCTTTTTAACATTTCTTGCCTGTCTTGCAGGAATCTTTCCAATCATCGGAACAACGATTGTCTGGGTCCCTGCGGCAATATATCTCCTAATTGGTGGAAGTACTTTTTCTGCAGTTGCACTTTCTTTCTTTGGTGTCAGTTCCAATGTAGTAGATAATTTCTTAAGGCCAATAATTGTATCAAAGAGGTCAAGAATGCACCCCGCTCTAGTTCTTATTGGGATGATAGGGGGTCTTTTCTTGTTCGGAATTCTTGGTTTTATTTTAGGGCCTTTGATTCTCGCTTATTTGTTCATTCTCTTGGAAATTTATAGAAACAAGTCTGTTCCAGGGTTCTTTATTCAGAAGGCAAAGTAGATAGATATAAAAATAAAATTTCTTTTTTATTTTAAGAATTTAAAAGATGGAATTAAGAATAAGATTTCTAAAGTGGTCTGCAGGAGTTCCTGTTGCAATGCTGCACAGCAAAACTGCTGCTAAAATCGGAGTGCATGCGAATGATAGAATTTCTATAAAAACTCTTTCAAAGAAATTAGAAGAAGTTTCAACTGTGGTGGACATTATCGGAAACAAGGTTATAAAAACAGGAGAAATAGCAGTGTCATCAGAACTAAAAAAACGACTTGGTTTAAGAGTCGGACAGAAGGTTGAAATAAATATTGCTTCTGCTTCAGATAGCCTGATATTCATAAAGAAAAAATTGAATAACAAAAAATTATCAGAATCAGAAATATCAAGGATTATCCAGGATGTCGTGGATAATTCTCTTTCAGAATCAGAAATTGCATTATTTGTTTCATCAATGTATAAACATGGGATGAGCATGAAAGAAACAATCTATCTTATTAACTCAATTGTAAAACATGGGAATAAATTAAATCTGAAAAGCAAAAATATTGCAGATAAACACTCTATTGGTGGTGTTGCTGGAAATCGAACCACCCCAATCATTGTGCCGATATGTGCTGCAGCAGGTTTGATAATGCCCAAGTCTTCTTCAAGAGCAATTACAACTTCAGCAGGAACTGCAGATGTAATCGAGACAATTGCAAGAATAGAATTTTCAATCCCTGAACTGAAAAAAATTGTAAGAAAGACTAATGCCTGTTTGGTTTGGGGAGGCTCTTTGGGGATAGTGCCTGCTGATTCAAAAATAATAAAAGTTGAAAAAATGCTGAAAATCGATCCAGAGGCACAATTGCTCGCGTCAATTATGTCAAAAAAATTAGCAGCAGGAAGCAGATATATAATAATTGATATCCCTTATGGGAAGCACGCCAAAGTTGAAAAAGCAAAAGCATTGGACTTAAAGAAAAAATTTGAATATCTTGGAAAGCATTTCAGAAAAAAATTAAAAGTGGTTTTAACAGAGGCAAAGGAGCCAATGGGGAAAGGAGTTGGTCCTGCTTTAGAATTAATAGATGTGATTAATATTCTTGATCCTAAATTAGAAGGTCCACAGGATTTAGAAAAAAAGTCCCTTCTTTTAGCAGGAGAGCTTTTAGAATTAGCAGGCAAAGCGAAAAAAGGCAGGGGAAGAAAATTAGCCGAAGAAATTCTTAGTTCTGGCAAAGCTTTTGAAAAATTCAAACAGATAATAAAAGCCCAAGGAGGAAAACTTAATGAGATTGTCCTTGGAAAATTCCAAAAAAATGTGATAGTAAAGAAATCTGGCAAAGTTATTGAAATCGACATTAAAAAAATAAATTCTCTTGCAAGGACCGCTGGTTGTCCTGCAGACAAATTTGCAGGTCTTTTTCTTCATGCTAAAACAGGAGAAAAATTAAACAAAGGAAATCGAATAATAACAATTTATGCAGAATCAAAAAACCGCCTTAAACAGGCAATAATTCAATATAATAAATTAAAACCTTTAAAGATAAAATAATTACACTATTTTTTAAACCCAAGTTTTCTTTGTTGGCTATGTCTCAGAGTTGTAAAAATGAACTTGGGAGGCATTTAAAGAAAAATCTTGCAAAGGGTTATGCTCTTGATTCTCTTCGTATGGCCTTGTTTTAACAAGATTATCCAAAGATCAGAATTGAACAGGCAATAAAGAAAGTGAATGAAGAACTTGCTAAAAAAGCCCTGCTTGCTAAAGAAAAACCAAAAATAAAGCATGAAATAATTAATGAGAAGAACAAACCAATTGTTTTGAAAAAACCCTGGTGGCACAGAATTTTGGCCAATCAAAAACCTTTAAAACTTCTTGTTTGATTCTAGTATAAAGCCGTCGTCGCATAATGGTTAGTGCACCTGGTTTGAGAGTGAAGTCATAAACTTCCCACTCGTGTCGAATGGGGTTTTCAATTCACCACGGGCCCAGGGTCCTTTCGGACATCCAGGTTCGATTCCTGGCGACGGCGTTTAATTTTTTCCAATAACTTCCAAAACCCTGTAATCAGGACTTAGCAGATAAATATGGTCCTTCTTGAATCTCAGACCCCGATAAATCTTTTGCCAAAACTCTCGCCTCGCTTTGTCTTTGTAAAACTCCCAATAATAAAGCGGTTGTTTTTCGTGCAAAATTTTCCAAAATGTATCTTTAACATTCGGATTCGGATATTTTGTAAACACGATACTATTACATTGCTCTCCTGGAAAATCAATACCTCTTCCGCTTCTGGTAGAGAAAAGAACTTTTGTTTTGCCTTTTTTAAAATCTTCAACAAGTTTCCCTGTTTTATCCTGTTCCTGAAGGTTTTTTAATTTCTCACTGCTAATCAAATTATTTAATTCTAATTTTTTTACTTCTTCTTTAGATGGCAAATCCAAAAAAGCATTCACATGAACCAAGGTAGGTTCCTCAGAGATTTCAATACACTTATCCAGAGCTTTCAGGTAATCTTCACGTTCAAATTTACCATTGGAAAAATTAGAATATCTGCAGTCTTTTTCAAGACCTGTCTTTTTAATTTCAATCTTTCCCTGTTGCCTTGTTTCAGCTTCGATAATCTTAAATTTTTCAAGACCAAATATGTCCCTTAGAACTTTTTCAGAATGAAGTGTACCAGACATCAGAACAATTATTTTGTTCTTATCAACCATCTCTTTGAACTTCTTAGATAGATTAATAGTAACAATACCTGCAATCAGATTTTCATCCCTTTTATTCAGGACCACATAACTTTCCTCTAAAAAATCCTTAAACATTTCTGCAGTTTCCTCAACTTTTGAAAAATAACTCTCATCATCTACTTCCCAAAACGCTTCCGAATTCATGAGAACTATTTTTAATAAATCATAAATTCCTGTTTCCTTCAAGGGAATTATCTTTTCTGATAGGATCGCATCATTAATTCTTCCATTATTTTTTATTTGAACTATTATATCGTTTAATTCCTTGATAATCCTTGACAAATTTTCATCTTTTGTATGGATGTATAAAAGAGATCTCTGAAGCATGTCAAGATTTATGCTCCTCTGATTTGCAAAACTATCTAAGAACTCATCACACTCATCAATGATTTCAACTTCGGTTAGAGGTTTCCTGTTTAATAATGATTCAAGAATATATTTCATTGAATTAAAAACAAGAACCTCAGAGTTTACAAATGAATTGAATTGTTCGTAAAATGAGCATCCTGGGGTCCTCTGATAAAAAATAAAATTAGTATTATCTAATCCAGCATATTTCTTCTTTATAGCATTAATAAAACTTTTTCCTCCAAGTTCATATCTATCAAGAAGGGCAGGGCACCAATAAGGACAGACTCCTGCAACAGAGACCCTTTTCACATCTTTTATATCAAGGAAATTTCTATAATTAACTTCTTTATTCTCCTTTAGATATTCTTTTATTTTTTTCCAATTTTTTTCTTTTATCTCAATCTTGCAGGGAAGTTCTAAGTTGTCTGATGAAAAATCTTCAACCTTTTCTTTTTTGACTCCTTCAAAGATATCATAAAGCTTAGAATTGATTTCTTTTTTTATTCTTGGAATTGCTTTTTGATTATCCTCGAGGAATTTACATTTGTGATTCTTCCTTCCGGTGATTACACTTATCTTTAATTTCTCTCCATTGTTTTTTAAGACATATTTATTTTTTTCATAATCTTCTTTATACTGCTCTTGTAGATTTTTTATAGGCACAACAACAGATGTCTTTCCAAGTTTTTTTGCAAGATGAAGGGCAATCGCACTTTTTCCTGTTCCGCAGATTCCTTTTATGAAAATAATTTTATTTCCCTGTTGAATTGCTTTAAGAATCTCAGTTACAACATCTTCTTGCGTCTTGCCATTTGAAAATTTTAATGGTTCAAGAAATTTCCCATTTTGATACAATGACCATTCCATGTTTAATGAGAATTGTTAATCATTATAAATTTTTGTGCACTCTATGTGATTTAATCGAGTGCATCTGGAAATCGCCGTTCAACGATTAGAAGAAAGTCGCAGAAAACTAGCGGGTTATCTGCAAGCCCCAGACAGGATTTGAACCTGCGACCCCCACTTTACGAGAGTGGTGCTCTGCCACTGAGCTACTGGGGCATATAAAGTATTAGAAATCGAATTTTATTAAGTTATCTTAGAAGGACTGTCTAATGGTTTTAAGAAGATTATTGCACTCTAGTTATCTCTAGAAAAAGTTAGGCCTGTCTTATTTAAATTAAAAATTATCCAAATAAAGCAGACAGACCTTCTGCTGCAGCTTCTTTCTTTTCTTCTTTTGGCTTTTCGGGTTTCTTTTCTTCAGCTACATCTTCAGCAGGAGCACCTTTAGCAGGAGCAGTAGCAACCAAACTCGCACTTTCAAGCTCCTTGTCAATGTCCACGCCTTTCAAGCTAGCAACCAATGACTTTATCTTTGAGTCATCAGCTTCAACACCAGCAGCTACAACAACTTTCTTCAAATTTTCTTCATTCACGTCCTTGCCTGCTTTATGCAACAACAACGCGCAATATGTGTATTCCATTTAATTTTTTTCTCCTTCATCAGATTTATCTGATTGAGAATTTGCTTCCCTACTTTGTGGCTCAGGATTTTCGTTTGTTGTTAATGATTCATCTGGAATCTTTTGTTTAGATTGTTCATCTCCGCTATTTTGTGTTTCTTTCTTGTTAGTCCCTTCTTCTATTGGAGCATTAGCTTCAGCAAACTTTTCAAGTGCCTTTTCATGTGCAACAGCCTTGGCAAGTAAGAACTTAATTGTATCTTCTGTTGCATAACCAATAGCAACTGCAAATGGCAATGCCTTTGAATGGGCTTCTTTCAAGTCAGTAACAGCTTTTTCACTATCTATATTAATGTTTTCATAATATTTATTTTCTTGGGTATCAAGAGCACAAATTGGTATAAACCCAATCTTAAATGGTTTAACATCTAACTTGCTCATTAGATTAGCAGCACCTTGTGAAATCTTCTCTCCTTTTTTCGCAATTATTTTTGATTGCTTAATATGTATCTTTCCTTTCTCAATTTGGATTTGAATTCCCAGTGCACCAAGCTCTGAAATCGCAGGACCTGGAACCAGCTCAGTTGGACCAGATTCTATCTCAATATCCTCCGGGGCTTCTTGTCCTGATTTTGCTTTTGCAGGACTCGTGTTTCTTAAAAGTTCTCCTGCAAGTTCATAAGAATCTAAATCAGAAAATAAAATAGCAAAACTTTCATCAATTTTACTCCCTAACTTTTTAACTCCCCCCTTATCAGAGGATTCAATCGCTCTATTTATCAAATTTTTTTTAGGAACTTTAATAATCGCCTTTCCTCTCAATTTTTTAGAAATTTCCTGAAACTGTGAACCAGGAATGTTCTTTATCGAGGCTATTAAGATTGTCTTTTTGTTTTTAATTAAATCTGCAAACTCGTTTACTGCTTCTATTTTATATTTTGGGACTTGTTTTTTTGGTGTCATCTTACATTTATTTTAACAGGTTTAGTCATTGTGAATTTCAATTCAATGTTTTTAACATTCTCTTTTTCTCTCGGTAGCTCTTTCAGAATCGCATTATAAATCATTATGATATTTTCAATTAATTCTTCATCGTTCATACCCTGTTTTCCAATAGCAAGTTTAATACTAGCCTCCTTTGCTCGAATCTTAACACTATTGTTAACCTTTTGCTTCAGTTCATTGATTGTTTTTTCATCAGCATTTAGAATTATTCCTAATTGAGGAGAAGGCATCTTTCCGGCAGGTCCAAGGACTCTCCCAAAAAAAGTCGCGACCTTTGGCATAACACTTCCTTGCGCAATAAAGAAATCAAAGTTTTTAACAAGTTTTTTTAATTCTTTTTTATCAGAATATTTTTTAAATTCCTCTGGTGTTATTGTCTTAATATCTTGGTTTTTTGACTCAAGAAAACCGCAAACTTTCTTGTCTTTGATTTTATGAGGAACAGAAACAAAAAGATTAATTGAACTCTTTTTCACATCGAACTTTTGCAAATTAATAATTAAATCAACTGTCTGGTCAAACTTTCTTTCTTTTCCCTTTCGTAATTCAACTAAAGCATTCTCTAGATCTTTTTTCAGTTTAGTCATCTTAATAACCTCCTACATAATGCGCAACAAGCATAGAATTTATCTTGTCCCGATGTAGTTAATGGTTGAGATTCTGAATCGGTTGGGGTTTATAAATTATTTGGTTCACAATTATCACAATAATCCTTAAATATTCTCAAATAATTCTTTTGAAATGGAACTCATAGCATTATTGTCTTCTGGGCAGGGAACATGGGCCCAGGTTTCTGGTTTAATGAAACACGGAGAGTGGGACAAGATTATCCTCTTGGGAGGGGACTTTGCAAAAAAATTTTCGCATGAGAAAGAATTTGAATTCATTCAAGTTGACTTAAGCAAAAGAATCAAGGAGCTTCGTGAAGAATTTAAGCAAAAATTAAAAGGAAAGATTGATGGAACAGAAGTCGCACTTTCAATTGCTTCTGGAGACGGGAAGGAACATATGGCTCTGATTTCTGCATTAATCAATCTGCCTGTCGGAATACGATTTGCCGCTTTAACAA
>NZBV01000027.1 GCA_002686355.1 Candidatus Pacearchaeota archaeon | reverse complement strand
CTCAACTCTGCGAAAAATCAAAAATTTTTCTTGCCACGTTGCACTCTCACAAAATCAAAGATTTTGTTCGGAAGACTTAACAGGGCTTAAACAGAAAATCCTTGCAGGATTTTCCCATATTTTTTCATTACAGATTTTATTTGTTTGATATTCATCTTCAAAAATGGGCTAGGAGGGAATCAAACCCCCAACTTCGGTTCTGGAGACCGACACGATATCATTTCGCCACTAACCCGTAAACTAATTTTGGAATTTTTTCTAACTTTCCATCTTCCAATACATATATCTTATTTTTACCTATTAAAAGTTTATCTTTTCCTGGTTTTTTTTTATGACAGATTAAAAATCCTAGATCACATTCATAATCTTCTAAGTATCTATTTAACTGTTTTACTTGAGAAATTGAAATGTCTTCATTCTGATAATCTTTAATTTTTAAAGCTGTTTAACCCATCCTTTTTATCTCATCGATTTCTTCATTAGAGGCAGAAGCACCTTTAAATCTCAATGCATTTATCAACGAGCCAAGTACAGATTTGCCTTTTACTTTGACAAAACCCTTCTTGTATGCAACATAAGCAAGTTCAATCGAACGAATAATTTTAAATTCCTTAAAAAAATTCAGGTTTTCTTTTTTTATTTTAATTTTTGTGTGCATTTTTTTCCCAAGATGTTTCTTTAAACCATCAGGTGTCTCGCACAAAGAACGCATTATTCTCTCGTCAATCGCAAGAACATTTGGAATTTTCTTTTCATTTAAAATCTTGCTTAACGCAATACACGACGCCTCGCCCTCACTGATTAATTTAAGATTCCCTTTATCATCAGAAAAAGTGCTGTTTGCAATTTCCATAATTTTTTTAGTCCCAGCGACAATCTCACTATCTTTCACTCCAATTGCATTTGACAATTCTAAAACACCCTCATCAAGCAGTTGCTTAATCTTAATCCCTTCCAGCTGAAACCGTGGAATTCTCATCGGCTTGTCAATAATTTCTTTTTTAATTTCATTAGTAATAATAAAATACCCATTAAAACTCTTTTTCAATTTCCTCAATTCTTCATACAAGCATGCCGTTGCGAAACTAATCAGCGTGCTCGCGTCAAATATTATTGCTTTCATCTTATTCAAACATTTCCATAGCCAATTTAATTCTCTGCTTCACACTCTTCTCATGTAGTTCAGGCTCATAGCTATCCTGTTTCTGTCCTGCATATCCTGCAAGTTCAAACATTGTAATCCCAAGCAATTTTGCAGTTTTCTCAAGGGAAACCCCATGCTCGTAAATTTTCGACGCCTTGTTAATCTGCGCCTTTCGAAAAACATCCCGAGCATAACCCCTAAGCTTTCCAGAAATATTCTCAATCTCACCCCTCATTAATTTCAGCGTCCCACTCACTTCTGTCTCTCTATTATTTTTCATGGCATTTATAATTTTATCAATATAAATAAGCATGTTCTTGTAAAACTTTTTCCAGCCTTGATAACTTCTGTACTGCTCTCTTTCCAGAATTTTTCCAAGAGAATAAATAATCACAGCAACAGCAATATTATCTGGGTCCTGCGTCCGTGATGCTGTGTTGTTCGTTTGGTCACTCAGTTGCCTTAACTTTGAAATCTTTTCTTCATTTATTGCAACTCTTACTTCTTCAAAAATTCTTAAGATATTTTCAACCTCTTGCATGATTAGATAAAAGAAAAAAGATTATTTAAAGGTTGATATTTTTTCGCTTTAATGAAATTCCTCACAAAATCAGACATCTTGAAAAACAAGGAATTTTACATCAATGAAATAAAATCAGGAAAGATTTTTGTCTATCCTACTGATACAATCTATGGGATAGGCTGCATTGCAACAAATTCGTCTTCTGCCGCAAAAATAAGGCAACTTAAAAAAAGAGATAAAAAACCATTTTCAATAATTGTGCCCTCAAAAAAATGGGTTCATGAAAATTGCAATGCAATTAACGAGGAACATCTGCAAAAACTTCCTGGAAGATATACTCTCCTTTTTGAATTAAAAAACAAAAATTCAGTTGCTAAAAAGGAGTTACTACTCTCCACAAATTTGATTGGAGTGAGAATTCCTTCACATTGGTTTGCTCAACTTCTCTCTGAAGCCAATTCAACTTTTGTGACAACTTCTGCAAATTATTCAGGTGAGCCGCCAATAAAAAAAGTCTCAGAACTTCCAGATTCAATCAAAAAAAATGTCGACTATATAATCGACGAAGGCATCTTAAATAACTTTCCAAGCACAGTTATTAATACTTTAACAGGAGAAATTTTGAGATAAACTAATTTTTTATACTCTTTTATCGCCGGGTATAACTGTAAAAATAAAAAGACTTCTAAATCATTTCAGAGGATAATTCATATCTTACATAAAGCCCTGTTTAGCTAACTTTTTATAACCCAATTCTTTATTAAAATAATGAAACAAACACTCCTTGATACAAACTTCATTATAACTTGTGTTAAACAAAAAATAGATTCTTTTGAAGAGATTCCTTTGATGGGAATTCAAATACTAATCCCAAAACAGGTTATTGCTGAAATTAAGAACCTTAAAAACAAAAACTCTGGCTTGGCTCTCAAACTTTTGGAAAAAAACAAATTTAAAAAAATAGATATTGGTAAGGGCCATGTTGACAAACGCATAATCAAGTATGCAAAAGAAAATCCAAAATTAATCATTGCAACACTTGACAAGGAAATCAAGAAGAAAATTAAGAACAACAAATTAATTATCCGTGGCAAGAAGAGATTGGAAGTTGTTTGATTGTTCCACAACTGGTTCTGCCAAGCCGTTTTGGTATAAAGTAATCAACACAAAAGATCTTTTAATACATTGGGCAACTATTAGAAAATCTTGAATAATCATTAATTCTCAACAACAGGCTTTAGATTCTTCATTAATATTCTTATCAGTCGCGCATAAGCGCCAATACACTCCCTTCAAAAACTTTTTAAACCATTCCTCATTAATTTTTTCATAAAATGTTCTACTTAACTGAAGTTGAAGATTATGTTAGAGTTGAGCCAAAATTATTTGGCTTGCCTACTGTTGAAGCTGTTGAAAATCAGCTCAAAGAAACTTATTCTAAATATTATGATAAGGAAATTGGGAAGGCAATCGCAGTAATAGAGGTTATGCACATTGGAGAAGGAGTGATAATTCCTGGCGACGGAGCGGCTTACTATCTTTCAAAATTTAAATTGCTTGCTTGGAAACCAGAATTGCAAGAATTAGTTTATGGTCAGGTTCAGGAGATAATCAACTTTGGTGCATTCATGGACTTGGGCGTGATGTCTGGAATGATCCACATATCTCAGACAATGGATGATTATGTCAGCTTGAGCAAATCAAGTTCCCTGTTGGGTAAATCCTCAAAGAGAAGTTTAAAACTAAGCGATTTATGTCTTGCAAGAATTGTTGCATTGAGTCATAAGGGGGATGAGCCAAAGATAGGTTTGACAATGAGGCAACCAGGGTTAGGAAAACTTGATTGGGTAATTGAAGACAGAGCAAAAAAAGAAAAAGTTGCAAAAAAAGCAACAAGAGCAGAAGAAAAAAAAGCAACAACTAAGAAAAAAACAGGGGGGAAGAAGAAATGAAATGCGATGGAAGTTTCAATAAGGTTGTTTTAGATAGAGATTATACTCTAGAAATTACTGAAAGAGTGGGAATGAACGTTGTAATTACTAAAAATAATAAAAGAGAAACAATTGATGGTTATTGTTTAGGGGATTTACCCTTACAAGAAGGATTAAAGAAAGCAAAAGAAAGGAATAAACTAAAATGACAAAACAAAAAGCATGTAAAATTTGCAATACAATTTACGAAGGAAAAGAAAAATGCCCAAAATGCGATTCTAAAGAATCTACTGATTTATTCAAGGGAAGGATTGTTGTGTTTGATCCAGAAAAATCAGAAATTGCCAAAAAAATAAATCTAAAAGAAAAAGGAAATTTTGCCATTAAAACTCGTTAGAAAACCTACTGTTCGCTATCGCTCTTCGATTAAAATAAAATTAACAAATTTTTCGTGCTAATAGCTATAAATTCCTGAGCAAAGCGAAGACAAACTTTTAAAAACGCCTGAACTTTTCAAATAAAATGGATTTCAAAATAATTAGTGATATAGAAAATCCTCTCTTTAATCGGAGGGAAATTGAAGGAGAGATATATGCAGAAGTTGTCCCGAGCAGAGAAGAAGTTAAAAAAATTATGACTGAAAAATTTTCTGCAAATCCTGATGCAGTAAAAATCAGAACAATTAAGGGAAAATTTGGGCAAAAAGTTTTTCTAATTGTTGCAAACATTTACAGGTCCAAGGAAGACCTGGATAAAGTTGAATTGAAAAAGAAGAAAGACATTAAAATTGAGAAACCTGCTGAATCAGTTGCTAAAGGAACAGAAGAACCTGTTTCAGTAGAAGAGTCAAAACCTGAAGAAAAACTCGTTGAACCTGAAACTCAAGAAGATGAATCATTAACTGCTGAGAAAAATCCTGAACCACAAAATAAAGGAAAGAATGAGGGAGAGAATAAGATAAACAATTAAACGATTGCCTTTCACGTGATTTCTATCAGGTGTTAGAAGAAATTGCCCAATCGCATCGAGAGGGAAAGTGTGAGAGAAAACCATAGGTGTTCTTCAATGGATAAGAAAAAAAAATCAAAGAAAAAGGGAAAGAGACCGCATAAGAATAAACCAACTAGTAAGAGATATACTAAATACAAAATAGAAGGTGACAAGGCTACGCGGACAAAGACATGTCCTCGTTGTGGTCCTGGAATTTTTTTGATGACTGCAAAAGACAGAATTTACTGCGGCAAATGTCATTATAGTGAATTTGAAGGGAAAAAGAATTCTGAGGAAGAAAAATAATTCTTTTATTAATAATCCTTAAATTAAAAAGTTCTCTTTATCATAAATAGGGCAAATTAATCTAATAAGAATAATTTATTAAGCCCTCAAATTTTCTCTTTTTTATAAGATTATGATATAATTTCGCCAGGGTTTTAATATAAACCCTAGGAGAATTCTTCAAGCCAACAAAACAGCAGACTCAAAGCCTTCTCCTGGGAAAAAAGAGGTGATAATATACAGAGCATATGTGTCTATTTAAATGTTTCGGTTATGTTACCCTTCACAAATGACAGATAGTATTCACTTAAAGTAGTAATCGTGATTACCACTACAAAAATACACTTCATTTATTTAGGTACTACAGAAATCCATAAAGTATTAACAATAAAATTTTGATGGGAGATTAAAAGAAGCACCAAAATTGTATGAGTCTTTTTAAAGTCCATTAACCTTCAATTAAAATGAAAAAAGAAGTGACAAAGAAGTCAGCAAGCCAGGAACAAATTCACAGCATTTTGTTTAGTCGCGAAATTAGCTGGAAAGAGATCATCTATGATTTAATTAACACAGAACAGCTTGATCCTTGGGATGTTAACATAACAATCCTCTCAGACAGGTATGTCATGAAAATGAAAGAATATGAAGAAGCTGATTTTTTTGTTTCAAGCAAAGTTCTTCTTGCAGCAGCATTACTGTTAAGAATCAAATCAGAAATTCTCTTAAATAAATACATAAAAAACATTGATGAAATTCTCTTTGGCAAAACAGAAAAAAAGAAAATCGTGCTAGAAAGAATTGAACTTGAAGAAGAAATTCCTGCACTAATCCCAAGAAGTCCAATTCCCCGTTATAAAAAAGTCACGTTAAATGAATTAATGGCATCACTAAACAAAGCAATTAACACAGAAAACCGAAGAATTAAGAAAGAAATTCTTAACAAAAACGCCCTAAGAGAGACAGACATAGCATTTCCAAAAAGAAAATTCGGCATTAAAGACAAAATCAAGGAAATCTATGAAACCTTATTCAAGCACTTTAAGGAAAATGAGGCTTCAAAAAAAATTGCCCTGACACACTTTGTAAATAATGACAAAAATGAAAAAATAATAACTTTCTTTCCTTTACTTCATTTGGAAAATTCAAAAAAAATCTGGCTTGAGCAAGAAGAGCATTTTGGTGAAATATATATCTGGCTAAAAAAAACTTATCTTAAACATAAGGGAGATCCTTTTGTAGACTTGAAAGAAGAAATCACGCAAAAATTAGAAAATCTCGACGAAGACCAAAAACAACGATTAAAAGAAATTGAAGAAAGAGATGACTTAGTTGGGTGATGATTATATTGCCCCCCCTAGGCGTTCTGTGCGATAAATGGACAATCCGAACAGAGCAGGATTGTGAGAATTAATCTGCGCATCAGCGCACAAACTTTTTATATGTTTGATTGATTATTTAAATATGAGATGTGCAGTCCTATTTTCAGGAGGGAAAGATTCTTGCTATTCTGCATACCTTGCAAAGAAACAAGGACACGAACTAGTCTGCTTAATTTCTGTTTTTTCAGAAAATCCAGAAAGCTATATGTTTCATACGCCATCAATTAAAAGAACAAAACAACAAGCAGAAGCCATTGAAATTCCTCTGATTATTCAAAAGACAAAGGGTGAAAAAGAAAAAGAACTAAAAGATTTAGAAGAGGCTATAAAAAAAGCAAAAGAAAAATACAATGTTAGTTGTGTTGTTACAGGTGCTTTGCATTCTGAATACCAAAAATCGCGAATCCAAAAAATCTGCGACAAATTAGGTTTAAAATGCTTAAACCCTTTATGGCACAAAGGCGAATTTGAATATCTCGAAGAATTAATTGAAAACAAATTTGAAATAATAATTACAGGAATCGCAGCTTACCCTCTTGACAAAAAATGGCTTGGTAGAAAAATCAACAAAAAATTTCTTGAAGATGTTCGCGAGCTTCACAAAAAATACAAAATCCATCCCGCAGGAGAAGGAGGAGAATTTGAAACATTTGTTCTAAACTGTCCTTTGTTTTCTAGAGAATTAAAAATTATAGATAAAAAAATAAGTGGAGAGGGGAATTCGTGGCAGATGGACATAGAAGTTAAGTGAAATTGACCTATTCGCGTTCGTTTATTGATGTTGCCCAGTACCAGACTCTGTCAAAGCATTTCGCCAAAAAATTTGTTAGGGCATTAATTGTTTCTTAGTGGAAAAATCTGCAGAAAACGATTTCGTAGCAATCAATCTGTAGATGAAATGAAATTAAAATTTTAAAATAGATTCTTTTCCACTCTTCATAACCTTAATTTTTAATTTTTTAACCTTAACTTCTCTCTCGCCAACAAAAATCACTTTTTGAAAGCCATAACTATTTGCATATTCCATTGCTTTTGAGGGCTTACCATAATACATCCCAACAATCTTACCTTGTTTTCTCAATTTTTGGGCAAGTTTAATTGCTTGTCTATCTTGTTCCAATGAAACAACTAGATATTTTTCAATATCCACAAGAAGATTAGCAATTAAAAGTAAAGGCGTCAGCCCAAAAGAGATTCCTGTTGATTGGATTCCATTAACCAGATAACTCCCGCCACCGCAAATTGATACTTTTAATTTTTTTGACCAAACCTCAAAAACACTTCCATTATAATAGGCCAAACCTCTAACAAGAGAAGGTGCGAATTTCACTTTAATACCATATACTTTACAATAATCAATTAAACTCTTTATCTCCTTGTAAGAATCAAATTTAACAAAGTATTTTTCTCCTCGATTAATAACTTTTAATAATTTCTCCGCCCCAAGTTTAGAAAGATTATCTCGAGTTTTTTGCATTGGTTGTTTATCAAGTTTATCAATTTCCCTTAAAACTTGTTCTCTGTTTTTTTTGATTTTCAAGTCATCTAAAATTTCATTTAGTAATTTTCTATTATTAATCAAAATCGTAAAATCAACCTTTAATGATTTAAAAATTTCAGAAGTCATTGCAAGAATTTCCGCCTCATCTTTTATCGTGCTCCCAACAATATCAACATCACATTGTGTGAACTGCCTATTCCTTCCCTCTCTTATTGGTTCATCCCGAAATAATTCCCCAATCTGATAACACTTGTAAGGCAATTTTTTATTTTTCACCAATCGCTTTAACTGAAAAGTAAACTCGTATCTCAAAGCAAGTTTTCTTTTCCCTCTATCTTTCAACTTATAAATGTCCCTCACAGCCTCGTCATCTGCATTGTCTCCCTTAACAAATTCCTCGCTCTCAATTACAGGTGTCTCAACAGGATTAAAACCATATCTCTCAAAAACCTGCCTAATTACTTCTCGTATAATTGCTTTTTTTTCGGCGTCTTTTCCTGAATAATCTCTAAATCCTTTGATAGTTTCAGTTTTCATCTCATCCTCCTTTTTTCAGGGCGGAAGGAGGGAATCGAACCCTCGCTTTGCGGACCACAACCACACGTACTAACCGTTATACTACAACCGCCAAAATTTCTATACTGGTTTTTATTCACCTGTATAGTGTATTTATTTATAGAAGTCTGACTATTAAAATCTTTTCCGATGCCGATACTGACTAATTTTAATTGTCATAATATTTTTAGAAAATAAAGGTATTTAAAAGTTTCTAGAAAAATCTTTCAAAATTAAAAAATGCTAGAAAGACTAGATCTTCCAAACCAAACTAAAATAAAAAAATTTAAACAGGCATACAACAGTATTCTCCACCAACAATTCTTACTTCTTCACTCCCACTACAATTTGTTCCCCCTTCTATTGTTCTTTTACCATCAGAACATGTTCCATACAAATCAGCAGAACCTTGTTCTATTTCTGTTCTTGCACTGCCAACAACAGAATTAATCACATACCAAAAAATCCCTGATATTGCTAATACTATTGCGATAATAATTAAAATAGTAATAATTCCTGAAACAGCTTTTTTATTGCCCATCATTCAATACCTCCTTTCAAATATTTTTCATCTTGCGCATCTAGCAATTCAAAAAATTCTTTTTTGTCTATAATTTTATCTGATTCAGACAGCCCAATATTCTCTGCAAACTTCCAAAACGCTTGCGGTTTGTATTTTTTCTTCAACGCCTGAATCGTAGGCAATTTAGAATCTCCCCAACCAGAATACTTGCCCTCTTTAATCCCTTTTGTTATTTCGCTCGCAGACAACCTCAAACCTTTGATATGCCACCGACCTAAAAAACCTGTCCAAGGAAATTTCTTTCCCAAAACTTTAAAAATCATTTTCTGCCTTTTCGCAGCATCTATATGTTCTTTTGCTCTAACAATATGAGTCATTCCCATTTCAATATCATCAACAGGAACAGCTAAGTTCATTAATGGCCAGACTCTATATTTTTTTTTCTGCAAAGGATGGGGAGTCTCATTAATCCTTGCCAATGGAAAATCTCTCATCGCAGGATTCTTATGAGTCATATCTGACTTAAATCTAAGGACTGCATCACCAGATTTATACGACTTAACATCAAACATCATTTCCCATCTTTCTTTATTCTCTTTGGGATTCAAACTTCTACAAGGGCAATCTTGTTGCAATTTAACACACTTTCTAAAATCATCCCCAGGACAAGTGCAAACATAAGCATGCCCTAACTTAATCAGCTTCTCAGCATATTTATAATAAATCTCCATCCTCTCAGATTGAATAATAATTTTAGCTTTCTTATCAAACAGCCAGTCAGAATCTTTCTTTATCAAATTATAAGCTAGCTTGTAAATATTATCTGGGTTTGTATCTTCTATTCTAACATAAAACTTGCCCCCATATCTTTGAACAAATAAAAATGAAATACACGCAGTCATAGCATGCCCAATATGAAAAGCCCCAGACGGAGACGGCGCAATCCTCATCACAACCTTTCCTTTCTTAGCATCAGGCAAATCAGGCAACCCTTCTCTAACCTTTCTCTTTGAAATATCTTTCTTTAATTTTTCAAATTCTTTTTTCTGCTCTTCATGAGAAAGTGAATTCACTTCTTTAATCACTTTAGAAATATCTTTAATATAATCTTTAACTTTATTTTTTTTCAAACCTTCATTAAACAAAGCAGAAAGAACAGAACCTTGCTGCGCCTTGCCGTTATAAGCAACTGCATTTTTTAATGCATAAGCACGAGACTTCTTCACCAAATTTTTTTTATTCATAAAATAAACTAGAAAAAAGAGTTAATAAATTTAATCAATAACTCCCAACTCCACCTTTCTTTTCCAAAACCTCAATCCGTTGCTGTAAATGATAAATCTGATTTGACAATTCTTCCATCTTATTTGTTATGTCCATCAGTTTCTTTGAAAGTTTTCTTCGTTTCTCATCAGCATCACCTGGAACTATTGGGGTTGATTCTACCTGATCTTGATCTGAAACAGTATTTGCAATCGCGCCGAAAAAGCCAAGCCCCCCCGCATTGCCCCCAGAAGGAGTCTGCGAAACTACCTGTTCATCCTCCGGCATCTGAGCCGTCCTCTCCTGTTGCTTTCTATACCTTTCACTCAAATCAAGAACCTTCTCCTTCCTCTTTCTAAATAAACCCATATCAAATAAAACACAACATTATTTTTATAGTTTGTTGTTGTGAAGTATCGTTAAAATTATAGTTAACCCAAAGATTTTTTTATCCGATGAATAACTTAGTGCTATAATTTTCCCCTAATAGTTCCTTAGCGAAGAAATCTGGCAGGACCAATTTCGTAGCAATTAATTTGTGAGTGTAACGAGCAAGTAAATCAAAATCCCAAACATTTTTTAAATACTCTTTCCATTGTTCAAGTTATGCCAGAAGCAAAAGCAATCCACGAAATTATTAATGAAATAAGTCCTTATTACCAGGAAAAAGGAGAGCCAGAATCCGAACACTTGCTAGTCTATGATTCTAGAACAGAACAGCTTGAGCCAATTTATTTTTGGATTCTTGATTTAATGAACAATATGCTTGACGAAACCACAAAATTCGTGGACAATTTTTCATCATCACCTGGCTCAGGACATTTTTCAGAATTGATGGGAAGAGCAACACAGATGCAGCAACAGGGGAATAAATTGTTAGCAGATGTTGGAATGATTACGAGGAGTGTACTAAGCATTATCTATGATTTAAAAGAATT
>NZBV01000026.1 GCA_002686355.1 Candidatus Pacearchaeota archaeon | reverse complement strand
TTTTGTCAAACGGCATAGGAATAATATAATCTTTTCTTAGACCATTGTCCTTGGCAACTTTGGCAAGTGCTTTTGCAGCAGCTATCTTCATCTCTTCATTTATCTCCTTTGCCCGAATATCCAGCGCACCCCGAAAGATAAAAGGGAAACCCAAAACATTGTTCACCTGATTTGGATAATCGCTCCGACCAGTTGCCATAATAACATCTTCCCGTGTTTCTTTTGCAAGCTCATAAGTTATCTCAGGGTCTGGGTTTGCCATTGCAAAGACAATTGGATTTTTATTTATTGACTTCAGCATTGAAGGAGTCAGAGCATCCTTAACAGAAACCCCTACAAAAACATCAGATCCTTTAATCGCTTCTTCAAAAGTTCTCAATTCTGTATCAACAGCAAACTCGTCCTTGTATTTGTTTGTTGAGCCTCTTCCATTGTAAATCACTCCTTTGCTGTCACATAAAATTATATTCTCTTTCTTAACACCTAACTCTAAAAACAGCTTCGCACAGGCAATTCCTGCAGCACCTGCTCCTAAGAACACGACCTTAATCTCTTCAATTTTCTTTCCTGCAACTTCAAGAGCATTCAAAAGCCCTGCAGCAGAAACAATTGCAGTCCCGTGCTGGTCATCGTGAAAAACAGGAATATCCAAAATTTCTTTCAGCCTTTCTTCAATTTCAAAACACTCAGGAGCTTTAATGTCTTCTAGGTTTATACCTCCATAAGTTGAAGAGACCAACTTCACTGTTTCAACAATTTTTTCAACATTCTGCGAATCAATCAGGATATCAACAGCATCAACATCTCCAAACTTCTTAAACAAAACAGCTTTTCCTTCCATCACTGGTTTTCCAGCTAATGCACCTATATTTCCAAGACCCAGAACAGCTGTTCCATTTGTAACAACAGCAACAGAATTTCCTTTGCTTGTATAATCATAAACTTTTTCAGGATCTTCTTTTATTTTCAAGCACGGTACAGCAACACCAGGGGTATAAGCCAGGGACAAGTCATCCTGATTCTCGCACGGCTTTGTAATTGCAGTCCCGATTTTTCCAGGACGGTTGGTTTCATTTTTACAATGATAATCCAATGCTCTTTTTTCCATTTTTAATTATATACAGATTATTTAATAGTTTTTAAAGATTATTGAAGAAATGGGTTCACTCTGTTCGCAATTAATGTTTGATCTATTAATGAAAATCTTCCTTTAACAAATTTTTTTCAGCGAACAGTTTGATAAAACCGATTATGAGTTCACCAATAGGCGAGCCCGAACGATTTCATAATGGAGAGTAAAGTTGAATCAATAATGCGTGCGAAGTCGTGAGATAAGAACAAGCCAACATCAATCACTCAACCTAAAAAGTTTCCTCAAATATTTCTCAACAACTTCTCTCCTGTGTGCATAGTCACAATCACTACAATCCCAAATTTTTTTATCTCCACTAACAAACCATTTCCCCTTAATACTATTTATTTTACATCCTCCACTTTCAACACTATTATCATATTCAGGACAGTAACACAAAAAACAATTTAATTGCTCAATATTATGGCACTTGTCTTCTCTATAACAAGAACATTTCTTAGGATTTTTCTTCTTCTGGTTTTCAAATCTAAATTCATTAATTATCCATTGAATATGCTTTTCAATGAATCTTTTTGTTTCAGGGTTCATCTTGAAATTTGCCTTGCAACTTAAATTGCTCGGAATTATTTATATAATTAATACTTAAATTTTTTATGTTGAGTTATAGGGTTTATCTTAAAATTTCTTTTAATTTAAAGTTCTCTGAATTCAAATTGAATAAAATTATAACATCAGAATCGCCACATTTATGCCAATGTTTAACAACTTTCACTAATTCTCTCCCACGTCCATCTCCACAAATAATCGTTTCTTTATTTATTAACCAATCAATTCTCATATTTTTACAGTTAACTATCTTGGTTGCTCCTATTTTTCCATCTTTCTTGTTAGATTCAAAACTCTCTGGCGCAATGTATAAAGACAATTCCTTTCCAACAGGAATTTCCCATTTCCCACTGGCAATGCTTCCTTTTTTTTCTTCAGATAAAATTTTATCTTTAAAAAACTCTGAAAAGTGTAAACGAATTACAGCCATTTTCTTTGATGGAAATTCTTTTATATAAAATTTCTTGTTGAACTTCTTTCAACATTTACTATATCCACAAGAACATTTTTGACAGCCTTCAAGAAACATCAAAGCCCCTCCGCATTCTGGGCAAAAATTCCCTGAAATTTTCATCTCTTCTCTGATTTCTCTTTCATCATCATCGGGGATTTCTATTTCTGGCTGGATTTGATGCTTAGTCCTTTCAGACTTTAATTGAAATAATGCTTCTTTTAGACCTTTTGCAATGGCATCAGGAAGTGAAAAAATCTTTTCAGACCCAAATCCAGTCTGCGTCTCACCACTTATCCCCCCAAGCTGTTCAATAATGTCTTCTAATGGTACACCGACCTTAAATGCCATTGAGATCATTCTTCCAAAACCCTCTGCAATTGCAGGAATATCCTTTCCACCTTTTCCGATATTAATAAAAGACTCATAAGGTTGGAGCGGGCTGTTCTGCACGCAGTTTAATGTAATAAAAGCTTTTCCATGTGGTGTTTGTTGTTTGATAGTCGTTCCAATCAAGGGAGGTCTCTTAACATCAATAATATCAATTACCTCTCCCTCAGAACCCTTGGTATCTTCTTTTTTTGGAGAAGTCAGTAATTGGAACTCCCTGCTTCCGTCTCTGTAAACAGTCACCCCCTTGCATCCGAGCTCATGAGCAAGAAAATAAGCGTTTGCAATATCCTCAACTGTGCTGTGATTTGGCATGTTTATTGTCTTACTCACTGCATTGTCAGTGTGTTTTTGAAAAGCTGCCTGAATTTCTATGTGCTGTTTTGGCGACACATTATGTGCAGTTACAAATAATTTTTTCAATTCTTCTTTAATATCCTTGAATTCTGCAACTTCATCCAGTTCTAGACCTTCTTCTTCAATCTTCATTATGAGATCCTCGTCGTATAAGCCCTTTTTTTCAAGATAATCTTTAAATGCCCTGTCAATTTCAATCAGATTTTTTCCAATTGTACTTTCCACATTTCTTATTGCAATCAGTTTGAAGATTGGTTCAATTCCTTGAGATGTTGACGCTATCACCCCGATTGTTCCTGTTGGAGCAATTGTCGTCGTAGTAGAATTTCTAATCATGTCTCCATCTCTGTAAATGCTCCTATGAAAATTTGGAAATGCCCCCCTCTCTTTTGCAAGTTTTCTTGATTCATCTTTTGAAACATCATTAATGAACTTCATAATTTCCTCAGCAATCTCAATTGCTTTAGGGCTGTTGTAACTTATTCCAAGACCTATTAACATATGTGCAAAACCCATCACCCCTAATCCAATCTTTCTATTTGCCTTTGTCATTCTTTCGATTTCTTTTATGGAGTATTTATTTCTGTCAATAACATTGTCCAGAAATCTCACTGAAGAACGAATTGTCTTCTCGAGGAGAACCATATCAACTTGTTCTTGATCATCTATCATCTTGCTCAAGTCAATGCTTCCAAGATTACAACTTTCATAGGGAAGTAGCGGTTGTTCTCCACACGGATTTGTGCTCTCAATCTCTCCAACTTCTGGAGTTGGATTATCCTTGTTTATGTTGTCAATAAAAATTATTCCAGGCTCTCCTTTTTTCCAGGCCCCTCCTACAATTGCCCCGAATAATTTCCTTGCCCTCAAATAAATTTGATCATTCTCAACCTTCCCTACTTCCTCTTCAGTGTGGTTGTCAATTACTTTTATTCCATCTTCTGAGAGGCGCCAAGATGTTCTGAATCTGTCCCCCTTTCCGAAGTGAATATACTCTATTCTTTTTTTCGCATTCTCAACATTATAGTCCTTTTCTTCACGCGGGTCTTCCATTAGGATATATCCGTCGTTTTTCACTTCTTCTATTTCTTTATTATTGAATGCTATAGAAAGATTGAAATTAGACAACACTCCTTCCTCCCCTTTTACTCTTGCCCAACAGAGTACGTCAGGATGATTTGCCCGAATTATACCCATGTTTGCTCCTCTCCTCTTTCCTCCTTGAGTTATCTGTCCTGCATTTTCATTGAATCCAAACAAAAATGAAAGTGGACCAGGGGAGTATCCCTGTGTTGAATTTATGAATGCCCCATTTGGTCTTAATCTTGAAAAAGCAAAGCCAGTCCCCCCTCCTGTCTTATGCACGACTGCCATATCTTTTATTGTATCAAAAATTTCCTCCATACTATCTCCAACAGGAAGGACAAAACATGCAGATAATTGCTGTAATTTTCTTCCGGCATTCATCAGCGTCGGAGAATTTGGTGTGAAATAACCTTTAGTCATAAGATTGAAAAATTCTTCTTCTCTTTTCTTTACTTCTGATGATTCCTTTGCAAGTTCATACAAATCTTCATTAGAAATCTCTTTAGTCATTTCCTTGAACTCGGGGAGATATGATAATTCTGCTACTGCAATGTCTTTGGCAACTCTCTTAAATAATTCCTCGCCAGTTTCAGTAATCTTTCCTTCCCCATCTTTTGCAAGATATCTGCTTTCCAAGACAGTCACCGATGAATTAGGAATGTTCAGGGAATCTTCTCTACCATTGCTGTATTTTGCCATTTATTTCAACTCCTTTATTTCATTTTTAAAATCTTTAACATCCTGAAAATCTCTGTAAACAGAAGCAAACCTGATATATGCAACATTGTCAATTTTTTTTATTTTTTTCATGGCAATCCCTCCGATAACAGAGCTTTTGATCTCCTTTTTTCCTTTGCGTCTTAATTGTTCTTCAATACTACTTATTAGCTTTTCTATCCTTTCTTGTGAAACAGGCCTCTTTTCAAATGCTTTTCTGATTCCTTTGAGCAATTTCTCTCTATCAAATTTTTCTCTTCTTTTATCTTTTTTCGTGATGTAAAAGTTATTTTCAGAATATTTTTCATATGTTGTGAATCTCTCTTTGCATTTCAAACATTCTCTTCTTCGCCGAGTTCCTTCTGGAGAATCTCTTTTATTAGTAACTTTCGAATTTCCAAACGAACAATATGGGCACCTCATTTCATATCCAACTAGCATACATATACAATATATTGTACACCAAATATTTAAAATCTACTATAAGTTGTATTAACACACTTTTTGTGCGAAAGAAGTATTTAAAGATTTATGACTATCTTTAGGAAGTGACAGGAATGAGACCTTGCCAAAACTTTTTTAAACAAGGGTTGATTAGATGTTTTAAGATGATTGGATTAAATACATTGTTTTTAGTAGCTATGATATGGGATTTGATATGGAGATGTTTTGGTGTTTGGAAATCTACAAAAAATAACCAACCAATCTGGTCAATCCTTTTTGTGCTCCTTCAGACAATGGGCATCCTACCAATATTATACATTTTTATTTTTTCAAAGATGAAAAAAAAGACTTCTGCGAAAAAGCCTGAAAGGAAAACACGAGGAAAAAAGAAATAATTTTATTATTTCATTAACTCACACCTCTTACAAATTTTTTTTCTTGCAGGTTCCCCACAAGTTTCACAATAACAGATATTTATTGACCCCCTATTAATCTTTTTTGACAATTTTTCAAAGTTTTTGATAATATTTAACTTCTCATTTTTAGATAGAGTATCTGTGAATTTCCTAACTTGTATCCTGTAAGAATCCAATGCGCAAGGACACTTGTCATAAACAACAGGTAGTTTTTTGTTTTTAGAATATTTTTTTATTCCTTCTTCCGCGATATAATAAAGAGGCTTTATCCTTGGAATGAATTTTTTATCAGAAACATTTTTTGTAACTGGCCCTGTATTCGCGCTTAATTTAGGACTTCCTTTTGAAATATTCATTAGAAAAGTCTGAGCCTCGTCATCGAGATTATGGCCTGTCGCAATCTTATCTGCATTTAACCTTCTTGCTTCTTTATTAAAAACCCATTTTTTTATCACCCCACAAATCGCGCAATTCTTCAATTTTTTATTTGATTGAATCGCAGATCTTAGATAACACATTCCACTTCCTGTCTCATTTTTTATATCATAAACATGAAGCTCAACTTTCAAATCCTTGCAAAGCCTTTCCACTGCTCTTAAACATCTCTCACTATAATCCCCAATCTTTAGGTCGATATGAAAACCCTCAATAGTATATCCAAATTTTTTCAAGAGATGTGCAGTTGTTGTTGAATCCTTACCTCCTGACAGAGCTACAAGGATTTTCTCTTTTTTATTTAAATTGATTTTCTTTAATGTTTGCCTGACATTATCTTCTAATTCTGTTGAAATTTCCATGATAAAGGGATAAGAAACGAGTTTTTATAAATTTTCTAAGAAGTTTTAGTATGATATAAGATTTGGTGAGGCAATATGTGTGTAAATCAAAGTCGTTTCAGACGATTCATGTCCAGCAGTAACTATACAACAGGGCTTAAAAAGAAAAGGTAAAATTTTTATGATTTGTCCCAGTCAATAAGGATGTTAAGAAAAAAGTTGATGCAGAGAAGATAGAAGTCCTTGAAGAAGACAGACCTGGGGGGTTTTTCTAGAGGAAAAAGAAACAAAAACCTTTTTATACACATAATTTATTGTATATATTAAAATGAAACAAAAGGTGATTTTCCAAATTTTTTTAATCTTAGTATTGGGATTTATGACTACTTCTGTTTATGCACAAGAGAGCAAGATAACTTCTGATATAGTAAAAGAACAAGTAAAATGTGTCTTTGAAAATTCTAATGAAATACAAAAGTGTTATACTAATGAGGGCATTGGATGTTCTGGGACAGGGACGTGCATTGCTGATGTCAAAGGAAAAAAAGGAGATAAACAAATATGGAAAAGTTCTTGCGGGGGAGAGGCTTATACTATAATTGATGGGGATAATGATTATGCAGAATTTAAATGTCCCAAAACTCTAAAACCTCCTATTGTTACAGAACAAGTAAAATGTGTCTTTGAAAATTCTGATGAAATACAAAAGTGTTACACTAATGATGGTATTGGATGTTCTGGGACAGGGACGTGCATTGCTGATGTCAAAGGAAAAAAAGGAGATAAACAAATATGGAAAAGTTCTTGCGGGGGGTATGCTTATACTATAATTGATGGA
>NZBV01000025.1 GCA_002686355.1 Candidatus Pacearchaeota archaeon | reverse complement strand
TTGGGATGTCAAAGTGCGGTTTTAGTTGGATTAAATCGTCTGCAAATTCTGCTGTAATCTGTGTAAATCGTGGAGCTGTAAATTCTGTGCGCGCATCACTGTGTGTCTGGCCTGAAAAAATGACAGTTGAAAAAGTCAGTGGGACATTGCGTGGGTTGGGGAAAAAATGAAATGTTGTAGGAAAATAATGAAAAAACTTCTTAATCCAAAACAAATTAGTCTAAAAAAGTGTTAAAACAATAGGATTTTTTAAGGACTGGGAAACCAACTAACTCATAGGATTATCCTAAATTAAGTATCGCAAGAGACATTTTGTCCATTTAGATAGATTCTCCCGCCTTTTAGCGGCCTTATACCCTGGGAGGATAAAACAAATATCCTCCTGTAAAATGTTTTGTGGCTATGCATAAAAAAGAAGTGATTACTTAACTAAACCTCCACCAAAAATTTTATAAACGCCTTTTTTCTTTAAATTTTAATAGAGAAAGGAAAAATAGATAAATATTATAAACTTCTCAAAAATTAAGATGGATATACCAACAGATATTCAGCATCAAGCAATGGGTTACGACAGGACTGCGACTATGTTTTCTCCAGAGGGTCATCTCCTTCAGGTGGAATATGCAGAAAAAGCAGTAAGACTGGGCATCTCCAGTATAGGGATGGTTTGTACTGACGGAGTTTTCATAATTGCTGATAAAAGAATCATTGACATTCTTGTGGCTTTGACATCTGTTAATAGAATCCATGAAATTGATGAACACATAATTGCAAGCAGCGCAGGGATTGGTTCTGATGCGCGAGTCCTGATTGAAAGAGCACAGGTTCTAGCACAGCAGCATAGAGTCACCTATGATTCCTCTGTAGAACCCGAGTTAATAATGAAAGACATTGCAAACATAAAACAGCAATTCAGTCAGTATGGTGGTGCAAGACCATTTGGGGTTTCACTGATGATTGCAGGTATCAATGGTAAAAAGCCAGAACTTTACACAAGCGATATAACTGGGAATTATTTTTCATATAGTGCAAATGCAATTGGTGAGAATGATGGAAAAATCAAGGAAAAATTAAGAGAAAAGTATAAGAAAAATTTGACAATCAAGCAAGGAGTGAAAATTGCCCTTGAGATTTTTGAAGAAGCCAAAGACAAGGGTTTTAGCATTGATAAACTTGAACTTGCTTACATTCAAATCAAAGACGGAAAATTAAAACGAGCAGAAGGCGAAAAGATTAAGGAGATATAATGGATAAGAAACATAGTCTAGTAACTAAAAAAATTTCTAATGATAAATTCCTTCAAGGAATCAAAAAAGATGGAAGTAGAGTAATTCTTGACAAATTTTTATCAAAAAACCATCAATGGGAAATCAGAGAACCGTTCCATTAATAACTTCAAATGACAAATACATTAACGAGAATTAAAAAAGCAGGAAAGAATTTTGAAATTATTGTTGACCTTGACGAAGCACTGAGATTCAAGAAAGGAGAAGCTAATTTTGTTGAAGCAGAAGGAGACAAAATTTTTACTGATTCTAAAAAGGGATTTGTTGCGCCTGAAAAAGATTTAAGAGAAGCTTTTGGCATGACTGACGTTAGTGAAATAGTTAAGACGATTATTAAAGAAGGTGAGGTTCAGCTGACACAGGAGCATCGTGATGAAGAACAGGAAAAGAGGTTCAAACAAATTGTTGAATTCCTTTCTAGAAATGCAATTGACCCGCAAACAGGCAACCCAATTACAGCAGAAAGAATTAAAAATGCTCTTGAACAAGCAAATGTAAATATAAAGAATGTTACAGTAGAAAACCAGATTAAAGACATTCTTGATGAAGTCAGCAAAATTATTCCAATCAAACTTGAGACCAAGCGGGTTAAGATAATTGTGCCTGCAATACACACAGGAAAAGCCTATGGGATTGTTGCTCAATACAAGGAAAATGAAAAATGGCTTGACAACGGAGATCTTAAAGTTGGGGTCAGTGTTCCTTCAGGGATGATTATTGATTTTTACGACAGATTAAACAACGTAACGCACGGTGCTGCAATCACCGAGGAGATTAAGGGATAAGATGGGAAAGCCCTATGAGTCAACAGGAAAAGCCATAACAAGTCTTTGGGGTTATGGGAAGAGAATGGGTTTTGAAGAAGCTACTAAGAATAGTTCCAGTCGAACAATAGGATTAATGAACTATCAAGTTAAAAAATTAAGAGGAAAAATGAGAGTCTAAAAAATGACAAACGAACAAAAAAGACAAGTTGTAATTCCTGGCGAGGTTATTGTTAGTGGAGATGATTTTTTACCAGGAGATGGAACAGAAAAGACAGAGAAGGGAATTATTGCTTTGAAGTTTGGACTTGCTGAGGAGATTAACAAGTTAGTCAAGGTGATTCCGTTGTCAGGAGTTTATAACCCTCGACGGGGAAATGTCGTGATTGGCAAGGTTGAGAATATTAATTTTAACGGGTGGATAATTGACATTGATGCACCTGAAAATGCGTTTCTTTCTGTTGCAGAAGTTCCGAGATATGTTAACAAGGATGGGCTTGATGAAGTCATGGACCTCGGAGATATGGTTGTTGCAAAAATCTGGAACATAAACAAGAGAGGAATTGACCTGAGTTTAAAATCACGAGGGCTTGGGAAGATAAATGAAGGGATAATCATGAAGATAAATCCAAACAAGGTTCCAAGGATTATTGGTAAGGAAGGGAGCATGATAAAGATGGTAAAAGACGAGACAAGGTGCAACATTACTGTGGGGCAAAATGGTTTTGTCTGGATTATAGGCGACAATATTGAAGACGAACTGTTTGCAAAAAAAGCAATTTTGTTTGTTGCTGAAAAATCTTATATTCCTGGATTAACAGAGGAAGTTGAAAAATGGTTTGCAAAGGAGAAAGGAGGAGAAAAAAGTGCCAACTAAAACATTCAAACGAACAGACGGGAGAAAGTTAGATGAGATGCGCCCAATTAGCGCAAAGGTCGGGGTGATTCCGAGCGCAGACGGCAGTGCGATGTGGAAGCAGGGCGACACAACTGCTATTGCAGCTGTTCATGGTCCAAAAAAAATGCACCCTCAACATCAGCAGGATCCTTCAACAGGACAACTGAGGTGCAACTATAATCTAATGAGTTTTTCTGTCTCAGACAGGGCAAGACCAGGAAAGAACAGAAGAAGCCAGGAGATTGACAAAATAATTGAATGGGCGATTAATCCTGTTTTGAAAATCAAAGGTTTTCCAAACCTAGTAGTTGATGTTACAATTCAGATAACACAAGCAGATGCTGGAACACGATGCGCAGGGATTAATGCGGCAGCACTTGCACTTGCTCATGCAGGAATCCCAATGAAGGACCTTGTTTCAAGTATTGCGCTTGGAAAATTAGACAAGACACTGGTTGTTGATGTGAACAAGGAAGAAGAAGATTATGAAGAAGGCGAGGGTTCAACAGACATTCCTATAACAATGACTTCTGACGGGAAGATGACCCAGATGCAGATTGACGGGAAGATAACTCCTGCTCAACTAAAAGAAATAATGCAAATGGCAAAAAAAGCATGTAATGAAATTTATGAAGTTCAAAAGAAAGCTTTGAAGGATGGCATTGGAGGAGGCGAGGAGTAAGATGGACAAGTTTCAAACAACATCAAATGTGACAGGAAAAAGAATCAGGCAATATTTGGAAAAAAATAAAAGATTTGATGGCAGAAAGCTTGATGAATTCAGGAACATTGAAGTTGAGGTTGGAGTTTCTAAAAAAGCAGAAGGTTCTGCAAGGGTTCGGATTGGAAAGACAGAAGTTATAGTCGGTGTAAAATTAGGGCTCGGAACGCCTTATTCTGATTCTCCAAATAAAGGAAATCTTATGACAACTGTAGAATTGACTCCGTTGAGTTCTCCGAGGTTTGAAGCAGGACCTCCAAAATTTCGGGCGATTGAAATCGGCAGAGTCATTGACAGGGGAATTCGGGAAAGCAAGGTGATTAATTTTGAAGGGTTATGTATCAAGGAAGGAGAAAAAGTCTGGACTATTTTTGTAGATATATATTCAATGAATGACGATGGTAATCTAATGGATGCTGCGGGGATTGGTGCAGTTGTTGCACTGAAAAATGCAAAGATGCCAAAATACGATGAAAAAACAGGAACAATTGTTTATGGAGAATTAACAGACAAGAAACTTCCTTTGAAAAAAGATATCCCTATTTCAATCACTGCCCATAAGATAGGAAATAGTATAATTGTTGATCCGACGCAGGAAGAGGAAGACTTGAGTGAAACAAGAGTCACAATTGGTTTTTCAGATGGCATTATTTCATCAATGCAGAAAGGAGAATCAACCTCGATAACCCCCGAAGAAATGGGGGAAGTTTTTGAAATTATTGAAAAATCCTGGAAAGACGTTTTTAAAAAGATTGAAAAGTTTGTTAAGTGAAAACGAATGTGGGAAAAAATAAAATGATGCAAGAACAAAAATTCACAAAGTATGAACAAACGAGAATTCTCGGAGCGCGGGCTTTGCAGATTGCAATGAATGCTCCCTTGCTGATTAAAATTAGCCCAGAAGATTTGGAAAGGATAAAATACGATGCAATAAAAATTGCAGAAATTGAATTGAATTCTGGAATTCTTCCAATATCCATCAAAAAACCTTTTCCAGAAAAAAAAGAAGAGAAATTGAGAAGGACGCGCGAGATTAAAGTCAGTGAAAAAAAGAAAGAAGAATTAGAAACAAGGGAAGAAGAGGAAATTGCAAAAGAAGGAGAAATTATGGCTCTTGCTAATCCAGAAGATGAGAGAGAAGAAGATGAAGAAAATGAAGAAGAAGAGTGATTTGTTCTAAAATTAGCTTACTGTCACAAGAAACTTTAGCAAGGGGTACTTAAGAGTAAGCGGGTAGGAAAGGGTTTTAAACTCCCCCCACTTTATCCAAATATGGTCAAAATAAATGGGGTGTCTGCAAAGTCTATTTCTGATTCCCGAGGAGAAAAAACAATTTTTGTTTCAATTAAAACAAATGTTGGAAGTTTCTCAGCATCTGCTCCTAATGGAAGATCGATAGGAAAGAACGCCGTGAAGGTATACAAAAAAAATCTGGAAGGAGATACCAGTACGTTAAAAAAATTTAGTGATTATTTCTCAAGGGAGATTATTGAGAAGTTTGACGATTTGAGAAGAATTGAAGATATTGTTGAAGGGCATATTGGGGCAAACACGTTGTTTGCGCTTGAGTCTGCTGTGCTTAAGGCTGTTGCTAAGAAGCAGGACGAGGAAATTTGGCAGCTGATTAATCCTTCTGCAAAAAAGTTCCCGCGATTAGTTGGAAATTGTATTGGAGGAGGTAAACATTCTTCTTTGCAAAAGAAACCAGATTTTCAGGAATTCTTACTAATTCCAAATGCAAGAAAAGTGAAAGAGTGTTTTAACAGGAATAAAAAAATTAAAAATGAAATCGAAATTTTCTTGAAAAAGGGTGATAAAAATTTCAAAAATAAAAAAAATGCAGAAAATGCATGGATTACTTCACTTAATGAAAAACAGGTTTTTGATACCATTAAAAGATCCAAATTGCCAATTGGAACAGATGTGGCTGCTTCAAGTTTTTACAAAAGGAAAAAATATCATTACAAGAATCCAATGTTAAAGAGAACAGAAGAAGAGCAATTAGGATATCTTTCTAATCTAATTAAAAACTTTAATCTGTTTTATGTTGAGGACCCTTTTCATGAAGAAGATTTTGAAAATTTTGCAAAGTTGTTAAAGAAATCTCCAAAGAGTTTGATTACAGGTGATGATTTAATTGTTACAAATTCCAAGAGGCTGAAAAAAGCAATTGAGAAAAAAAGTATTAATGCTGTTATTGTCAAGCCTAATCAATGCGGTTCATTATTAGAAGTTAAAAAGGTTTGCGAGCTAGCGAAGAAGAATAATATCAAAATCGTGTTTTCTCATAGAAGCGGTGAAACAGAAGAGAGTATTCTTGCTGATCTTGCTTTTGGATTTGGTGCTGATTTTTTTAAGTGTGGTATTGATGGTAAGGAACGAGAGGTTAAAATTAAGCGACTGATTGATATTGAGAAGTCCATTCACTAATATTTTCTTGATGTGTTAAACAATCTTGTGGAATTTCTTTTGGGCAGGCAATAATAAAATCTGCTGGGTCTTCTTGAGGATTGCAAGATGAATAATTATCTTTTCCCTTAAATAATGGAACAACCTTTCTTTCAGATATTTCTTTTTTTATTTTATTCGCCAACCCAAACATATCATCAGGTTCTACTTTTGCGATTTCTTGGCTTCTTTTATTTTTTACATCGCACCTCTAACCAGCAAATTCGGTTCCAGAGAAATTTAAAAAACTCTTTCTTCTTCAGTTAAGAAAATTTTAATGGGCAAAAATCTCACATCACAATAATTACATACCCCCCATTATGGTTAGGACTTTTATGTTCTTCTTCTTTTTCACAATGCCTCATTCTTTCTATTGAAATCTCAAAAGAAGATTTAGGAGAAACAGGAGTTCTTTATTCTTATCAGAAGGAAGGTGTTCACTAAATTTGAGGATCTTCATTAAAAAACTAAAGATTTACTATTTGATAAAAACTATTGTAATAAATCTCAACAATCAAATCTTGCATTTCTACTCTAAAAAAACTAGAAATCCTTGAACCAAATAGTTTTTAAACTAATCTTCATCTGAATTCTTATGGCTAAAAAGAAAGAAGATGATCAGGCAGTTAACGAAAAGGATTTAGCAAAAGAGGCTGAGAAAGAATCAATTGACTCTGTAACTGAAAAGTCGCTCGAAGATAAAAAGAAAGAATTGTTGGCAAAAGCAAAGGAACTTAAGAAGAAAGTTGATGTTGCAAAAACAGAAGAGTTAAAAGAACAGGTTAAGGCAAAGAAAAGAGCAGATATGCTTATCCCGCTTGATGAATATGTTAAAGCAGGAATTTATCTTGGGACAAAAGTTGTTACACCTGATATGAAGCCTTTTGTTTATCGACGGAGAGCAGACGGACTTGCTATTTTTAATACTGATTTGATAGATGAGAAATTAAAAGAAGGGCTTGCCTTTCTGTCAAAATTTAATCCTGAAGATACAATTCTCGTCTGTAAAAGACCGGCAGGATGGAAAGCAGCTAAAATGTTTTCAGAGTTAACAGGAATAAGACTTTTTTCAAAAAAATATCCTGCGGGAATCTTGACTAATACCCAACTTCCAGATTTTTTTGAGAATGAGCTAACAATTATCACAGACCAATGGCTTGACAAAAATGCACTCAATGACACATTGGTTGTAAATAAAAAAGTTCTGATGATATGTGACACTAATAATTTTGCGAAAGGTGCAGACCAAGTCATAATTGGAAACAACAAAAGTGAAAAAAGCCTGGGATTAATTTTTTATCTTCTTACCAGAGGATATTGCAAAGCAAAAGGGATCAATAAAGAGATTCCTGATTTAGAATTTTGGACAGGGGAGCGGTAATCACAATTTAAAAAACAACCAATTGTTTTTGTCTCCACCCATTTTTGCATTTATTAAAACATATTTTCCTGTGAGTTTTTTTCCAAAAAGTTCGAACTCGATTTTGTCCTTGCCTTTGTAAATCAAATCATATTTTCCAGAATCCCAGATTTTAACTTTTCCTTTCCCATAACCTTCCTTAATAATCCCTTCGAATTTAGCATAAGATAATTCGTGGTCTGGAACTTGAATCGCGAGTCGTCTTATTTTTTTCCTATCTGGAGGAGGTTTTGGAAGAGCCCATGACTTTAAAATTTTATTTATTTCAAGACGGAAATCCCAATGAAGATTTTTTGCCCTGTGTTCTTGAATTACAAAAATTGGCATATATACCCCAAGAGGATTATTTTTATAAATCTTGTTGAGATTGATATATCACCATTTGATGATGGTAACATATAGAAAGATTTTTAAATGGATTTTTTATAAAAGATTGATGGTAGGATTAAGTTTAAGACAAACATTAAGATTAGAAAATACATTGAGCCAATTTGGTGAATGTAGTGGAAACGTTCCTATTTATTCACTTCATAGGATAAAGAATCTAAATATGAAAAACCCTATACGAATAAGTGAAGAATTAAATGGGATTTTATTGAGAAATTTAATCCGGGAGAATGCAAAATATAAAAAACATTCTGGTAATGATTGGAACTGTCTTACTTCAAATAATTTAGTAGAAGCCGTTAGGAATACCTCTGATTATACCCAAGAGATGATTAATACTGGATTTACAAATTGCCCAAACGAGTACGTATCACAAGTAGAAAAGATTAAGGAAGAGTTAATTCATGAAGAAGAAAAAAATATGGAAACAATTCAAAAATGGTTTTATGAGAATTATGATTCTCTTTTATATGATACGAATGGAAAAATACCCCTTCCAATTGTTAAAAAATTGAGACGAGATCTTGATATGTGGATTGTTGAAAAAACAAACCCTTTCCAAAAGGATATCAACGAATTTGTACTAAATGTTGCCTATAATTATTCTGGAAAAGAATATGATAGTCCTGAAGAAGCTTGGAAATCGATGGGGGGAAAACTTCTTAGAGAATAGATATCCACGAAACATTTATAAATAAATTTTTTCTGGAAAGATTGTATTTAAAATGAGTACTTTAATAACTCAAATTTTTACTACATTAAAGTATGAGGTATGTAGAATCAGTCATTAGTTGTAGTTCTAATAATTATTATTAACAGCCGATAGTAGGAGTTTGTGTGAAGTGGTTTATCGTTCTTACATATGATAAATTGCGCAATTGATTCGTTTCGACGAAAAATGATATTGTTAAATCCAGTTGATCCTGCTGGCGGCTGCGGCTCTCTGGTTTGCGTTTAGACATGCAAGTTTCTTGTTTCTTTGAAGTGAGGAGCGAACTGCTCAGTAACACGTAGCTAACCTACCCTTAGGTTAGGGATATCGTTGGGAAACTGACGTTAATACCTTATAGAAGACCTGCCCTGGAAAGACTTGTCTTTGAACTAAGGATGGGGCTGCGGCAGATTAGGTTGTTGGCGGGGTAATAGCCCACCAAGCCTATGATCTGTAAGGGCTCTTAGCGGAGGAGCCCTGAGAGGGAATCTGAGACACTATTCCCAGCCCTACGGGGTGCAGCAGTTAGGAATAATCT
>NZBV01000024.1 GCA_002686355.1 Candidatus Pacearchaeota archaeon | reverse complement strand
TCACTTCTTGAGCAGGAGTTTGAAAAAGTTCCAGCAGGACTCCAAGCAGATGTTACCAGGAAGATTCGAGACAGGAAAGGTCTTAGCGAGAATCAGTAATTTTAAACTAACAAACTCCCAAGCATTAACAACGCGAAGATTAAAACAAACCAGCCAAAATTGATTCTTTTTGAAAGTTTCATTAAGCCATGAATTGTAGCCAAACCAAAGACAAAAGATGCGAGAAGTCCGTAGACTGAAGCAGAAGTTGCAATTGTTGCAAAGTCAGGCAGGTTAAAGAAGATGTTCCCAAGTAAAACAATTGGAAGGGACATTAAAAATGAAAGCCGCAGGGCTGTTGTGTCACTGAATTTTTTCAACAGCAAAGTTGAGACAGTAATTCCTGAACGTGATATCCCAGGGAGAGAAGCCAGACCCTGAGCAAATCCCAAGAAAACTCCATCGTTATTTTTCAGTTCGTCAATCTTTTTCAAACCGCGGTTTTTTATCTTAACCTGAATAATCCCTGTGGACAAAAGCAAAATTCCTACAGCAAAGGTTATTGTCCTTCCTGTAATCTCTAATTGTGATTCAAAAGAAGTTAAGATTCTCAAGATTGTTAATCCAATAACTCCTGATATCAGTGTAGATACAATTAAGAATTTCAAAACCTTTTTGGTGTTTTTTCCTGTCTTCCTATAATTGAACAGGGCTTTTATCAAAACAAAAACATCTCTTCTAAAATAAATCAACGCCGCGAAAAAAGTTCCGAGGTGGAGGAACAAGGCAATATGCAGAAGCTGACCAATGTCAGTTATTCCGAGGAAATTTGAATTAACAAGTGTGACGATCCCGCTTGAACTCATAGGAAGCCATTCTGTTATCCCTTGAATTGCTCCAAGGATAATTTGGATTAAGATCTGATTCATGAATTAGAAAAGATTCTTCTAGTTAAAAAATTATTGGGAAAATAGAATTGGAAAAAATTTCTCACAATCCTACCTTGCTTGGATTGTTCGCTAAGAAATTGGTTAGTAAAAAATTTTGAGATGACAATATTTTACGGAACGACATGAATTTGTCCTGGTATGGAACACTTAACCCCGACGATTCCTCAACGACAAAACTTAAGGACAATTTTGTTCGGATTTGACGAAAGATTTTTAAACTGATTTTTTCTACATTTATTGATGGCTAAAGAAAAACCAAATATGAATGTTGTTTTTGTCGGGCATGTTGATGCTGGAAAATCAACAGTAGTCGGACAGCTTTTGTTTCAGAGCGGTGCTGTTTCTGAACAGGAAATGAAAAAGCTTAAAGAAGAAGCTGAAAAGCACGGCAAGGTTGGTTTTGAGTTTGCTTATATTATGGACAAGCTTAGAGAATCACGAGAGAGGGGGGTTACAATCGATCTTTCTTATAAGAAAATTATTACAAACAAGTGGCAGATTACAATCATTGATGCGCCTGGACACAGGGATTTTGTCAAGAATATGATTACTGGTGCGTCACAGGCAGACTCTGCATATCTTGTTATTGCTGCACCTGCTGGAGTTCAACCACAAACCACAGAACACTTATGGTTATTGAGAACTATGGGTGTTAAAAACCTATGCGTTGCTGTTAACAAAATGGATGCTGTTGATTACAAGGAAGAAAAATTCACCCAGGTTAAAGAAGATGTTGGAAAGTTGTTAAAGGGCGTGGGAATTAATGCTGAACAAACAACTTTTATTGCATGCTCTGGTTTGAAAGGGGATAATATTAAAGAGAAATCGAAAAATATGGATTGGTACAAGGGTCCAACAATTCACGAGCAGCTTGATTTGTTTCCTGAACCAGATTCTCCAAAAAACTTGCCAATGAGAATGCCTTGCCAGGATGTTTATGAGATTACTGGTATTGGAACTGTCCCTGTTGGAAAAATTGAGACAGGTGTTATGAAAATTGGACAAAAGGTTAAGGTTCTCCCAGGTAGAACAGGTGAAGGTATTGAAGGAGAGGTTAAGACAATCGAGATGCACCATGAGCAGATGCAACAGGCAGATGCAGGAGATAATGTTGGAATAAACATTCGAGGTGTTGGAAAGAAAGACATTGCAAGAGGAGATGTTATCTGCGATGCTACTACACCAATCCCTGTTGTAGAAGAGTTTGAAGCAACAATCACAGTAATCAATCATCCAACTGTTTTAGCAAAAGGTTATACTCCGGTTTTCCACGTACACACAGCACAAGTTCCTTGCCAATTCACAGAATTAATTGCACAGATTAATCCTGCAACAGGTGAAGTCATTAAGGAAAATCCAGACTTCTTGAAAAACGGAGACACTGCAAAGGTTAAAATTAAACCCCAAGGAAATTTGTGTTTAGAAACAAATGCAGACAATCCATTTATGAGTAAGTTTGCTGTTCGAGACGCAGGGGCAACTGTTGCTGCTGGAATGTGCACAACAATTATTAAGAAGAAGTGAAATTAATCTCTTTTTTTAAATAAAGTTTAAAGATATCAAGATGTATGGATATGCAATGGGGATAAATTATACATTGACTAATAGCAAAGAATCAAAAATTCTTAAAAAAATTGCTAAACTTTAGATATATGGGGGAAATTTAAATCATATGGAAATTTATCTAATCAAAGAATTAAACTTATAAAAACATTAACCGAAACTGTTCCAACATATTATTTCCATTGGAACCTGAAACAGTTAACGGGTTTTGTAAAAGAAAGATTTAATAAATCCGAAGGATAATTTTTAATATGGCAGAGAAAACACAGATATGGTTCATTCATGGAGGAACTACTTTTAAGAGTAAGAACGATTATCTAAATTTTTTAAAAAATAGGAGTATATCTATAGAAAAGAAAAGAAAATGGAGTGAGAGATATTTAGACAAAGAATTATCTGAGAAATTTGAGATTATAAGACCCACTATGCCTCTAAAAGAAAATGCAAGGTATGAGGACTGGAAAATACATTTTGAAAAACATTTTAGTCATTTAAAAGATAAGATCATTTTAATTGGTAGTTCACTTGGAGGGGTATTTTTAACCAAATATTTATCTGAAAACATTTTTCCTAAAAAAATTCTTTCAGTTTATTTAATTGCCCCTCCATTTGATAATACTCTATCTGACGAATATTTAGGAGGAGGGTTTGAGCTTCAGGATAATTTGTCAATGATTGAAAAAAATTGCAAAAATCTCAATTTGTTCTTTTCTAAAAATGATGATGTTGTCCCAATCTCTCATGCACAAAAATACAAAATGAAATTAAAAAATGCAAATAGAACAATTCTTGATAATAAGAATGGTCACTTTAAGGTTTCTGAATTTCCCGAAATAGTTAAGATGATCAAAGAAGATATAATGCCCTAGATTTAGAAGGACAGAAGGTTCAGATTAAGGCAAGACAAGAACATTCAAGGAATCTCTCTCCTTATATCTATCAAGGATTTAAAGACCCATTAAATTTTGATTATGTGTTAATCGTTTTTTTAGATGAAAACTGTTGGATTAAAGAGATTTGGGGATTAAGTAAAGAGGGTGTAATTCAGATGAGAACTAAAGCAGGGATTATCGATTTCAAAAAAGCTGCTAAGAATAGGGCAAAAAAGGTATATCCTTAATGCATTTAGAGAATATAAGCCATAATAAAACCATTAAAATATTATCCTGTTTTTACAACAATCCTTAAATAATTCTTGTTGCTGTCCAATCTATGACTTATACAGGAATTTCAAAATCAGAGATTGAGGAGAATCTAAAAAGCAAAGGTGATTTTATGCAAATTTATTATCTAAGCGGATTCCTGAAAAAAGACTTGCCATTTGATGTTAAGAAGTTTGTTCATTTAAAGCTCGCGGAAATTTATGAAAGAAAAGGGATGCTCAAAGATGCCGCGAGGATTTTTGATTCACTTGCATTGAGTTCAATAGCATTTTCTGAGAAAGTGAAATATTATACCAAGGAAGCAGAGATATATATAAGGGCAGGGATATTTGACGACACAGACAGAGCAATGAGAAAAGCAATGAACGAAGCCAGCTCAGTTGAAAGAGATGAGATTTATTATTCAATTAAGGATTTTTACAAGAAAGTAGCAAAAGAGTATGAAGATCAGCTGAAAAGAAATAATGCAACAAAGGTTTATGAGAAGCTTATGGATATGAGACTTGCTGATGTTGAAAGAAATGAAATCAGGGATAAGTTGATTAAACTCTATGAAAAGCTTGGAAAATTTAATGAAGCAAAAATGCTTGAGGGTTTGAGCTAAGGCTTATTATATTGATGTTGTTCAGTTTCATACCTGTCAAGGGACTTCGCTTAAACATTTGTTAATGTGTTAATTATATTTTAGCGAAGAAATCTGGAAGAATCGATTTCAGAGTAACTAATTTAATCAAAAACTTTAAAAGTAATGTTTCTTATGGATTATTAGTAGAAAAATATCAGAGATTATCAGTAATCACATTCACATTCATTTAGCTTATTGCTATTAATTAGAAGTATTAGGTATTTTTCTAGTGAGATCATAGATTTCACAAAATTAAACAGGAGAATTAGCATGGCAAAGATAAGTCCAGTATCAATAAAATATTTGATACATGCAAATTTTACAGCTGAAGGGGCATTGGAAAAGCCAGATGTAATCGGAGCTATCTTTGGACAGACAGAGGGGTTGCTTGGAGCAGACCTTGAGATGAGGGAGCTTCAGAAAGAAGGAAAGATAGGCCGAATTGAAGTTGACTTAAAGAGAGATAAAAAAATGACAACTGGTATAATCAAAATTCCTACTGCTCTTGACCAGTCAGAGACAACTTTAATTGGTGCTGCAGTTGAGACAATTGAGAGAATTGGTCCTTGTGATTCGCAGATTGAAGTTGAGAGAATCGAAGATGTCCGTGGAAGCAAAAGAGATTATATTATTGATAGAGCCAAAAGATTAATGCAACAGATTGAAGGTTCAACTGATTCACGGGAAATCTCAAACACTATTAAGGATTCTGCAAAAGTCGCAGGAATTCAAGAGTATGGAGATGATAAATTGCCTTCAGGTGATTTGTCAGGAGATGAGATAATTGTTGTAGAAGGGCGTGCAGATGTTTTGAATCTAATGAGAAACGGAGTCAATAATGTCGTGGCTATGAATGGTACAAAGTTGCCTGACTCAATCAGAACACTTGGAGAGAAAAAAGAACTGACTCTTTTTATTGACGGAGATAGAGGTGGAAAATTGATTGCCAAAAATGCCACAGACAATGCGAGAGTTAAGTACATTGCTACCGCGCCAGATGGAAAAGAAGTTGAGGAGTTAACTGGAAAAGAGGCCTACATGAACCTCAGAAAAAAGGTTTCTGTTGAAGAGTTTTTCAGAAGGGGTGGAAGTTTTAGGGCTCTGGAAAAAGAGCAAGAGTATTCTAAACCAGAAACCAGGGAAATAGAATTAGATGAAAAAACTAGATCCAAGCTTAAAAAAATCTCAAGTGACAATAAGGGCTCTGGAAAGGCAGTTTTTCTTGGTCCTGATTTAGAAATGGTTGAAAAAATTTCTGCTAGGGCATTGAACAACACATTAAAAAGAAGCGATGCAAGACCCTCAGTGATTGTTGTCGACGGAACTGTAACTAACTCGGCAATCCGAACTGCAGAAAACGCGCATGTTCAGATAATTGTTGCAAAGAATTTTTCAGCAACAAGTGATAAAGTTAAATTATTGGGTTTGTAGAGGATTCAAAACCTCTATAAACTATTTTTCTTTTTTATTTTTATGTCAATAAGATTCGGGCTTGCAGGGATAGGGCCTGTCAGAGATATTGAGAAAACTTTTGCAGAGTTTGCAGGGGTTGGAATTCGTGCTGCAGAGATTTCATTTACTCATGGAACCTACATTAAGAAAAAAGAAGATGCACTTAAAGTTAAAAGAGCTGCAAAAAAATTTGGAATTCAACTGAGCATTCACGCGCCATATTGGATAAACCTTAATTCAGACGACTTGGGAAAAGTTAAAGCCAGTAAACAAAGAATTTTAAAAGCATGTGAAGTGGGGGATTGGATTGGTGCTAAAAAAGTTATTTTTCATTGTGGGTATTTTATGAAGAAAGAGAAATCAGGAAGTTATGAAAATATCAAAAATAGAATTATAGAGATGCAAGAAGAGGCTAATAAGCACAAATGGAAGGTCACACTATGTCCTGAAACAATGGGAAAAATAAATGTTTTTGGAGGTGTTGAGGAAATCTCTCAATTAGTTAAAGATACTGATTGTGGTTTTTGTCTTGATTTTGCTCATATCCTTGCAAGAGATAAAAAAATTAATTGGGAAAAGATTGAAAAATTATTTCCTCAAAAAAACTGGCATTGTCATTTTTCAGGAATTGAGTATGGTGAAAAAGGCGAGAGAAATCACATAAAAACAAGAGAGAAATACTGGGAATGGTTGCTCAAACATTTGCCAAAAAATAAGAACATTACAGTAATCAATGAAGCGCCTACACCTTTTGAAGATGCTGTTAGAGGGTTGAAAGTTTTGAGATCAATGAACAAATAATAATTCACTATCTGCCACTGACATTTAGTGTTTTTAATGTAACTATGAAATTACGACAACAATAAAATTTATAAATGGTTTTTCGTGTAATTATCTAAGCGAAAACAGAGTTTTTGCGCAACTAAATTTAAAATGATATATATGGGAACAAAAAATATCTTGGTTTTTTTCCTTGCTTTAGCAAGTGTTCTTTTATCACTAACAGTAGTCAGTGCTGCAGAGATTGCAGATGTTTATTCTGTTGAAGTTAACGGCATTCCTGCGTTATCCGACGAAGCAAGTGTAACTGCAGGAGAAACAGTAACTGTGAAGGTTTACTTTGATGCTTTGGAAAATGCTTCTGATGTTGACATTAGAGCAGAAATCGAAGGCGACAAAGTTGATGTTGAGGAAAAAGATGGTCCGTTCACAATTGAGAGTGGGTTTTCTTACAGGAAAACATTGACCCTTGATGTTCCTTATGAACTTGAGAATGAAGTTAGTGATGATACTAGCCTTGTTATAAAAATTTGGAACAACGATCATAAGACAGAAGAGACAATGATTCTGAGGGTTCAAAGACCAACATACAACGCAGAGATTATGTCTATTAGTCTGAGGAGTCAGACAGTTGAAGCAGGCGACACTATGCCAATTGACGTTGTGGTTAAGAACATTGGTTACAATAATCTTGATGATTTATTTGTAACTGCTCAAATCAAGGATTTGAATGTCAAGTCAACAATTTATTTTGGTGACATTGTTTCTTTTGAATGTTTTGACGAAGATGACGAGCCATGTGATGAAGATGATGAAGACATTTCAAGAGGAAAATTCTTTTTGAAGATTCCATATGATGCAGTTTCTGGAATTTACACTCTAGAAGTTGAGGCAGAAAACAATGACCTTGCTGTTATTGAAAGAAAGCAGATTGTTGTGGAAAACGATTTTTCTGCAGGCAATGCAATTGTTGCAAGCATGACGCAAAACATTGCTGTTGGACAAGATGCTGAGTATGAAGTGCTGGTTGTGAACCCAACTAACAAGTTAAAGGTTTACAGAATAGTGCCTGAATCATCTAATCAACTCTCAGCAAGCACAAGTCAGGCTGTTGTTGCAGTACCGGCTGGTTCGAGCAAGGCAGTTATGATAAAGGCAAGAGCAGATGCAGAAGGAATTCACAACTTCAATGTTAATGTGTTTTCTGGGGAAGAACTTGTCAGTACAGTTGTTCTTAGTGCAAATGTTTCAGGAACTTCTTTCACAGCTCCAGTAGTTGTTTTGACAATTGTTCTTGCAATTGTATTTTTGGTGCTGCTTGTGGTCTTAATCATCTTATTGGGAAAGAAACCAGAAAAAGAACAAGAAGAATTCGGAGAAAGTTATTACTAATTTTTAATTTTTTATTTATTTTGTTACTTTCTCCTTTTTTAGAAAGATAAATGGATCATACAAGAGTAATTTAATTGAAAATAAAGAAACAAACTAACAAAAGAAGACCATTAAAAAAGTTTATCATAAAATTTTAAAGAATCGTTTGAAAGAAAAAATAGCCTAAGTATGACAAATATTCTAAAATTTAGTGGAATGCTCAGTAGGAAAATTTTAGAGTTGAGTTTTATTCTATAGCTTCTTTTTTTAAAAGAAGAAGTTTTTTAGATAATCCATATTTTAAATTGCTATGGCACAACAAAAGGCACAAAAACAAAACCAGGAATTTCTTCTTTGACTTTAAATTTATTTTTGTTTCTCTGAATTGCTACGAGAGACTGAAGTTGTTTTGGCCCGAGAGGGGCTACGAGAACTCCCCCATCTCTCAGTTGTTCTAAAATTTCGTCAGGCACTTTCTCCGGCGCTGCGCTAATCAATATCCTATCAAAAGGTTGTTGTTCTTCTAAACCCTCTGCTCCGTTTTTGTTATAAACCTTGACATTCTTATAATTCTTT
>NZBV01000023.1 GCA_002686355.1 Candidatus Pacearchaeota archaeon | reverse complement strand
TTTGTAGATTATTGCTTCTGCGCCTTGTTGGATGATTTTGGGTTTCACCTCAAAACCCCTTGAATTTTTTTCCTTTCATGAATTTTTTTGCGAGTTTCATAATCTGCTTTTGATTCATTGATTTTGATGGGTCAAAACTTGCACTATCTTTTATCATTGTACTGAGCATTTTGTATTGTTTGAGAAGTGAGCGGATTTCTGAATTATTGACTCCTGCACCTTTTGCAACCCGATTAATCCGCGAGATTCCTGTTTTTTTGTCGTCGAAGATTTCTGGATTCCTCTTTTCATCTGGGGTCATTGATTTGATAATGTGTTCCCATTTTGCAATTTTTTCTTCTTGTGTTCCTAAAAGTTCGTCTGGAATTTTTGCAGAACTAAAACCAGGAATCATTGACTTGAGTTTATCAAAACCTCCGAGAGAATTCATTGATTTTACTTGCTCAACGACATCTTCCAGTGTTAACTTTCCTCCTTCGATGATTTTTTCACTTTTCTTTTCATCTGTTACAGAGCGTATTTTTTCAATCAGGGATTGCAGGTCGCCCATTCCAAGAAGCCGTGATAAAAATCCTTCTGGTTCAAATTCTTCAATGTCATTGATTTTTTCTCCTGTGCCTACAAAATAAACAGGTGCCTTTGTTTCTGCACAAGCTGTGAGTGCTCCTCCCCCTTTTGCAGAAGAGTCCATTCTTGTGACAATAACACCTGAAATATTCACAGCATCTTTGAAGTCCTGGGTTTGTTTCTTAGCTGCCTGCCCAATGTCAGCAGGCATGACTAAAACTGATTCTGTTGGCTTGATTTCTTTGCTTAGGTCTTTTATCTCCTTTACCAAATTTTTGTCTAAGTTATGTCTCCCTGCAGTATCTATTAGGACTGTGTTGTAATCTTTTAGTTTTGGTTTGAATTTTTTCCATGTTTTGTTTGCATTGCCCTCTTTCTCGTCGATAAAATAAGTTAATTTATTTTTTTCTGCGAGTTGTTTTAATTGTTCTTTTGCAGCTGGTCTGTGAACATCCAGTCCGACTAATGCAACTTTTTTCCCTCGCTTTGAGTAATAATTTCCCAACTTTGCAATTGTTGTTGTTTTACCTGCACCGTATAATCCGAGAAGCATGATTTTGTTTTGCTTTGATTCTAATTTCAATTGTTTATATTCCCCAAGGATTTTTATTAGCTCGTCATGAAGGAGTTTTATTATGTGTTCTTTTTTTTCTATTTCCTTTATCCTTTTATCAAGTGCGGCCTTTCTTATTTTGTCTGAAAGTTGTTTTACAAGCGGAATACTGACATCTGCTTCAATCAGCGCTCTTTGCAAATCTTTTATTATCGAATCCACGAAGTTTTTGTCTAAGAAAATTGCATTTGTTATCTTGTTTGTTGCCCTTCGCAGGACTTCGCCCAATTTTTGTAACATAAATTAAGAAAAGAAGAGGGGATTATTAAGGTTGTGGTTTGAAATGATAATATTTAGGTAATTTGGAACATCTTATTTATAAAACATTCTAAATTACAACCCCAGCTCTTTAACAAACTTTCTCTTGCTGAAGACTTCGATTTTTTCATATTCTTGTCCTGTGCCAAGGAAGAGGATTGGTTTTTTCGAGGTATATCCGACAGACAAAGCTGTTCCACCTTTTTCATCTGTGTCTGCTTTTGTCAGAATTATCCCGTCAATGCCAATTGCCCAGTCAAAGTTCCTGACTTGCTCTAAAATGTCGTTTCCTGCAATTGCTTCTCCTACAAAGATTTTTATATCTGGCTTGCAGACTTTTGCAATTTTTTCTATTTCTCTTAAGAGATTTTTTGAAGTGTGCATTCTTCCTGCTGTGTCAATTAGGACACAATCAATCATATTTTTTTTGGCATACTGGATTGCGTCAAATCCAACAGAAGCAGGATCAGAGCCGTACTTATTTGAAATTACTTTTATCCCTAGCTTGTTCCCGTGTTTTTCTATTTGTTCTATTGAAGCTGCCCGAAATGTATCTGCTGCAGCAAGCACACATGAAATATCCTTCTTTTTCAGATATTTTGCAATTTTTGCAATTGAAGTTGTTTTTCCTGTTCCGTTAATCCCGCAAAACAAAACCACATAAGGTTCTTTAGACTGGTCTGATTTTTTATTATCAATCTTTTCAATAAGATTAAATGGTTCTATTAAAATATCATTGATAATTTCTTTTAAATGTCCTTTAATTTCTTCTTCCACTTCCTTTTTAAGCAATTCTTTTCCAATGATTTTTTCCTTGAGTTTTTTAATGACTTTTTCAGCCACTTCTACTGCCACGTTGTTTTCTAGTAAGAGCATTTCTAGTTCTTCTCCATAAATTTCAAAATCTTTTTCAGAAATTTTTGTCTTTGAAATTTTTGAAGTGACTTTTTTGAAAAAGGATTCTGTGCCTGGTTCAGAAGAGGTTTGGGGGGCAATTGATGATACAGTTTCATCAATCTCTTTTAAGGGTACCTCTAGTCCTTTTTTAACTATATCCTTTGATTTTTTTTCTAATCCCTCTCCTTTTTTGATTGTTTGTTCAATTTCTTGCAATTTTCTTAAATCAGGTTCAAATTTTTGCCTGCCAGGATCAAATTTTGTTGGCAGTTTTATCCCTTTAACTTCTTTTTTATCAGGGGTTCTGGTTTTTTCAGAGACCTTCTTTGTCCAGGTTTTTAATTTTTCCTTGAGTTTTCCAAACATGTTTTATCAAGTATTGTAAGATTTATAACATTAACTACTTTTTAATTATCTAAATTTTTATAAAGAAGCGTTGTCTTTTATTTTATGATTTCAAAGGAGGTTGCATTTTATGAAAGGAATTTTGGTGATTTTAGATGGAATAGGTGACTTGCCTCACAAGTTGCTTGAAGGAAAGACGCCTTTAGAAGCTGCGAAGACACCTAATCTTGATTTTTTTGCGGCCAGGGGAAAGCTTGGTTTTATGTATCCTGTTAAACCAGACTTTGCTCCTGAATCAGATGAAGCAATTGTTTCTATCTTTGGGAATAATGTTTCGTCCAGTACAAGAGGGCAATTAGAAGCAAAGGGGGTTGGAATTAAACTAACTCGTGGAGATTTGACATTAAGGGTTAATTTTGCAACGACAGACAAAAAGAGGGGTATAATTGACAGACGTGCAGGCAGAACCCTTACTAGTGAAGAGGCGAGTATTTTATCAAAGGCAATAAATAAAATTAAGCTTCCGTGCAAGTTTGTTTTTGAGCCTACGATTCAACACAGGGCTGTTTTGGTTTTGAAAGGAGGATTTTCAGACAACATTTTATGTAATGATTTTACTTATTCTCAAGGTAAGGTCAAAAATGCAACAAATGTTATTTCGTTTAAACCCCTCGATGATGATGAGAATACTAATCACACTGTGAATGTTTTAAATGAATTTTTAGAAAAGGTTCAGATAGTTTTAAACGAACATCCGATAAATAAGGAGAGAATAAAAAAAGGATTGCTTCCTGCGAATTATCTGTTGTTTCGCGGTCCTGGGATTGAGTCACCTAAATTAAAGCTTTACAAAAAATGGGTCTCACCTTCTTATATGCCAATTGAGATTGGTTTTTCTCTTGCAAGTGGGATGAGTGTTTTCTCTTTTGAGTATCCTAAGCTGAAAAATGTTGATGCTTATGCAAATTTGCATGAAGGTTTGAAAAAAGCTTGTAAGTTCAGTATGAAAATTCTGAAAAAGACGCACAAGAAATTTGATTATGCCTATGTCCATCTGAAAGAGACTGACTTACCTGGCCATGATAATAAGCCCCTTGAAAAAAAAGAGATGATAGAATATATTGATAAGACTTTTTTTAAATTTTTAAAGAAGTTTGTTCCTCCAAAAGGAATTGAAATTGTTGTGACCGCGGATCATTCGACTCCTTGCAAATTAAAAGACCATTCTGCAGAACCGGTTCCTGTCTTGTTTTATGATAATTCTCCTCTAAGGGAGAAAAGATTTTTTGAAAAAGAATGCAGAAAAGGAAAATTAGGAAGAATTCTTGGAGATGAATTGCTAGAAAAAGTTGGATTTGTTAAGTAGTTTTTATCACAGTAATCATTAAAAATCCCAGGAGTTTCTTATTTTAATGATAACCTATAATGATATTTACGAAGCATCTCGGAAAGAAAGATATTCTGAAGAGTTGCAGAAATTGTCCAAGAGATTTGTTCTGAATTTCTCAGAGTATTTGAAAGATAAGAAAGAATTTACCTCAAAGGAAGATGACCCTTTTTCAGATGTTGTGCTAAAGACAAAGAAACAATTGGAGAATGCAATAACTTTGTTTAAAGAACTGATGTTAAGGCGAAGGAAGAAGATTCTTGCATTGGTTTTGATTGCTGCTGAGACAGGGATTTCAAAACAAGATTTTGACAATATGCTTGATTTTGAAAAAGACTTGTTTGAAAATTTAATAAAATGTATGGGAGACTCTGATAAAAAGCTTAATAGTTTGTTAAATGGGGAAAAGGAGAATGAACAATTGAATGAATTGATTTTGTTTAAAGAAAATGTTGAAGAATTTGTAGACATGAACGGAGAGAAGATGGGTCCTTATGAAAAAGACCAGATGGCAAATGTTCCTAAGGAAATTGCGCAGATTTTAGTTGATGGGAAAAAGGCAGAAATTGTTGAGGCATAATTTTGGGGTTGTTTAGATAAATTTATTAACTAATTTTTTCTCTCTTTTTTATGAACTTGGTGAGTAGATCAATCACAGGAATTGTTCTGGTTGTTATTGGATTAATTGTGATAGGCGTGGCTTTTTTTACTTCTTTGGTTGTTTTAATCTATGGCATCTTGATTTTGATTTTTGGGTTGTTTATTCTGTTTAATAAAAAGGAAGATATTATTGAAGAAATAAAGTCAGGAGGCAAAAAAAAATGACAAAGATAGTTGTGACAACAGGTGAGGAAATTCCAGACAAGGAGATTGCAAAAGTTTTGGGTGTTGTTCGAGGAAGTACTGTTCGTGCGAGAAATGTTGGAAGAGACATTGGCGCGGGGTTTAAAAATCTCATTGGAGGAGAGATAAAAACATACACAGATATGACTTCAAATGCGCGTGATGAGGCATTTAATCGAATGGTAAATTCTGCGATTGATGAAGGTGCTGATGCTGTTATTGGAGTTCGATTTATGACTTCAATGGTGATGCAGGGCGCTAGTGAAATGTTAGCATATGGTACTGCTGTTAAATTGAAATGACCTTGTATGATTCCTTCGCCAATGCAGTTGCTAGATTAAAATAAATTTCTATTGGGATTATAATGGAAGAAAATTTAAATTGCATTTTTCCAAAATGTCCAAAGTGTGGGAAAGGATATCTCTTGCCTTTTTCTTATAAGGAAGATGTTTTTGAGAAATGGAAATGTTCTGAATGTATGTACACAATTGAAAAACGTTGATAGGTTTATTTTATCAAAAGCCTGCAGAGCAAGAATTTTCCTTCGGATAAGGAAATCTTGCTACAACATGCCTTGCCTCGCAAAGCCTGCAGAGAGATTTGAACTCCCGACCTACTGCTTACAAGGCAGTTGAGCAGACTTAAACATTTTACTGCTTAAAATCTTCCGCTCTACCACTGAGCTATGCAGGCATCCCAAAAGATTTACAGGCTAATAATATTAATTTAATTTTTCTTTAAAAGTCTTTGTTTTTAGTCTTAATGGTAATCTATTGTTAAATTTTATATAATATAAGGGTTTTATTTGTGTAATTTACTTTTGGTTTTGAGTAATTTAATTTTAACTTGCTTGCGAGAATATTAATTTCAATTAACGATTTTAGACTTTTCTGTTTTAGTTGTATTCTTTTATATGAAATGTCGCAATTAAACTTTGGGGTTCTCACCTTACTTTTTCTTGTTTGGATTGTTTTTTTAACCTATTATAAATTCCCTCTCGAGCTTTTTTAATATTTTAGAGCGTCTGAATTGTAAATATAAAGAATTCTTGGTCTAAAAATTTATTCTTTGGATTTCTCAACTTTCAAAATTTTGATTTCACACAAAGAAAGAGGATAGATTTTTTTAAGTTTTAAGCTTAATGGCCTTTGTAATCTATTTTTCAGAATATCGTCGAAAACTTCTTCTGAGTCTTTGTCTTTAATATAATCTTTTAATTCTTCTCTTGCTTTTTCTCTAAGTGCTTTTCTTACAGCTCTTGTAACTTTTCTTCTTGTCACTAAAAAAGGTTTGATTCTTAGTTGGGCATCTTTGCATTCTGCTGAAAAAGAATCTTCAACATAATTTGTCCCTTTTCTCACCATTCTTTTTAGATAATAAGGCATTAGTTGTATTTTTCTTGGAATTGTTGTTAATTTGTCGTCTTTTAATTCCACAAGGAACTGAATTATTGTGCTTTTTCCGCGAAGAAGTCTCGTCAAGTCATATTTGATAAATCTACCTTCAAGTTCTGCGAGCTCATAAGCCAGTAATTGAGTTTCCTTTTTTATCAAAGGCATTTCAATGTCAAAAAACTTTTTTTTCTTTTTTGCAATGGCCATGGGGGGGCACCTACGATTTCCTTCGCTTAACCTTCTCTTTCGGCGCGACTGGGCAACTTCTTTTATTGCCTCCGCTGGAAGTTGCGAAGAAGTTATTTAATTGGTTTAATTTTATTTGAAACTTCATTTTTATTCCTGTAACACCTTGCTTACTCGTTTATTTCTTGAGGATTTTTTATATTTTGATTTTCCACATTCAACACAGGCGTACATTATGTTTGTTTTTTTATTTGTTTTTGTTTTTCTTTTATGTTTTGTATTTGCTGGTCTTGAGCCCCATCTTCCCTTGTTTCCTATTCCTCCTCCAAGTCCTCGTGACTTTGCCCGTGAGATTGAGCCCCTTGTCAATGTTCCCCTCTTTCCTCCTGTTCCTACTACTTTGATTTTTTGTTCTGTTTGTTTTTTGCAAAACGGACAAAATCTTTTTGTTTTTTTTGGAAGTTTCATGGTCAAAAGAACCTATGTGGTTCTTTGGAATCTCCCTTCTTGTTCCAGTAAGCGATTTCCTTAGATGTACTTGATGAAAATCACAAAGGAATCAGAAGATTCCATTTTTAGTTATGAATGAGAGAAAAATATGGTTTTTAAAGATTGTTAATTGATTCGCTGGTGCTTGCGGTTTAGGAGAGTAGGTAATGAATGCAAAAGATTTGCAACACTTGGAGTAACTATTAAAACTATGAGCAATCATTAATCCAGCTAAGATAGACGTCAAGTTTATTATTAACCCCAGTTTATTACGAGCCTAGTTTGGAATAAAAAATGGCCCCACCAGGAGTTGAACCTGGGTTACATCCATGTCAAGGATGCGTCTTAGCCGTTGGACAATGAGGCCTTTTAATAAACTTATTTTCAGAAATATTTAAATATAGTGTTTGATATATTTGATTATGGGAAAGATAGGGGGGATTGTATTTTTTTTGTATGGATTATTAGGTTTATATATTATTAATTTAGCATTTGGTTTTATTGCTCTCCCTGAAGTTATTTCTAATTATAATAACTGGATTTTTGGAATTGGGGGTGCTTTGTTAATTATTACTGGTTTTAGATATTGGTGGAAGAATAGGATTTTTAGAGTAAGTCCTGTGGCATCTTTATAAAATTCATTTAGAATTCTATTATATTCAGTAATAAGATGCCCAGCCCATTTTACTTACTTACTAACTTAATAATTAAGAAACATTTATATATTTGATTTTTCTTAGAGTTTGAAATTGGTGTTGTATAATGAAAAAATATTTACTTCTTATAGAGGATGAAAAACTTTGGGAAAAGTTTAAAGAGATGATTAAACAAGATATAAATACAGAGATTATAAATCTCATAAAGAAAAAAATTGGAATGGGGATAAAAAATGAATAGTAAAAGAGGGCAGGTAACTATATTTATAATTATTGCAATTGTTCTTGTTGTAGGTGTTGTAGGTGTTGTTATCCTTAGGGATAAGATTTTTGAAGAAGAAATTCCTGTAAATATGCAGCCGGTTTATACTGCTTTTTTGTCTTGCTTGGAAGACTATACATTAGTTGGCATTGATGTTTTGGAGAGCCAGGCAGGATATATAGAGTTGCCTGATTTTGAGCCCGGTTCTGCATATATGCCTTTTGGTTCGCAGTTAAATTTTTTAGGAAATTCAATTCCTTATTGGTATTATGTTTCTGGAAACAATATCCAGGAAGAGCAGGTTCCTTCTAAGAAGAACATGGAGGAGCAGCTTGCAGATTTTATAGAAGAGAGGATAAGAGGTTGTATTTTTGATTCTTATTATGAGCAGGGTTTTGAAATAACACAAGGAGAACCAGAAATGGATGTTGATATTAATGAAGAGAATGTTGAAGTGGATTTGGACATGTCTTTTAACATTGGTTTTGAGGAAGACAGCGCGAATGTTAATAGCCACAGCATTGAAGTGAATTCAAAATTAGGGAGCCTTTACAATTCTGCAAGAGAGATTTATGAATATGAGCAGAACACGCTGTTCCTGGAAGATTATGCTATTGATGTTTTAAGACTTTATGCTCCTGTTGATGGCGTTGAGGTAACTTGTTCTCCAAAAACATGGAATGCTGACAAGGTTTTTGACAGGCTGCAGGAAGCTATTGAGGCAAATACTCTGGCATTAAAAACCAAGGGAGGGGATTACTCTTTGAGAAAAAAGGAGAACAAATATTTTATTGTTGATGTCGATGTAAATGCCAGGTTCTTGAATTCAAAAAATTGGCCGAATAGTTTTGAGGTTGTTCCTGCTGAAGGAAGTGTTTTGATTTCTGAGCCAGTTGGGAACCAGCCTGGTTTGGGTGTTTTGGGTTTTTGTTATGTGCCATATCATTTTGTTTATAATATTAAATATCCTATCCTAGTTCAAGTTCAAGAAGGGGATGAGATTTTCCAATTCCCTGTTGCAATTGTAATACAAGGGAATAAACCACGAAAAGCTTTGGATGTTAGTGCTGTGGAGATTGGAGTGCCTGAATTATGCAAGTATAAGAATACTTTTGTTAATGTAAATGTTTATGACACGAAATTGAATCCTGTTGATGCAGATGTTTCTTATGATTGTCTTGGAGTTACGTGTGATATTGGAAATGCAAAGTCAGGAAGTTTGAGAGAAAAGTTCCCTCAATGTGTTAATGGATATATTATGGTAGAAGCAAAAGGGTTTGAAAATGCAAAGTATGTTCACTCAATTACTGAAACAGGAAGTGTTGATATTATTTTGGATAAATTTTATGAATTAGATATTGAATTAAATAAAGGGGGAACTGCGTTGATTAGTTTTGTTTCTGAAGCGTCTTCTAAGACGATTGTTTATCCTGAACAGAAGAGTGTTGAGTTGAGTGAGGGGCAATATGAAATTAGTGTTTATATCTATAAGAATTCTACTTTGAGGCTGGCAGAGACAACACACGAGCAATGTGTTGAGGTGCCTCAATCAGGTGTTGGTGGTTTGTTTGGTCTGACTAAGAACGAGTGTTTTGAAGTTACAATGCCTGCGCAAATTGTTTCAAATGCTTTAGCAGGAGGAGGCAAAGAAAATTATTATATTTTGGAGTCTGAGTTGGAGAGTTCAGATGTTATAGAGATAAAGGCGGGTAGTTTGCCGACTCCAAAGACAATTGAAGAATTGCAAACTAATTATATTTTGTTTGAAGACATGGATTTGGAGGTGGGGTTTAAATGATGAATAAAAAAATAAAACTTGGAATGTTTTTGTTAATTGGAATTTTGCTGATTGCTTTTGTTTCTGCTGCGTCTTATAGTCGTTCAACTACCCAATATATTCAACCTACAAGTTCTTCTAATTATTTGAATAAACAAGGAATAAGTTTTACAAAATCTTTTAGCAAAGATGCTTGTGAAGCAGGACAGGATTTTGTTGTGCAGATTTCTCCTTTTGGCTGCACTCCGACTGTTGTGAGAAGTGATTTGTTAGAGGAGCAGAATGTTCCTATTTTTTGTCAGTTGGCTGCAACAAAGATAAATCCTTTAATAGATGTTGAGGCAATTGAGAGTGTTTCTTTTAAAGGAAAATATCCTAAGGAAGTTTCAGGTGTTGGTTTTCATCCTGCAAATGCTGGGATTAAGACAAGCCAATCTACTTTGTTGAATTCTCCTGTGTTGAATAATATTGGTTATGTGGTTGTTGTTTTGAAAAAGCAGCCGAATGAATCTGCGATGCCTGACTGGGTTCAAGGGAATATGACAGCGAAGATAAAGTATGATGTGAAGAATGCTTTTGGAATAGGAAAGGGAACTTATTATCTTCCTCAGACTAGTGATGAAGATTGGAATTCAAAGTATAAGCAGTATGGTTTTTGGCAAGGAAAGGGATTTTTGAAAGCAGATAATGTTGAGAAGGATAGTGCGAGGGTTTCTATTTACAAGGATCAGGATAATAAACTTACAAGTGTGAGTTTGACAAAAGGAAAGACTTCAGGGAAGGTTAATATTCCTGGATTTTATTGTCTTGCGAATTTACAGTTGAGGTTGGATGGGTTGGTTGTTCCAGATACTCGGGCTAAATTTGAAATTGATGGAGAAACTGTTGAAGTTATTAAAGGAGAGAAATTTTTAGATAATAAATGTTATATTAAGAACAAACCTGAGAAAAATGGTTTGTATCAGAAAATCAAGGTTTATTGTAGAACAGATGAAGGTAGAAAAGATTTTGAATTTAGTATTGCTCCTAAGGTTCGGCTGGAGATTGAAGGAGTAGAAAAAGATTATGAACTTGGGGAGAGAATTTCTCCTGATGGAAACTCTTATTTAGGATATATTGGTGCTAAAAAAGAAAGTGGAAATAAAGTTATTGATACAAATAAGAAAGAAGAT
>NZBV01000022.1 GCA_002686355.1 Candidatus Pacearchaeota archaeon | reverse complement strand
TTAAAAGGGATCGTTAGCTGGGTTAAGAACGTCGCGAGACAGTTTGTATGATATCTACTAGGTGTGTTGTTGTCTGAGTGGAACAAGTTTCTAGTACGAGAGGAACGGAACTTGGGTGCCTCTAGTGAGCAGTTGTCATTGGCAGGCTGCATAGCCACGCACTATATGGATAAGAGCTGAATGCATCTAAGCTCGAAGCCATCCGCAAAACGAGATAACTAATACCGTCGAAGAAGACGACGTTGATAGAGTTCTTGTGTAAGATTCAAGAGTTCGCTCGAGAATTTCAGCATAGAACTACTAAAAGTTTCACTCTTGAGAATTTAAAGGGATTTTAATTTGGTACTTCGCGTGATTGATTCGCTCAAAACTAACTTTGTCAAGTTTTTCACTGAAAAAAATTGTTAAGATGAGAAAAAGTTTTGAGAGTTGATCGTTAGTGTTGAGAAAATTAAGATTAAGGGATTGTTCTATTGCTTATTTTGTTTATTTTTCTTTTTAAACAAAAATATTTATTGACTATATCTTTTTGTATTAATCTAACTGGAAGAAATGATTAAGTAAAATGAAGGATGTTATGGGTGGTTAAGTTGTCAGGGGATAAACATTCAAGTTTCTATTGTATATTTCGGGGGATAATAATCTATAAAAACAAGTAACTGTAATCAGAGTTATGGATAAAAAGATAGAAGCCTATGGAGCAATTAAAGTGCCTCCCAGCGCAGGAGAATCGGTTGTTATTTATGAAGCAAGAGTTATTGGAAATAAAATAAAAATATATTTTAAAGATCCAAAGGAAAATAATGGGGATATTAGATGTTATATAGAGGAGAGAGGAGAAAGAATAGAAGAACAAATGCGTAAGATTAGGGAGACTAAAAGGGATGGAAGAGAACTCGTTGATTGGTTAAATAAAGGGGGTAAGCTTTAAACACAAAGCTTTAAAACCCTTATTATTTTGATTAGATAGCTGTTAGATAAGTAAGAAGATTCGAGCTGATTCTGATGGTAGACAAATGGATAGAAATGTAAGGAGGAAAGAATATGAAAATTTATGTAGGTAATCTACCTTTTAGTGTTGGATTTGAAAATCTAAAGGAACTTTTCGCACCTTTTGGAGAGATTGAAGAAGCCAGTGTGATTTCAGATAAGTATTCTGGTCGTTCAAAGGGATTTGGATTTGTAACTTTCAAAGATGATGAAAGTGCAAAAAAAGCAATTGCTGAAATGGATGGAAAAGATGTAGAAGGCAGACCATTGAAAGTGAATGAAGCAAAGCCAATGGATTCAACAGACAGACCAAGACCACGAAGGGATTTCAACCAAAAAAGGTTCTAATAAAAAAAGTTTTGTTTTTATTTTTTAATTTTTTGTTTTATCTTTATATTTTTTAATATGCAAATTCTTAAAAAGCATATGGTAAAAGATGCAGAAGGTACGAGGATTGGAGATAGCGGAAAAAATCGGGGAAATCTCTATCAATGGATCTTTAAGAAGAATCCTTGAATAGATACATGATAAAAGCATCTTAAGTTATCGGTGACTTCTTATAGTTAATTTTATAACCTTCTCATCATTCATCGCCCTATGAAAAAAGGAGGGTTATTTGTAATTATATTTTTTTTATTAACTAATTTTATTTCTGCAGGATATAACTGCTCTGTTGGTTTAGCTGAAGAAGATCAAAAAGAGATTAGTCTTAATGGCAGGACTTCTATAAAGGGATTAGGGATAGGCTTGACTTATTCAGATGAGATTGCTACACTGGAAAAGTATTCTGTGAAACTGCTTATAGATACCGTGAAATTTACCTTAACAGACACAAGCAATTCTACCGAGGTTGAAATGAAAAGCGGGGCAGATACTATAGAACTCCTCAATCTAACCTCAAACTTAATTAGAATAAAAGTGGGTAGTGATTCAGGAAAAGCAGAACTTCTGGAGATTCTTGATATAAACAACCGTAAATTATTTTTAACTTCTGCACAAGGAACTTATCCTGGAACAGCAACAATAGAAGGGCTTATTGGGAACAAAGAAGTGCTCCTTGACAATACTTCCCCGACAAAGATTGAATCTGTAGATGATGTAGACTATCTCCTGGAGTTATTTTCTGCCTCTGATACAAATGCAATAATTATTGTGAAAAAATGCGAGGATGAGAATGCAGAGTTTATAGAGATTGCCGAAAGTGTTTCAAAAAATGAGACAACTTCTAATATAACAGAGACAAATGAGACAAGAGTCATTGAGAATGAAACTTTCTCAAAAAATGAGCTAAATGTTAAAAAACCAGAACAAAAGAAAGATAGTTCTTTATTTGGAAGAGTAATGATTATCCTCTTAATTATTATTATTGCGGGAGGAATCATAATTTTGGGGATTTCTATTTTTAAAAAATTGAGAAACAAAAAACAAATTCAAGAAACATCTGAAGCAACACCTCAGGGAAATGTTCAGCCAGAGCAATCAGATTATTCTTTTACTAACCAAGAATAAAGCAAGAGCGCCTATAAGTAATATCCCTCCAAGAGCAATCATTAGAATAATCCTCCATTTTTTTTCTTTTTTATCTAAATCAGACCAGCGCAATCTGTTCTTTTTCCAGTTTTTTTTATGGACTAAACCAACGATTGTGAAGATTAAGCCAACTGTAAAAAGTATATAATTCTTAAAAAGTATTCCTACTGCGAACCAGATAACCCCCATTATGAAAAAACTGCAATAGTCTATTGGTCTCTTTCTTCTACGAGTTGTGAAAATTGCCAATACAGCAAGGATTACAATCATTACTGCGACTAGAATTAAAAGCCAGATTTGAACATCCATCATTTTACAAAAAGAAAATTGTTTTTAAAATTAACGGGATAATAGCGCAACCCTGCTTAGAGTAATTTTTGGTCTGGACAGAATTTTAAATCCTGCTTCTTCTGCCATTGCTAAAGTTTTTTCAAAATCATTTTTTGAAACATGGAACAAAGGCTCTGTAACTAACACCTTTGTATCTTTCTTCATCAGGCGTTTTAATCCCTTGATAAAACCTTTTTTGTTTTCCACTTCATGCATAACATAAAATACAAGTATAAAATCAAATTTCTCGTTCAGGTCAAATTTATTTTTTTCAGATTTATGAGTGTGGATAATTTTTTCTGCTTCGAGTCCTTTAATCTTATTCTTTAACTTGTCGAGCATTTTCTGTTGTGTGTCTGCTGCAATTACTTTTCCTTTCGGGCCAACTAATTTAGCCATACCATATGAAAACCAACCAGGGCCACAACCAATGTCAAGAACAACCATCCCTTTCTGGACATAATTTTTTAGTATTCTCTGAGGATTTTGAATAAAACCCCTTACAGGATTATCCAGGTGAATTGCTTTTGGAGGAGAAATTAAATGTTTCTTTTTCATAACAATTGGAGAAAAATTTTGTTTTTAAGGTTTTCTAAAAAGCAATCATCCAGTTCAAAACTCCTGCAAATGCAGCTACATAAACTATTAATAAAGAAAAAATCAGGGCCTTTGGATTTATCTTTTTTTCCATCTTGCTGCAATCGCCTTAAGAATATTTTTGCTTTGTGCTTTTTTCATTGCAGAAGTTGGCTTTGAACTTTCAGGAATGTTCTTTCTATCTTTTGCCTCAAAAATATCTCCGCGAATTCTTTTTGGTTTTGTTCTTAACTTGGATAAAAGAGTCCTTGCATCTTTTGTTTTTCCGATTAGAGTTTTGTTTTTCATTTCTGCATCTGTTTTTGCAATCAACCATGAATGAGTTGCCCAGCTTCCAGAACTTCTTCTTCCTGCAAGTCTTTGTAAATGACCTTTTTTTCCAATGTCCTGGTTTCTAAAAGAAACAAATTCTGATTTTGGGCGGACAATAATTCGATAAAATTTTCCTTTTCCAGTTGTTCCTGGTTTTTTTCTTGCACGCCCCTGTGGCTGAGCCAAAGCTCTCTGACGAGAAGACATTGACTTCCATTTCTTCTGTGCTTTTTTTATGTTTTTCTTAGCAACTCTTCGCTGTTTAATAGAACTCATTCTTACCTTTTTTTTATTAGTAATTAAAAGTTTCTAGAGTTTTTAAAATTTTTGAATAATGACTTTGGTGAAACCCTATAACCTCAAAGTTGATAGGATTATTTTTCTATCAACATTAATATTATCTACAATCATTCTAAACAACAATTCTTTTTTCTGAGTTTCAAAAGATTTGCTCAGAACAAAACTTTCGTATTTTCTTTTGATGACTGAAAACATAGTTTCAACCTTGCTTCACTGATGATAAATTTTTCATCGAATTTTAATCCAACTCCTAATTTTTCATAAGTTATTTCTGAAAACTTTCTCCTAAGAATATGTGATAAGCCCGCATATTTCTTAAATCAAATCTTCTATTCTTTTAGGATCATATCTTCTATCAGCAACGACAAATTCACATTTACCCCCTTCATAACTGTCCCAAAATCAACATCATCATTTCTTGGTCCCAGCCTTATTTTTTGTGAAAGAATGCATAGCAAATCTGCATCAATCGCAATACTTGCATTTGAATACCAGCGACATTTTCGTTTATCTTGGCGATTTCAGATATTTGCATAATGATAACCCATAGGAGTCAATTACAGATGCATTAATAGGTTTTTTGCGAAAAATCCACCAAGGATTTTTGCATTGTTCTCTTGTGAATTTTCGCAAGAGTTGAGTGATTTAGTACAGACTTTAATTTTAAAATTTTCTAGCCTCGACGCTGAATCTCGAAAATTTATTTATCAGTTTTCTGGCTGAAACCAGAAAAGTTTTAAATTCAGATTTCTTTTTCATTTTAGCCACCTTGTTTTACTTGAAATAAGATGGTTGCCTTACTTCATAATGGTTTCACCAAAATCTGAAGAGTAAGACTTAAATACCCTCAATATTAATCATTTTTGTAAGTCAGGTAGTTGACTTCGGAATTCGGCTCTTGATTGAGCAGATATTGAGATATAACAATATCGAATTCTGAGGAAGGTCCGGACACTATCAAAGGTTACCAAGTGAAAACCTGGATGTCGCGAGGCATGGCTCTGGAACAGAAACGGCACAGCCAGCAATGAACAATGAAACATGCGTGGAGTCCTGATTTGTTGGATTTGATGAAACGGCCATCCTTACTGGTGCAAGTCTTTGAGACGCTAAGTTGAATGTCCACACGAACTGTTCGATTACGAAGTTCGACAGAATCTGGCCTATTCCTGACTTATGAAGGAAACCGCTTAGGTTTCCTAAAATCTCGCTCTCACTCGCCTTGGTTATAAGCCTCTCTCGCGAAATCGCTCGCACATTTCTTCCCTTCCTGTTCCTGCGAAGCGATTTCTCCCCGAGCACTCGACGGAAATCATATGGTTTATTAATTCTAAACATTTAAAAAACTCTCATAATTCTATTCTCCATCGGGGACGTAGCTCAGTGGGAGAGCACATGACTGAAGATCATGGTGTCCCGGGTTCGAATCCCGGCGTCCCCATTTAAATGGAAACCTTGGTTCGTGTTTCTAACGCAAGTCCGGACTGCAGGATGAACGGAATAAAGCCCCAAACCTCGGGCCCCATTTTGCAAAACTTTATAAAAACAAATTTGTTAATTTGAATATGGATAAAAAAAGCGGGGGAGAAGGAGTAAAAAAAGATTCTGGAATGATTGGTTATGTCTTTGGAATAATAAGCATTGTTATGGCATTTTTTCAGCCAATTATGGGAATTGTCTTTGGGATAATCGGTATCATCCAATGTGGAAAACAGGAGAATGCATTATCAAAAAAAGCAAAAAGGTTAAGCAAGATTGGGATAATCCTAAGCATAATCTTCTTTATTTTGTCAATAGCAATAACTTACTATTTCGCGACAAAAGGAATCAATTTAGGAAATTTTCCAATTCGATAAGATGGCAAAAAACAAGCATGCAGCAATGGAGATGAGTGTGGGAACAATTGTTACGATAGTTCTTCTTATGACTGTTCTAGTTTTGGGCCTGATTCTAATTCGAACAATTTTCAAAAGTTCTGTTGAAAATATAGAAGGCATTGATACTGCGGTAAAATCTGAGATAGAAAAATTATTCTCAGAAAATGAAAATAAAAAAATTGTGATTTATCCTCCTACAAGGGAAGTTGAAATAAAAAAAGGGGAGGAGAACAGAGGTTTTGGTCTGTCAGTTAGGAATGTTGGAAATGAAGATGGCAAATTTTCTTATGATATAACTGCAGAGGAAACGAATTGTAACATACAATTAGCAAAAGCAGAGGATCTTATTGCCCTTAACAAAAAAAGGAACAACATTGTCATTCCTGCAGGAAGTATCATGGATGATCCTATTTTTGTTAAATTTGATATCCCTGAAACAACTCCTCCCTGTAAAATAGTTTACTCAATAAACATGGAAAAAGGAACCCAACTTTATGGTTCTAGCATTGATGTTTATGTTACGATTAAGAGTGAATAAAACTTAATTTTTTAAAGTTCTTTTTACTGAATTAAATATGACCTTAAAACTTTATAACACATTAACAAGGAAAAAGGGAATTTTCAAGCCGATTAAGAAAGGTCATGTTGGGATTTATGGCTGTGGCCCTACTGTTTATTGGTACCAACATATCGGAGGAATGAGAAGGTATATTTTTGAAGATATTTTAGTGAGAACTTTGTTGTTTAATGATTATAAAGTAAAACATATAATTAATGTGACTGATGTTGGGCATTTGACTTCTGATGCAGATACTGGTGAGGATAAGATTGAAAAGGCGGTAAAAAAAGAGGGCAAAACAGCGAAGGAGATAACTCATTATTATTTTAATGATTTTGAAAAAGATCTTGAAAAATTAAATGTGATGATGCCTGACAAGTGGGCTTGGGCGACAGAATATATCAAGGAACAGATTGGGCTTCTTAAGATTCTTGAGAAAAAGGGGTTTACATATGAGACATCTGATGGGATTTATTTTGATACTTCTAAGTTGAAAGATTATGGCAAACTTGTGATGTTGGATAAAGAAGGTTTGCAAGAAGGGAAGAGAATTGATGTTAAAGAAAAGAAAAATAAAACAGATTTTGCTTTATGGAAATTTTCAGAAAAACCAGGAGAGAGGCAACAGGAGTGGGATTCACCGTGGGGAGTTGGTTTCCCCGGCTGGCATTTAGAGTGTTCTGCAATGGCTATAAAAAATCTTGGAAAACAATTTGATATTCATACGGGGGGGATAGATAATATGAATCCACACCACATAAATGAAATTGCTCAATCAGAAACAGCTTTTGGAAAAAAACCATGGGTAAAATATTGGTTGCACAATGATTTCCTTAATCTTAAACTTAAAGAGAAAATGTCAAAATCAACAGGGCAGATTGTTCGTCTAGAAACCTTAGAAGAAAAAGGTTATTCTCCGATGGACTTTAGATATTTGTGTTTGCTAACGCATTATCGAAAGATAATTGAATTTGATTTAAAAAACTTAGATGCTGCAAAAAATTCTCTTAAAAGATTAAAGAATATTCTCTCTGAATTGAAGAATGGTTCTGGCAAAACAAATAAAAGAAATTTGGAGATGGCAAAAAAACAATTTACAGAATTTGTTAATGATGATCTTAACACCCCCAGGGCGCTGTCGTATCTATGGGAAATTTTAAGAGAGGATAGGTTGAATAATTCTGAAAAATATAGATTGGCCCTGGAATTTGACAAGGTGTTTGGTTTGGGTTTAGATAAAGAGGATAAGATTAAAATTCCTGCAGATGTTAAGAAACTTGTTAAAGAAAGGGAAAATTGCCGACGGAAAAAAGACTGGGCACAAGCAGATAATTTGAGAAAGAAAATTAAACAGAAAGGTTTTTCAGTTGAGGATGTTGGCGAGGGGAGTAAAGTGAGGTTGGTTTGAAATGCCCAAATAAGATTACTCTAATAGATCTGAAAACTTAAAAAAATTGTCCGTGTAATTGTCCTTGCGAGAGAAAAGGATTTTGTTGCGAATGTATTGCTCATCACAAAAAATGTGGGGGCTTGCCTGCTTGTTTGAATCAGATTAGTACTATTCTATAGTTATTACAAAAGAGAAAGATTTAAAAATCTCAACTTACCATTATTTTTATGACAAAAAGTTTAGATGAAAAATTCAAAAAAATTGATAGACAAATTAAAAAACTTCAAACAAAAAAGGGTTCTCTCTCTAGCAAAGACTATGATAAATCAGTAAAAGAATTAAATAGTTTATTTGATAGATATATTCGAGAAGAAAATTGGGAAAGAGTTTTTGGGATAATTTCAGGTGTAGAAGAATTAACACAAATGTATTCTAAACCAGCTAGGGAAATTCTTGGTCCTATGGAAAACCCAAACGGAAGAACATGGTATATTGATGAAAAAGGAGTTGTGCATTCAAGCCAAAAGACATGTATTAGTACCACAAAAGGGTATAACTAAGTCTGTTTAATTTTTTGAAAAAACTTATAAGCTAAACTTTTTTATTCTTGTTATGAAAAAGAGGCTTGATTTCATAAACTTAAAATACAAACCGCGGGATGATTTGGTTTGTTTGTTTAAAATTGTTCCTAATCGCATTTCTCTTGAAAAAGCTGCAAACACTGTTGCACTTGAATCAAGTGTTGGAACATGGACAAAAATAAAAGAGAGGGATTATGTTGAAAAACTGAAAGCAAAAGTTTTTTCAATAAAGAGAAATGGCTGGATAAAAATTGCCTATCCCTCGGAACTTTTTGAAAAAGATAATATCCCAAATATCTTGTCGTCAATTGCCGGAAATATTTTTGGTATGAAAGCTGTTAAATCAATAAGACTTGAAGACATTAGTTTTCCTACAAAGATTTTGGGAAAATTCAAAGGCCCGAGGTATGGAATTAAAGGTGTCAGAAGACTGTTGAAAGTTAAGAACCGTCCGTTTATTGGTACAATCATCAAACCAAAACTTGGGCTGAACCCAAAGCATCATGCTGAGTCTGCTTATGAATCATGGAAAGGGGGTTGTGACATTGTAAAAGATGACGAAAATTTAGCATCGCAAAAATTTAATGTTTTTGAAAAGAGATTAGCCAAGACTTTGGAAATGGCCGACAAAACTGAGAAAGAAACAGGAGAAAAAAAAGTTTATTTGGTTAATGCTACTGCTGAGACAAAAGAGATGTTAAAACGCGCACAACTGGCTGAGAAAATGGGGAGCAAATATATAATGGTTGATATTCTAACTTCTGGCTGGGCTGCTATTCAGACTCTTCGTGAGGCTAATTTTAAACTTGCAATTCACGCGCATCGGGCAATGCATGCGGCTTTTGACAGAAATCCCGAGCATGGAATGAGCATGAAAGTTATTGCAGACTTTGCGAGATTAATTGGTGTTGACCAGATTCATATTGGAACAGGCATTGGAAAACTCGAAGGGAAAATAAAAGACATAAGAGAAATCAAGGAAGATATCTCAAGAATGAAAGTTAAGAAAACAGAAAAGATGTTAACGCAAGACTGGAGAAATATCAAACCAGTTATGCCTGTGTCGTCGGGCGGGCTTCATCCCGGCCACGTCCCTTTCTTGATCAAACATTTGGGAAAAGATTTAGTTATTCAGGCAGGAGGAGGGATTCACGGACATCCGTTTGGAACACAGGCAGGAGCAATTGCAATGAGGCAAGCCGTTGATGCTGTGTTGAAAAAAAAGAGTTTGAAAGAGTATGCAAGGACACATGTTGAGTTAGAAGAAGCATTAAATGAATGGTGTTAAGATGAAATACCGTCGTGCGCTTTTTATTGTGATATATGCAAAGACTGAACAAGGAGTTAGGTACTCGATTCTAAAAAGAAAATTGCACTGGAAAGGATGGGAATTTCCTAAGGGGGGAAGGAGATTTTATGAAACAGAAAGAATGGCTATCGGGAGGGAGATTAAGGAAGAAACAGGTTTGAAAATTTTAGAGATAAAGAAATTTAATAAACAGGGGAAATATGAGTATGATAAAAAATACTCTGACAAAAAAGGCTTTGTTGGACAGAGTTATAAACTTTATGCTGTTGAAGTTAAGATGTCAAAAATCCGATTGAGCAAAGAAGAACATTCTGATTACAAGTGGGTTAGTTTTTCTGATGCCCTGAAAAAATTAAAATGGTCAAACCAAAAGATGTGTTTAAAAATTGTTAATTCATGGTTAACGAATAATTTAAAAAATTAAGGAGGTTTATCTGATTATGAAATTTCGTGAGATTTTAACAGACAGGGGAACAATTATTTTTGCAGGCAGAAATGCAAGGAATAATGAAGAGTTGGTTAAACAGGCCAGAAAAGAAGAAGAGGTTTTTCACACTGATGCTCCTGGCAGCCCGTTTGTGAATATCAAGGGAAAAGTGTGTAGGGAGGACCTAAAAAAAGCTGCAATTTTTTGCGCTGCATACAGCAAAGACTGGAAGAAAAATAAATCAGACATTGTTGTCCACCGATTTAAGGGAAAAGACATTTACAAAGATACTGGAATGAAGATAGGAACATTTGGAGTTAAAAAATTAAAAAGTATTAAAGTTAAGAAAAAAGACATTCAGGAGTTTTTAAAACGATGGGAGGTTATTTAAGGAAATGGCAAAAATAATCTTCTGCCAGATTGGTAAGAATAGAATAACAGAAAATTTCATTAAAACTATTGAGAATCATTTTAAAAAAAATAAGGTTGTCAGGATAAAAGTTCTCAGGAGTGCATGCAGGGACAGAGATGAATTGAAAAAGATTAAGGATAGTTTGTTAAAAAAACTGGGTAGGGCTTATTCTGCAAGGATTATTGGATATGTTATTGTTTTGAGGAAGCTGAGAAAAAATAGTTCTAAATAATATATTTTTGGGCATAGGGATTAATACAAAACGATTTTCTTGAATTGGGTATGAGAACTACGATTAGATAAAGGAAATTGGAATAATATCAAGAAAGATTAAAGGCTCTTCCGAAGAGGGACAATATAGAGGTTTTTTGAGAAGTGGGAGGAATATACATAACATAAATGTTTTTTTAACAATAACTTCTAGGGAAGAGAGAGATAAAAAAGATTTTGAAGAATTAGGCCGTGCTTTTTATTAACCAAAACCTTATAAATCATAATTTTCATTTAGTCCTAGCTAAATAGTCGCTGACTATCTAACATCGTGAGATGTGGCAACATGGAAAATCCAGTATATGAATTATCTGCTCAGGAGTTTAATTTAAAATTAGCAGAAGCTTTGAAAAAAATTCCAGAGTTCAAGGCGCCTGAATGGATTTGGTTTGTTAAATCAGGGAGTGCAAAAGAGAGGCCGATTGGGGAGGAGGATTTTTGGTATAAGCGTGCTGCGAGTATTCTAAGACAGATATATCGGAGGAAAGTTATAGGAGTTAATAGGCTAAGAACAAAGTATGGGAGCAAGAAGAACAGAGGAATGCAACCAGAAAAATTCAAAAAAGCAGGAGGAAAAATAATCCGGGTTGCTCTGCAACAAGCAGATGCTGCTGGTTTTACTGAAATCCAAAAATCCGTCAGGGGTGTAAGAAGAAAAAAGCCAGGACGAATTTTAACTGAGAAAGGAAGAAAATTTATAGAGGCAGTGAAATAAAATGGGAATAAAAAATCAACAAAAAAAATCAAAACTTGCAAAAGCAGGCAGGAGAACAAAGTGGGCGCCTGTGTGGGCGGTGCTAAAAAAGTATGGGATTGGAAAGCGGGTGCATCCGTCGGCAATGACACATCATAGAAGAAGTTGGAGAAGAACTAAATTACATGTGAAACCGCGAAAGCAGAGGAAATCACACTTTGGATAAAATGATTAAATCTATATTAAAAAAACCTACTGAAACTATGGAAAGAAATCTAAAATCTGATAAACAGGACGCGTTATATCATGGAGCGATAATCAATGACAGAGATTATCTTTCTACCAAACATATCTTTCAAGTCTACGATGGATTAATGATTTTAATTGTATGTAAGACAGAGGAAAGTAAAGCGCGAGAAGTAAATATTTGCGGTAGTGAAAGAGGAGAAAAGATGGGAATTGATAAATCAAAAAATTTGATAGACTATCTTGTGACTAATACACACAGAAGATAAAAATGGCAACTAAAAAACCAAAACCAAAAATAGAGAAAGTTGAAAGAGAGTATGTTATCCCGCTTAGGAGGGAAACTCAAAAGATTCCTAAGTACAAGAAAGCGAACAGGGCTGTGAAGACGATTAAAGTTTTTTTAGTTAAGCATATGAAAATTTATGACAGAGATTTGAAGAAAATTAAGATTGACAAATATCTTAATGAGTTCGTCTGGTTCAGGGGGATTAAAAAACCTCCTGCGAAAATTAGAGTTAAAGCTGTGAAGGAAGGAGATATTATTCAGGTGGAACTTGCTGAACTCCCTACAAAGTTAAAATTCAAGAAATTAAGAGAAGAGAAGATAGAAGCAAAAGCTAAAGAAGCAATAAATAAGAAAAAAACTCTTAAAGAGAAAGTCCAGGATTCTGTTAGAGGAAAACCAGGAGGAGAGAAGAAGACTGAAGAGGAAAAGGAAGAGGAGAAGGAAAAAGTTAAGGCAGGTGCAGAAGCAACAAAGCAACTAGAAAAATTACAGGCAAAACAAATGAAAACTCAAACTGGGGGGAAGGCTAAGCAGAAGACACAGCCGAAAAGAATGGCGCTGGAGAAATAATTGGCTTTGCATTGCCTCGCAATTGATAAAAAATAATTAATACAGAAAACAATTCTATAATTATTTTTGATTATTCCAATATCCTATTATCTCGCACATAAAAAATCTATTAATTAAAAATTTATAAAGATTTAGAGAGTTGAGTTTTCATGAGCATTGAAAAAATTAAGGAAAAAAGACCTCTCTTAGAACTCCTAGAATTCGGAATTCTAAACATAGACAAACCATCAGGTCCTACGAGTTTTACTATTTCAAATCTTGTTCGTAAAAAACTAAACTTAAGAAAAACTTCGCACTTTGGAACACTTGACCCAATGGTTACAGGAGTTTTGCCAATTGCATTGAATCGAGCGTGCAAGCTTACTGGTTATTTTTTAGGGGAGGATAAAGAGTATATTGGGGTTATGAGAATTCATGAAGATGTTGAATTAAAAGATATTGCAAAAGTTATTAAGAAAAAGTTTTTAGGAAAAATTAAGCAAACTCCTCCTGTTAAATCTAGAGTAAAAAGGCAAGAGAGGGAAAGAGAAATTAAGAAATTTGAATTATTAGAAAAAGATGGAAAGAATATTTTATTTAGAGCAGAAGTTGAAGGAGGGACTTATATCAGAAAATTAATCGATGATTTAGGAAAAGAATTGGGTATTGGAGCACATATGTTAGAATTAAGACGAACGCGTGCTGGAATTTTTTCAGAGAATGATAAGGAATTTTTGAATTTGTATGATTTTGAAAGAGCAATTGAAAATAATGAACTAGATAAAACCATAATTCCTGCTGAAGAGATAATAAAAAAAGTTTACCCTGTTGTTCAAATCAAATCTGATAATTTAAAACAGATTTTCACAGGCAAGCCGATTTACAAAGAAGATGTTATCAGCACAAGAAAGTTTAAGAAAGGCGAAGTGATTAGTGTCTTTTGTGATAAGAGATTTGTTGGGATGTATAAAATAACAAGCGAGGAAGAAATATTTGCAAGAGCAGAATTTGTTATGCAGGAGATTAAAAAATGAAACATTTAATATATTTTTCAGGCAAGGCTGTTACAAGTGGAAAGGCGCTTTCAGGAGATTTGATGAAAGCCGGCAGGATGGACATTGCAATCCACTCTCTTATTCAGGGAATTTTTTTAAGCCATAACTTTCGCAAAGATGTGAAATTTCATTTTATTTTTTATGGAATGCCTGATCCTCCAAAGCACATTGAGATTCAAGTCAAAGAAGATACTCCAATAAGCAAAAAAGACGTTGCAAAAGTTATTCAAAAGCTGCTGTATAAATATAAAGAGGGAGAGAAAAGAGAAGTTCTTCCGGGATGTTTTGTTGAGAAAAAGAGTTTTTTGAGAGTTGTAGAGGAGCTTGAAGAGCAGGGAAATCAGATTTTTATCCTGAATAAAAGAGGGGAAGATTTAAGAGAGGTAGAGATAGGGGAGAATTGTGTTTTTGTGATTGGCGACCATGAAGGTTTGCCTAAAAAGGAAATGAAAAGATTAAAACAAACCGCAATCCCTGTTTCTGTTGGCTCTAAAACTTATTTTGCCTCACAGGTTTTTGCTGTTGTGAATAATGAATTAGATAGAAGAGGTATCTAAATCAACAAGCTTAAAAATAGGTATTTTATTCTAATTTTAGATGAAACCAGAAGAGAGGATAATAACATCCCCTACAATAGGAAAGAATACAGAACAAAAGACCTAAATGATAAAGGATGTAAAAGAAGATACGAAATCAACCTAGTTTATGACTGGAAAACTTATGTTGGAGATGGATGTGATAATTGTGTTCCTAAATAAAAAGGAAAAATATTTAATAATCCCTATAATCTTCCTTTCATATGAAGAAATCAGTGCGATTGTATATTACAGGGATAGTCCAGGGAGTTTTTTTTCGGTTGTTTGTAAAACAAAGTGCAGAGAAGTTGGATGTCAGGGGTTTTGTGCGGAATCTTGAAGATGGTAGAGTTGAGGCTTTTCTTGAAGGAGATGCTGATAAGGTTAATCAGATGATTGAAATTTGTAAAAAAGGGCCGCGGCACGCTCAGATTCGTGATGTCAAAATCAAGCTAGAAACTTTTCAAGATTTTCGTAATTTCAAGGTGTTGCATATTTAGTTACTTGTTGATTAAGATAATTCTATTTAAATCCCAGTCTTTTTCATCAATCATGATTTACACTAGTTCTGATGGAGGATGCCGTGGGAATCCAGGGCCAGGTGCAATTGGAGTTCTTGTTCGTAAAGATAAAACAATTTTAACTAAATATAGCGCATTTATAGGAAGGCAGATTACAAATAATATTGCAGAATATGAGGCTCTTATTAAGGCCCTTGAAATGGCATCAAAATTTGGCAAGAAAATCACATGTTGTTTAGATTCAGAGCTTGTTGTGAATCAGTTGTTTGGAAAATATAAAGTAAAAAATCCACGGCTTTTGCCTTTATTTTTAAAAGTCCAGAAGTTGCAGGAAAATTTTGATTTAATAAGATACAGGTATGTTCGAAGAGAAAATTATTATCAAAGAATTGCAGATGAGCTGCTGAACAGAGAACTGACAAAAAGAGGGTTTTACAAAAAGAAATTTGTAAAAGGGTAAACGATTAAATATAAAAACTATTTTTCTTTTTCTAAAATATGAGTCGTGAGAAACAGATTATTAATGAAAGAAAGAGGAAGATAACAGAGTTGCGAGAATTAAGGGTTGAGCCATATCCCCATAAGTTTGATAAAAAACAGAATGTTGTTGAGTGTTTGAAGAAGTTAGGGAGTTCTGTGAAGACTGCTGGCAGATTGATGACAAAGAGAGAACTTGGGAGGATTTCGTTTGCGAGTTTGCAGGATTTCTCTGGGGGGATGCAAATTGTTTTGCAAGAAGGTGGAACATCGACGAAAGTTAGGAAATTTTTTAAGAAATATGTTGATACAGGAGATTTTGTTGGGATTAGTGGGAAGGTGATTAAGACAAAGACTGGGGAGGTTTCGATTTTGGTGAAGAAGTTAGAGCTGTTGAGCAAAGCAATTAAGCCATTGCCTGAAAAGTTTCATGGTTTGAAAGACAAGGAAGAAAGATACAGGAAGAGGTATTTGGATTTGATTATGAATTCTGAGGTGAGGAAGATTTTTGAGACGCGGGCAATTATTTTGGAAGTGATGAGGGAGTTTATGAAAAAGAAAAAGTTTGTTGAAGTTGAGACGCCGTTGTTGCAGACAATTTATGGGGGGGCGTTGGCAAAGCCGTTTAAGACGCATTGCGATGCTTACAATTCTGATGTGTATTTGAGTATTGCGCCTGAATTATTTTTGAAGAAAGCACAGGTTGGGGGATTTGAGAATGTTTATGAGATTACAAAGAAGTTTAGGAACGAGGGTGTTGACAGGCAACATAATCCAGAGCACATGACGATTGAATGGTACCAAGCATATGCAGATTATAATGATGGAATGGATTTGTTTGAAGAATTGATTAAAACTATTGCTAAGAAGTTGTTTGGTAAGTTGATTTTTAAGTATCAAGGACATAAGATTAATCTGGCAAAGTGGAGGCGTGTTCCAATTCTTAAGGCAATTAAGGAGAATCTCAATGAAGATATCAGCCGTGTTAAAAGTGATGCTGAGGCAAAGAAGATTGCAAAAAAGCATGGCATTGAGCCAACTGGGATTACAAAGACGATTCTTGCTGATGAGTTGATGAAGTTGTTTAGGCACAAGTTGATTCAACCGACTTTTTTAATTGATTATCCAATTGAGCTCGCGCCGTTGGCAAAACCAAATAAAAAGGATCCTACAAAGGCAGAGGTTTTTCAGCCATTTGTTGGGGGTATGGAATTAGGTCGGGCATATTCTGAGTTAAATGATCCTGGACTTCAGGCAAAGCATTTTAAAGAGCAAGAAGAAGAAAGAAAAAAAGGAAATGTTGAGGCAATGGGAACAGACAAGAATTTTGTGGCTGCACTTGAGCATGGCATGCCTCCTGCTTGTGGAGTTGGTGTTGGAATTGAAAGAGTTATCATGCTTTTTACAAACCAACCGTCGATACGCGATGTAATTATGTTTCCTTTTATGAAGCCTGAGAAATAAAAAACCTTAAATAGATTTTGTCCATCATGATTCCATGATGTTTCCAATCACACGCGAACAAGCGTTAGAACTTCTTAAAAAATATGACCAGACAGAATCTGATATGAATCATTATCTTGAATCAGAGGCAATTATGAGGGGGTTAGCTGAGAAATTTGGGGAAGATACTGATTATTGGGGGATGCTTGGTTTGCTGCATGATGTTGATTGGGCTTTGACACGGGATAATTGGGCAGAACATACAATCAAGGCAGAAGAGATTTTAAGAGAAGCTGGTTTTGATGACGAGTTTATCGAAGTTGTGCAGTCGCATGGTTATGGTTATAATGAAATTCTGATGTTGAAGGAGAAACAGAGATCAAAGAAAGTTGAGCATGCTCTTGCTGCAGCAGAAACAATGACAGGAATTATTCATGCGTATGCTCTGATGAGAGGAAAAAAGATTTCAGATATGGAAGTCAAAGGTTTGAAGAAAAAATTCAAGGACAAAAGTTTTGCAGCAAACTGTAATCGGGATTTAATAAGAAAAATTGAAGAAACAGAACTAGACATTAATGAATTTTTTCAGATTTCAATTGACGCACTGAAAAAAATAAAAGAAGATATTGGGTTGGAATAGTAAAAGAAAATTTATTAGAAAAACATTTAAAATAAATAATTCATTAATTAAATTATGGTATTGATTGTTAAAAGCAACATAAAAAAAGTAGTTCAAGAACTTGATAAAGAAAATGCTGTCTCAAGTGTTGCAGAAGAAGTTGGAATGGCTCTTGAAAAAAGTGTTGAGGAAATTTTAGCAAAAGGAATTGAGCGCGCAAAAGCAAATCACAGGCGGACATTGCATGCTCGTGATATTTAGTCTCGCTTGAGAATCTTATCAATGTGATAATAAAACCTGGCGGAACAGCATGACGAGGTCTGATGTGGGGCAGTACTAATTTTAAATTACAAAAGTAAATTTATATACTTCTTAATATTTATTAATTTATGAATGCAAAAAAAAGAGCAAATTCTAAAAGAGGCAAAAAGGCAAGAGCTGCAGGAGCGCGTTTTGAATTAAAAGTCAGAACTGATTTAAAGGCACAGGGCTGGATTGTGACAAAATGGATGAATAACATTGATTTTGAAAATGACAAATTAATTCCTGCAAAAAGAAAATATAATCCCTTTCTTCGGGCATTGTCAATTGGAACAGGTTTTCCTGATTTTATTGCATTTAAAAAGAGAGGAAAAAAGAGTTTTGAGATTATTGGAATTGAAGTCAAAAGAAATGGCTGGCTTGACAAAGAAGAAAAGGCAAAGTGCAAATGGTTGTTAGAGAAGGAAATTTTTCTTAAGATATTGATTGCAAAAGGGAAAAAACAAGGCAGAAGCCTGAATGTGGAATATGTTGATTTTGAAGGGGAGTAAGGATTACGACAAACTTTAAGTTTATATAATCCTTTGTTTATTATGTTATAGGAGAACAGAGTGACTACTAAAATCAAAGTTAACCTGATATTTCTTTTTGTATTAATAGGAGTTCCCTTGGTCTTTGCGTTTTGTTCTGATGAACAGATTGACATAAATTCTGCTTCAGAGGAAAAGCTCGATGAGATAATCTGGGTAGGGCCTGTGACTGCAGAGAAGATAGTTAATGCAAGACCTTTTGAAAATCTGGATTCACTAATTGATGTGTCTGGAATCGGTGAAGTGAAACTGGCTGATATAAAAGAGCAGGGTTTGGCTTGTGTTGAGGACGAGGAAGTTGAGGAAAATGAAGAAGAAGCTGATGAGCAGGATTTGGCTCATGTTGAGGAAGATGAAGAAGAAGATGATGAGCAGGATTTGGCTCATGTTGAGGAAGATGAAGAAGAAGATGATGAGCAGGAAACAGAGACACCTGTTTATCTGGATAGCTCTGATGATTCTCAAACTGAAAAGTCTTATCAAACCACAGAAGAGATTGAGGCACCTGTGATAAACCTAAATGCACAAACTATAAAAAGCGAGGATACTGAGGGAGTTTTAGACAAAGGCAAATATTCTTTATATGGCTTTATTGGGTTTTGTTTTTTGCTGATTGTCTTGTTCATGATAAAAGCAAAGAAAAATAAAAATGGGTTTACAGACTAAAGAAAACAAATCAAAGATTTCTACCCGCGTGGAAGAGATGCCAGAAGAGACTAAGAACATCAGGGCAGTACTGATTATAGATGTGGTTGGAAAACCACCTGAGCATTTGATTGAGACCCTGGAGAAGATTATCGACCAGCTTAAAGAAGAAAAAGGTGTGCAGGTTAAGGGGAAAAAGATAAAAGAGCCGATGCTTGTCAAAGATAGCCAGCAGTTTTACACGACTTTTGCAGAGATAGAAGTTGAGGTTGAGGAGATTTTGTATCTTGCTATTTTGATGTTCAAGTATATGCCTGCTCACATTGAAATTGTTTATCCTGAACTTATTGCACTGACAAACAACGGATGGAATGATATTCTTAATGAACTGACAAGAAGACTGCATGGTTATGATGAGATTGCAAAGGTTCTTCAGGTCCAGAACAAGCAGTTAAAGGAAAAATTACAAGAAATTTTAGAAGAAAAGAAAAAGAAAAAACCTGAGAAAAAAAATGTTGTTAAAAAGAAAATTAGAGGAAAAAAATAAGATAATAATTGGTTCTCTTTGCTCACAATTAAAACCTATTTCACATAATTTAAACGATTAATACTAAATCTCCATTGAGACATCTAACACCGATTTATTATAATTATTTATATTAATTTTTTAGCGAAGAAATCTGCCGAAGGCAATTTCAAAGAATAACCATTATTTACTAAACTTTTTCTTAAATTCTCATGATTTTGTACTGCCTTTTTTTGATTCTAGTTTTTTGCCTTTGCCAATGTCAAGCAGGTTAATTTCTCTTTTTGCAGGCCGATATCTGAATTTTAAAAACCAGATTAAAAATCCGATGATTACAATCACAAGTCCCCAACCGATTATTGCTCCTGTTGAAGATTCTGGTTTTTCTGTGCAGGTTCCTAAACAGCACTTACCAGTCGTCTTATCCTTCTCTGGTGTATATTCTACTTCTTCATCGCACTCTTGGTCTTCAGTACAGATTGTTCCATTAAGTTCTCCGCAGGTAGCAGTTGTTGTCGGGACATATTCCTCCTCAACAACAATTATTTCTTTCTCTTGTTCATCCAAGTCAATGAAATCCTTGCCTTCCATTGCAACTTCTTTTGCCTCTCTGCTTATCCCGTATATATCCACAAGAATCTCATAACTAAATTCTCCTGAAGTTAAAGCCATTGTTTTCAAAGTGGGTTCTGTTAATTCGCCAATTGCGAAATTTATTTTTTCAATATCTCCTGATTTTAATATTCCTGGATTTGTTACTCTAAAATCGTCTGTGTCTCCTAAAATTGTTTGTTGACCAACATTAATCGTTATTGCAAAATCCTGGAGGTTTTGAACTTCAAGATAGAAATCATCATCTGAAACAACAAACCCTTTGTCAACTGAAAATTGCGCTGTCTGATTTGTGATTGTGAAATCTTCTGTCAGGTTTGTGTCACTAATCTTACTTCCTTTAAAATATTTAACTCCAGTTATGACAATTGAATAATTATCTGAATTTTCTGGCAAGTGTGCATAAATGTAAAATTCTTCATTGATTTTTGCCACAAATGGCTCAATGGCCACACGAACATGCCCCCTAAAAAACCCAATATTTTCCTTAAGAATAGGCTCCATAAAGTTGCCTGAAACTTTTGCTATTAATGTTTCTCCTTTCTGGAATTCTTGATTCATTGTGAATTCAATTGAAGAAACAACAGGGAATAGAAAAAGAAAAATTGAGAATATTATTAATTGTTTCATAATTGGATTGAGTAAAAAGGGTTATATAAATTTAATTAATCACCTCGTTGGTGTTCAGGATTGATGAATCTGTTAACGAGAACTGCTCTTAACATATTTTCTTGTTGTTTTATAGTGGGCTATTTCTCTTAAATCTGAATCAATTTGTTTGTATATTTATAAGTTGTTTCCACAGGAGGAATACCACTTCTCCTTATTTCGTCTCTTCTTGTATAAATGTTTCTTCTAGTAATTTTAAATGTTTCATTAAAGAACCAATCAAAGAATCTTAATAAAGATTGTTGGAATCTATTTTCCCATATCTTTCAGCTTCTTAAGAACTTCGTCGATTTCTCCTGATCTTTTTGCAGGAGGTCTTCTCCTTACAGGATATCTGCGAGATGATGGAGGCAGAATTCTTCTTGGTCCTACTGGACCTCTTGGGCCTGGAGGGAATGCTGAAGGAGGGGCTTTTGGACCTTTTCCTTTTCCAAATCTTGATTTTATCTTTTTATAATAAAATCCCAAACGGGCTCTAAAGACTATTGCAACAACCGCGAGAATTGTTAAAATCAGTAATAACCAAATCCACCACAAACTTCCTTCATCGCTTTTTTTTAGACAACAAGTGTCTTCATAATCACAGGAATAAGTGACTGATTTTTCTTCATCTCCTTCACAATCAGAAAGCCTACATACTCCTCCATAAGACTCACAGTCGTCTATTGTTACTTCCGGTTCCTGACATCTTCCACCAATACAACAAGTAGCTCCTTCAGTTGCATCAGCAGAACTAATTGTTGTTCCCCCTGAGCAAAGTTTATTTGAAGCACATATTTGTCCTCCTTGGTCTTCGCATAATTCTAGAGTAGTAGGCTGGTCACAGCATTTTGCAACACCTGAGCATTCATAATCTTTGAGAATATTTCCTTTGCACTCTATACCCGACATACAATAATAACCAGAATTCTCGCAATCGCCTCCTGTTGTTCTTCCTGAATCAGATGTATAACCCCCTCTTGGCCAGATTGAAGCCAAGACAAAAGCAGTGCTCTTTATCCTTCCACTATCCCAGCAACCATCATCATCTTGAATCTCCAGCAACCATTCTTTTGAATTGTCTTTTTCTGTTAAGTCCTCGTAGATAAAAGGGTAAAGCGCAAGCGCAGTATCAGAGAACTTGTCTCCTGATTCATCCCAGTATTTTACTTTTTGCTTTAATAATAAATCAGACCTGAAGTCAGTATAGTCAGTCAGTGCATACAAAAATGCTTCTGGAAGGAATTTTCCATTTTCATCAGCCATTGTAATCAGATAAGGAATGAATGCAGAAACATCATAACCGAGGGTGTCTAAAACCAGTGTAGCCCACAAGCTTCCTTCATAATCACAGGTGTTACCTTCTGTGAAACAAAGGGAGAGGACTTGTTCTTTTGTCGTGCCCTCTGCAGAAGCAGAAGAGGTATCCTCTGAAACATGGATTGTAGGAGAGGTCTGTTTCTTGAATAGTAATGTCGTTAAAAAAGATTCGTCGCAGGAGACTTTAAACTCCTTATCATAACAAGAGGGGGAAATTCTCAGCCAGTAATCTCCGCTAGACAAACTAAGACAACCTCCTGCAGAAGAACTTATTTTTTTGTCTGTCCCAATGTTTACTATGTAATCTCTTGAATCATATTCAATTGTGCATATTGTCTCTTTAGAGCTTTCTATTTCAAGATACCAATAGAGGTCATCAGGCGTGTTGTTTTGATCGAGCAGCCAATCTTTTGCTTTTGAAGTTGAGTAGCCCGCCTTGTCAAGTGCCAACATTGCCTGAGCAGTTATCTTTATATCACAATCATTTTCTGGCCAGCATTTGTCATTGTTTGATTTATCTTTAACTTTTCCGCCACATTCTTTAATTGCAAGCAGGGTGAAAATATTATCAACAAGCGAAGTTGAACATTCGTCCTTTACCTTGTCTTCAAGACACTTGTAGGCTTTGTCAATCTGAGAAAGGTCTTCTGAAGAAGTATCGTCTGAGGTTGTTGTTTCTTCTGTTGTATTTGTTTCATTGTTTTCTGCAAAAGCAAAAGATGTAACTAACAAAATAAATAATAAGCCAAATACCGCTCCTCTTTTCATAAGAAATAATAGGTTAAGAGGTTTTATAAATATTATTAAAGAAAAATTTTGGATATTGTTTTGTTGTTTTAATAATCCCCTATGATATTAAATCTCCCTTAGGATTATAAGACTTCAAAATAGAGGTTTTTCCCATAGCCCCACCTTTATAACCAAGTTCCTCCAGTTTTCAAAAATTGTCCTCGTGATATTTGTTTTGTCATTTTCCTTAATGCCCCATAGAATCAAAACTGTATAAGCCTTACTGACTCTACCAAGTTTTTCGCTTGACGAAGTTGTTAAGAGAGTTTTTCATTAATTAAATAAATGTATGGAATGATTTGATAAGTCATTTCCTTCTCTCTTTTTTCTTTCCAACAAAACTCTTCCTCACAACATAATTCACTGGATTTTTTATTTTCGGACAAAATTCATCAGGGGTGCAAATGCCGATATCCTGGTAAAAAGTTCTGCAGTTTTGAGGCATAATTGGTTTTCGTTTATAACTCCATAAAAGTTGGGAGATGATATAACCTTTTTTTAGAGGAACCTCGTTTTTTGTGTTCCACTCGTTGATTTTTTTTTCAAGTTCTTCCTTGTCCATTCCAACAGAACGAAATAAATTTATCAGGACAAACAAAGTTCTTTTTCTTCCATCAGCAAGTCCGTTTAATATTCTTTTTACGCAAGGGGGAAAGTTTTCTTCTAAAATTCTATCAAGTTTTATTGGCTTGAATTCTGCGTATTTGCCTGTGACTTTTTCTTCTGACTCACCGCGAAAAATTTTATTTTCCCTATCCCAATCCACTGCCTGCATAACAAGTTCTTTTGCTTCTCCTTCTTCTGAATCTGGCATGAAATTTTTTATCTGAATGCTCATAGAGTCTGCATCTTTTAGTTCAAAATCTAAAACCTCGTCTTTGTTCAAGACCATGCTTGCCAATGCTGTTTTTTCATGAAGAGAATAGGGCATCCGGAATAAGTGACGGGGAGAGACAAGAAGCAAGTCAAGACCCATAACTTCGAAAATATCTGTCTCGATTGTTTGGGAAAAATTGTTCTGGTTTTTTCCCGAGTCGATGTTACATCTGTTGCATTCGTAAATATCTATTGAATTTTTTACCTCGAAATTTTGTCTACAGTTTGGGCATTTGAATTCTGTCTTGTCTTCTGGCGCGAGTTTTCTGTGCTCACCAATTCCGCAATCCTCGCAAAAAAAATCTGTAAGAATAAATTCATTTGCAATCTCCTTGCACTGGTTACATTTTATTCCTTTTTTTATTTTAACATTCTTAAACTGTTCTTCAAAATCCGCCGGGAGATTTTTCGTGAGTTCTTCTTCTGTTTTAAATCGAATGTAATCTACAATTTTCCTTGGCAGTTCTGGGAACAAGTCTTTAGTTTGCTCATTACCAATTTCTTTTGGAAAAGATTTCCATGGGATTAAAATGTGCCATCCTTTTGAGCCAGAAAATTTTATTCCTATGTTTTTTATCTGATGATTTTCAAGGACTTTTATTATTGCCTGTGCTGCGAGTTTGCTGTAATCAAACCACTTGCAATCAACATCTATTAGCAAGTCCCAGCCGATTCGCAATTCATTTGCTTGTTCTTCTGTCATGCCTGTTATTATGTTTAGAGGGTTGTCCCATAATTCTTCTGAACAATGGAATGAAGTTGCTCCTTTTTTTACAAGTTCAAAAATGTCATTTGGGTATTGAAAAGAATCTGGTCTTTTTCCAAAACCTTCGAAATATTGTGGCGAAATTTCCCGATTTTGTGAAAACTCAAACATTGCTTTTTGCACGTCTTTTCGCGAGTAATACAAATGCGTGATTTTTCTAATTCGTTGTTCTTTGATTGAGGGGGAATTTTCTGGCATATTTAAGAGAATCGGAAGAAGTTTAAATTGTTTATTGTGGTTTAAAAACTTTAAATTTAAAAACTTGGAAATCTTTAGTGATTTATGAATGGTGAGATGGAGCCTGTTGAAGAAACTGTTGGGTATGTACCCTGTTGGGACATTTATGATTTTGCGTTAAAATGTTTAGAACAATAGTTTAAATAAATCCTATACTTAATTATAACAATTAATTTAAAGAGTAATTTTCTTTTTAGGTTATGTTGGTTAAACTTGAAAATCCTGCGCAGTTATCAAAGGTGATTGATATTTTAGCCGAGCTTGTGACAGAAGTTAGGATAAAGATTAATGATTCGGGGATGAGCATTGTTGCGATTGATCCCGCGAATGTTACGATGGTTGGATTTCGTCTTCCAAAAAGAGCATTCTCTCAATTTGAAACCAGTGATGAAGTTTTGGGGGTTAATCTAGATGATTTGAAGAAGATTTTAAAAAGAAGCGGGACAAAAAGTTCAATTATTTTAGAGAAACAAGAGAATTTATTGAACATTCAGATTTATGACCGGATAAAGAGAACATTCAAACTGAACTTGATTGAGATTAGCAGCGAGGACAAGGAACTTCCAAACCTTGATTTTAGTTCAAAAGTGGAGATGAATTCAAGTGATTTAGTCGATTCAATTGAGGATTGTACTGTTGTGGCTGATGCATGTTCTTTTATCATCGAAGAAGGAAAATTCATAATTGAAGCAAAGGGAATTAATTCTGCACGTTCTGAATTCTCAGGAGATGAGGCAGAGATAAATGCTGAAGATTGTAAGGCAAGGTATAGCCTAGAATATTTGTCAAAATTCATTAAAGGTGCAAAAATAGCAGATAGAGTTGTCATGAATTTTGCGAATGAGCATCCTCTACGAATGGATTTCAGGACAGAGGGGATGGAATTAAGTTTTGTTCTTGCTCCGAGAGTTGAAACTGAAGATTAGAAAACATTTATATATGTATCTTCCTTATAGTACTAATAGGAATATTATTATGAAATCTCATAGTAAAAAGATATTACGGCTTCTGAAAAAAGAAAAGGTTGTAACTAGCTCGGAAATTGCGAAGCATCTTAAGGTTTCATGGAATACTGCTGATAAGCATCTTCTTGAATTAGTCGTGGATGGTAAGGTTCAAAAAATTAAAAAACAAGGTGTTAATTTATGGGTATTAAAATGAAAAATCGAGGACAGATGAACATATTTATAATTGCAGGAGTAATCCTAATTGTGATTATCGTACTATTATTCTTTTACAGGGGGAAATTAATTCCCCAATTAGATTTTGGGAAAGAAACAAATCCAAACATATTTTTTGAATCTTGCATTGCGGGAAAAGTAAAAGAAGCCATTGCAATTATGTCTCCTCAAGGGGGGTATATTGAACCAGAATTTAGTTTTGGATTTAAATTTGAAAAGGAGAAACATCAAAACATTTCATATCTTTGCTATACTGAAAATAATTACATTCCCTGCGTGAACCAAGAGCCAATGTTAATTCGGCATCTAAAAGATGAAATAAAAAACTATATTTTAGAAGATGTTGAAAATTGTTTTGATGATTTAATGTCAAATTTAGAAAAACAAGATTATGTTGTTAATTCCTCTTATGAAGGATTTGGAATTGAATTGATTCCAAAAAAAATATTGGTGAATATTTACGGAAAGATTATTCTTACAAAAACAGGAGAAACTTCTAAACAAAAAAATTTTGAAGTCAGGATTCCGACGATGTTTTATAATCTGGCTGTTGTTGCACAAGAAATTGTCAGCCAGGAAGCAAAATATTGTCATTTTGAACAAATGGGTCTTATGTTGCTTAATCCCGAATTTGAACTTGACAAGTTTAAAACCGGAGACTCAAAAACAATCTATACATTAAAACACAGAAAAAGTGGAGAGAGTTTTAGATTCGCTGTAAGGGGGTGTGTGATGCCAGCTGGTATGTAATGAAAAACAAAAATATTTTATTGTTCATAGCAGTATTCCAAATTTTCTTGTTGGCAACTATGCTTTTTGCAAATAGTTATCAATTGAATCAATTAGATTTGATTCCAAGTGTTTCTGCCCAAGCGTTTTCATGCTGTCCTAAAACTAATGACGGAGCAATTTGCCAGAATGTTCTTTCTGATTATGATAATTGTGCTAAGGCGCTTCAACAGACAAAGTGTGAGACATCGGTAGATTGTAAAATTGGTTGTTGTGTTGATGAAAAAGAGGGCTTATGCACTACTAAATCTCCAAAAGGGAAATGTGAAGATGATTTGGGGGTTTGGCAGGGAGATGAAAATTGTAATATCTTTGAATGCCAAAAAGGATGTTGTGTTTTAGGAGATGAAATCCAGTTTGTTACCGACAAAAGATGTGAACAGCTTTCTTTGGTATTTGGGTTTGAAAAAGACTTCAGAGATTTGGAAACAGAATATGAGTGTCTTGCACTTGCAGCAGTCCAGTCACAAGGAGCGTGTGTTTTTGAAAATAAAGTTTGCAAGTTTACAACAGAAAGTGGGTGTGGGAGGTTAGGAGGAGATTTTTCAGAAAATAGTTTATGTTCTAAAAAAAGTTTGGACACAACTTGTGAAAAACAAAATTCAACTGGGTGCCTTGAAAGAAAAGCCGAAATTTACTGGTTTGATAGTTGCGGAAATAAGGAAAATATTTATTCATCTGACAAAGATGCGTCGTGGAATGAGGGGGAAGTTTTGAGAAAAGAAGACAGTTGTGGTGCAAGTTCTTCAAATGCAGATTCTCAAGATTGTGGAAATTGTAATTATTTTTTAGGAAGCAGGTGTGCTGAAACAAATATTCTGGCAAATCTTAAAATAACAGGGGGTTCTATCAAAGATGGGGATTTTATCTGTGAAAATTTAAATTGTGTTGATTCTGAAGGAAGGGAAAGAGTAAATGGGGAAAGTTGGTGTGTTTACGATTCTTTTATTGGCGACGGAAAAGATACTGTTGGAAGCCGACACTGGAAGAGAATGTGTATTGAGGGAGAAATAAAAGTTGAACAGTGTGGGGATTACAGAGGACAGATTTGTATTCAATCGGAAATGGGGAACAATAGGACAGGAAAGAACTTCACAATGGCTGCATGTGTGATTAATGAAGCAAATATATGTCTCAATTATAATTCACTGCAAGAGAACCCCAAGGCAGCTGCTTGTCAGGGAAATGAATATTGTGTCTGGAAAGAAATTAGGATTACTGACCAATTTCAATTTGATATTTGCGTCGGGAAATACCCCAAAGGTTCTTACTTGACAGGAGATGAAGCTCTAGAATCTCCAAATGTGTGCGGGATGGCAAGTCAAACATGCGAAGTTCTTTATGTAAAAGATTGGAAAGGGAGCTGGAATTGTGAACAGAATTGTGAATGTGAAAGCAGTGAATTTTCAGAGCAGATGAGTGACTTGTGTATTGGTTTGGGAGATTGTGGTAGTTATGTAAATTATATTGGAGATGGAACAGAAAATTCAGAAGTTCAGAATGCTCCTGGAATTGATTGGCAAGATTATAAAAAATATTCAGAACCAGTTGAAGGACAATTTGCAAAACCAAAAAGTATTGCCCAGGTTTTAGAAGAGATGGGTGGAGGAAGTGGGGGGAGAGATGGGGGTGTTGCTGGAGCTGAAGAAAATGATTTTGCTAAAGGTGTTAAGTTGCTTGGGATGATTTCTTTTGGAGTGGGGGCATTGATTGGGGGGTTATACATGATTATGGCTACTTCAACAATAACATCCACTATTGGCGGTATGACTACAACTACCCAAACAGCATCTCTTCTTGGAATGAAAATGTCTGGTGCTGCAGCCACAACATTGGGCTCTGTTGGTGCTGCTGCAGGAGGGGTTGCAATAGGTATGATGGTTGGGAGTTTGGCTGCAAAAGCATTTGATATTCAAGGTAATGCTGCATTGGCATTATCAATTGCAGGAGGGATTGCAGGAGGGGTTGCTGCATATGCAGCATTTAAAGGTTCAAATCTAGCAGCATTTGGAATAGTGGGTAAATTAGGCCCACTTCTAGGCCCTGTTATTTGGGCTGTAATTGTTGTAGTAGTAATGGCAATAGTTTTCAAAATAATTGGATGGGGAGATACAAAAACAGTTGTTGTTAAGTTTGAATGTATGCAGTGGGAAGCGCCATTGGGGGGAGACAATTGTAAAAAGTGCGACGATGATATTTTAAAGCCTTGTTCTGAATACAGGTGTGAATCTCTTGGGAAAGCGTGTATATTATTAAATGAGGATGAAGAGAATCCTATTTGTGAGAGCATTCCAAATGACAATACACCGCCTGTAATTTCTCCAGGAGAAATTTTTCCTAACCTTACATTGATTCAAGAAGGCACTAACAAAATTAGGATAAAAGAGGTTGGAAAAGAATGCATTACAGAATTCAAGCCTGTTTTATTTTCCTTGAATACAGATGAGCATGCACAGTGCAAATATAGTTTTGAAAGAACAAATAATTATGAAGATATGAAAGAATATCCTCTTGGGCAAAACAAGTTTTCAGAGAATCATACATTTGCTTTTTCAGCTCCGAGTGTTGATAGTCTTAATACTTACAATACAATTGGAGATTTAAGTGCGATGTATTCTGACATGAACATGTATGTGCGGTGCCAGGATTATCACGGCAACTATAATTTAAATGAATATGTTGTTAATTTTTGCATTAATCAAGGGCCTGACTTAACTCCTCCGATTATTATGGCTACAGCCCCAAAGCAGGGTTCTTATCTTCCATTTGGGGACACTGAGAAAAATCTTGATGTTTATTTAAACGAGCCAGCAGAGTGCAGAGTTGATTCAATTGACAGGGACTATAGATATATGGGGACAAACATGGCCTGTGAAACAAATTTATTGCGAACAACTGATTTTGGATGGAAATGTCATACAACATTAACAGGTTTGGACAAAAAAGAAAATAATTTTTATATTCGGTGTAAAGATCAGCCTTGGTTAATTGATGATGTAGTAACTGGGATAAATTGGATTGAGAAAAAATCTGAGGGAAATGAAGAAGAAGTTAATATTTCAGATATGGGAGAGCAATGGTTAATAACAGATTCTATAACAAATCTAACTTGGTTAGTAAAAAATCCTACAGAAAAGATAAATGGTATCTGGAGATTAAAAAATTCTGAAAAACAAGAAAAGGTAGCAGAAATAAATGTATTAAACCCTTCCTCTGGGATAATAAAAAGGTGCATGGGGGCAGGAAATAATTGTTCAGTGTCTACTAACATCCAATTATCAAGTATGCCTTGGCTAACAAACAATATCATAAAAGAAGGGGGATTAGTTGTTGGGAATACAATTAAAAAGATAAGAAATGCGAACACCCATTCAGAAAGTTTTGTTTTCACATTAAAAAGCTCAACAAGTGAGTTAGAAATTGTTTCTGTTTCTCCAAGTGGAGAAATCAACCGAGGGTTTGAACCTATTACTGTAGAATTAGAAGCAAGTACTTCTGGAGGAGCAAAAGATGGCGAGGCGGTATGTTTTTATAAATTTTCAGAAAATGGAACTTCAAATTTGTTTTTTGATACTTATTCTCATTATCATAAGCAATCCTTTGATTCAATGATGTCTGGGGGGTATACTCTTTTTATTGAATGTGAAGATGATGCAGGTAATATTGCAAATGCCAATACTGATTTTGTACTAAATCTTGACACTTTTGCACCAATTGTCACAAGAGTTTATTATGAGAACAATGAACTAAAGATTTTGACTGATGAAGAAGCGGAATGTTATTATGATTTTAACAAGTGTAATTTTGACATTGACAATGCTTCTCCTATGACAACCGCATTTTCAAAAGAACATAGTGCAAGCAAAGTTTCAGGACAAACATATCATATCCAGTGCAGGGATATCTGGGGCAACAAAGGGAATGGCTGTAGCATTGAGGTTAAATCATTTGATTGAAATATTTATAAATCGTAATAACATAAACTAAACATGAAAAAGAGTGAAAAAAAATTGAAAATTTTTCCTCTCGCTCGTTCAAATCAAAACAATCATTTGAACGAAAGAGGACAAACAACTATCTTCATTATTGTAGGGATACTGATTGTAGTTTTTGGGATTTTGATTTTCATGTTTTATCCCAATATTAAATCAAGTTTAGGGGTTAGGCCTGAAAATCCGTCGCTGTATATTCAGACATGCTTGGAAGATGACATTGAAGACAGCGTGGAGATTCTATCATCCCAGGGAGGAAGCATTGAGCCAGAACATTATATCCTGTATAAAGATGAAAAGATTGAATATTTATGTTATACAAACGAGTACTATAAGACATGTGTTGTTCAGCAACCGATGTTGAAGGAGCATATTAAGAGTGAAATCAAGAATAATGTGAATATAAAAGCAAGGCAATGTTTTGAAGACATGAAGGCAAGTTATCAGGGGAGGGGTTATAGATTTGAAACAGGAGATGCTGATTTTGAAGTTGAATTGCTTCCAAAAAGAGTTGTTGTAAGATTTAATAATTCAGTTACTCTTGAAAAAGAAGATGCAGCAATATATGAACCTCTGGAGGTCGTGTTTAACAATAATCTTTATGAATTAGTGAGTATTGCAAATAGCATCTTGGATTGGGAGACTAACTATGGCGACGCTGAGACAACTGTTTACATGAATTATTATCATGACTTGAAAGTTGAAAAGAAAAAGCAGGGCGATGGGACTACGATTTATATTTTGACAGACAGGAACAATGGAAATAAATTTCAGTTTGCGTCTAGGAGTGTTGCATGGCCTCCTGGTTATGGTGGAGGAGTTGTTTAGATGAAAAAAATATTATTAATCTTTTTGGGAATTTTGTTTCTCTCGTTAGTTGGGAATTTTGTTTCTGCAGAAACATCGTATTGTTGTGAAAAAACAACATCAGGAGCATGGTGTCAAAATGCGCCAGAAGGAAATTGTGATGCGAGTTTTAGAAAAGCGCCGACGTCGTGCGAGGCAACAGCATATTGTAAACTGGGGACTTGCATTGATAGTTCAGAAGGGACTTGTATGGATAACACACCTCAAAAAATCTGCGAGGATGAGACTGGTGTTTGGTATGACGAGGATGCTGATGATCTTCCTCAATGTCAATTGGGTTGTTGCTTGATTGGAGACCAGGCTGCTTTTGTGACTCAGACAAGATGTAAAAGATTGTCTGCGATTTATGGTTTGGAAACAAATTATCGGACAGATATTACAAATGAAGTCCAGTGTATTATTTCAGCGACTTCGAAAGCAAGGGGTGCGTGTGTTTTTGAAAAAGAATTTGAGAGGACTTGCTTGTTTATTTCAAAGGCAAAGTGCAATGAGATGGCAGGGGATACTTCTTTTCACGAGGATTATTTATGCTCTGCTGAAACATTAGGAACTAATTGCGGACCATCTAAGAAAACAACTTGTGTTGAAGGCAGGGACGAAGTTTTTTTTATTGACACTTGCGGAAACTTGGCAAACATTTATGATTCTGGAAAAATAGATGACAAAGAATATTGGTCAAAAGTCAAGAACAATTTTGAGAGTTGTGGTTATGATTCTTCAAATGCAGATTCTTCAACTTGCGGGAATTGTGATTATTATCTTGGAAGCACTTGCAAAACTTTCAAGAAAGGGCAAAACAAGGTAAAACCAACTTATGGAGATAATATTTGTAGGGATTTAAGTTGTGAGTACGCAGGAGACAATTATGAGCACGGAGAAACATGGTGTGCAAGGCAGGAAGGAGTGGAAGACAACTTGCCAGGAAGCAGATACTTTAGAATGGTCTGTTACGACAACGAGGTGAGTGTTGAGTCTTGCGCTGATTTCAGACAAGAGGTTTGTATTCAAGATGAAGTAAATGAATTTAAAACAGCTGCATGTAGAGTCAATAAATGGCAAGATTGTACTTCTCAAGGAAGTCAAAAAGATTGTGAAAATACAGAC
>NZBV01000021.1 GCA_002686355.1 Candidatus Pacearchaeota archaeon | reverse complement strand
TCTATGATTTAAAAGAATTCAAAATAAGGTTACAAAGTTATGATGATTTAAAATCGAAAGACAAAGATACTAGCAATGCGGCAAGGTATAGTTTAAAACAACTTTGGTTAGATAAAGTTGATGTGATGAAAGGAAATTCAAGCATAAGTGTGATGGCAAGACAGCTCGGGTTCCAAACATTATTTGATGCATTTTATGCTGCTGAAAATGCAAAAAATGCAGATAAACTTGATTTAAATGAAAGGGTAAAAAGAACTGTTAAGTCTAGAATTGAAGAATTTAATATATGGGTAAAAGAATCAGAAAAAGAATTAAGAAAAAGATATAAAATAGAAAGAATTCATTTAGAAAACCAAGTTAATTCACTAAAACTTTATTCTCGGTGGGCAAAGCCATATCTAAAGGCAGCACAGCAACTTGAACAAAAGGGGATTGAAAGAAATCCCGCAATGGTTAAAACATTCGATACTATTTTACTTGAACTGACTCTTTTTGGAAAAAGCGTAGTCGAACCAACTCCAGAGATGGGAGAGGTAAAATCAAAAAAGAAATATTATCAGTGCGCATTAGTTGATTTTTATTTTCGTGGGATTCCTCAACGTGTACAACAACAGCGTTTTTCTTTTGGGGGGAGAACAGAAGTCACATTTCGCTCTTATGTCCTTAATGAAGATGAAATAAAAAAATTAGAAAAAGAACTTGATAAATCAGAGTTAGAAGATGTATTGAATTTGATTGAAGGTACAACTACTGAAAGCTTGAGTAAATTGCAGGAAGAAATTAATTTCTTTTTGAAAGAAGAAGAGGAAGAAAAAAAGAAAAAAGAAAAACCAAAAGATACATCAAACCCTTTTTTAGCGATGATTGGATATTATGACAGAAAAGGAGAAAAGGAAAAAAAGAAAGATAAGGGTAAAAGCAAAGAAGACAAGGACAAAGACGACGACAGACCAATAAAAAAAGATAACTGGGTTGAAAGAACACACATGCGCCCTCTCGGAGCACAAGCAGCAATAGATACTGTTTTTGACTTATTTGATATTTTTAAGAAAGCACACCAGATGCCAAGTTATTCTTGATTGAGATCTCATTCTCTTTTTCCATTTGTCAAATTTATTACCAATAATTTGAACTATAAACATTCTTTTGTTGGTTCTAAATTCAGAAGTATAGTTAGAACACCCAGTAAGAATATATTCCACACTTCTAATATGTTTAGATTTTTTATATTTTCCCTATAGAAAAAGAAGATTTCTCAGAGATAACATAGAAAAAGAATTTGAAGACGAATTTCTTGAAGATGAAGAATAACAAAATTTATATATTTCTACTGCCTCCATAAACTATGTCTAAAAAATCAGAGAAAGACGAGGCAGAATTAAAAGAAGACTCAAATGAATCTGAACTGGAGGAAGTTATTGAAGAAGACATACTCGAGAAAATTGAAGAGGATGTTGTAAATCAAAGAGATTTCATAGATGAGCCCAGCCTATCAAGTTTTTTGCAATCATCTGTAAAATATGTTTCACCTGTTTTAGAACAGATTGCCCAAGCTCAAGAACCAATCAACTTAGAACAAGGTGTTGCAATTGCCTCAACAAATAATGAAGAAAAGGGCCAAGTGAAATACTCTACAGCAACTGATGAGCAAACTGAAAAAGATTATAGCATTCAAGAAGAAAGAGTATCGCTACAGCAGATGCAATCACAAAGAACCCAGTTAGGTGAAGTTGCATTTATCAATCCAGAAGCCCAACGATTAGATAGACTCCAACAGAAAGAAGATTATCAATTAGAAACACAAACAGTAGAAAGAGAAAAAAGCAATCTCCCTTTCCAACAGCAAGAAAGAAAATACAAACCAGCTAAATTCAATCAATAGATTAATAAACAATATTCAACTAATTTGATTATGGCAAAAGAAGGTGACTACACAATTAGCAACATCTATCAAGGAGGCTATTCTAGCTTCAATCAATATCCAAGTTTATCACCAGAAGACACAGTGCAAGCAAAAGATTTAGGGCTTACAACAGATTTGAGAAGTGCAAATATTCTCCAAGAAATAAATTCAAAACTTTCTACAGGTGTAAAGCACATAGAAATTTCTCCAGTCCCTCTAAATGTTTTTGAATCAATTCCAAAACAACATTTCAAAGAAGCAAGAAGAGAAGCAGAATTGGTTGGGGCAGAATTGACCATCCATGGTTCTCCTAATTTAGAAGCATCTGGATTAACTCAGCAAGGATTCAGCGAATCAAACAGAGAATCAACTGAAAGACAAATGGATAATATAATGAACCAAGCTCATGAACTTAATCCAAACAAAAGCGCTCCAGTAACTTTTCACTCATCGGCAATGCTACCTGGAGAAATAATTCCTAAAGGACAAAAAGAAGTTGAAGACATTCTTATTATAAATAAAGAAACAAAAGAGATAGGAAAAATACCTCTAAAAGAAAGAGAATTCCCTGGAGAAGAAGAAATAAGCAGAGAAGAAGAAATAAAAAGAACAAATGAAAGATCTTGGACCGGTCAATTAAATAGTTTAGAATATACCCAAAGATATGGAAATCGATTTATTGAAGAATCTGGCTTTTTAAAAGCAGGAAAAGAAGCAGAAGAAAAAGCAGGAAAAGAAATATCTCCTAAGGAAGAAGAAGCTGTTGGATTGTTTAATAGTGGGCAAACCTATCTGAAAGATTCTTATACTAAACTAAAAGATCTTTATGATACAGCCGCAATCTATTCAAAAGAAGATGATAAAAAAATGTTAAACGAATTAAAAAATAGAATAGAAAATAAAGCAGTTAAAATAAAAAAAATAAATGGGAATGGAGAAAAAATTGCACTAATGCAAGAAATATTACAAGACGGATTGAAAACACTCAATAAAATTGCTCCACCTGAAATTCATAGACCTCTAAACGAATTTGCTAAAGATAAAACCACTACAACTTTTGCAAATGTCGCATTTGGGTCTTATAATAAATTCAAAGACAACGCCCCAATCTTAAGTATTGAAAATCCTCCTGCAGGAGGAGCTTTTAGCACAGGAAAAGAATTAAAAGATATTATAATAAAATCAAGAAAAAAATTTGTAGATATAGCAGAAGACCAAGGCATCTCAAGATCAGAGGCAAAAAAGCAAGCAGAAAAATTAATCGGTGTTACATGGGATGTTGGCCATATAAATATGATGAGGAAGCATGGTTGGGAAAGTAAAGATTTAATCAAAGAAACAGAAGCAGTAGCCCCTTTAGTAAAACATGTCCATTTATCAGATAATTTTGGTTTTGAGCACACAGAGCTTCCAATGGGAATGGGTAATGTTCCAACAAAAGAAATTATAGAAAAGCTTGGGAAAGAAGGGTATAAAGGGAAAAAAGTTATTGAAGCTGGAAATTGGTATGAGCATTTTTTTGAACAAGGAGGACTTCCTTTCAAACCAACATTAGAGGGGATGGGCTCTCCAATCTACAAAGATGGTCCTTCTTGGAACCAAACATTAGGATTCCAACAAGATTATTTCGGAGGTTATGGTTTAATGCTCCCTCAACAACATCTTCAGATGTATGGTTCTGGATTTTCACAACTCCCTGCAGAACTTGGAGGACAAATTCAAGGGGCGCAAGGAAGCAGAATGAGTGGCAAGCCTATGGAATAACAATTATCAAATAAATTTAAAAACACAAAACTATTATTTTTATTAATAAAAGATGGTGAAAAAAGAAAACTTTGCTAAAGAATTAATCGATTCTTTTAATAAAAAAGCTAAAAGAAAAATTTCTAAAAAGTCTGTAAAAAAAACTGCTCTTAAGAAAAAAGAATCTATAAAAAAAATAACTTCTGTCAAAAAGAAAAAAAATATTAAAGTTCCTTCGCCATCTGTTAAACAAGTTAAGATTCCCCTCAAGAAAAAAATAATTCCTAAAAAGATTACAAAACCAAAGATTAAGATACTTCCAAGAAAAAATACTCCAACTTTGAATCTAAAATCAAATAACGATATTGCAATGGATTTTGCAGTCAAAGCCTATAAGACATACGACAAGATGGTCAAATCTGTTATTCTTTTTGGTTCAACAGTAAAACAAACTTCAAACTCTGGTTCTGACATTGACATAATAATTTTAATTGACGATATTTCAATAAGCTGGGACCAAAAATTAATTGCTTGGTACAGGCACGAACTTGACAATTTATTAAAAGGAAATCCTTACAATAAAAGCCTTCACATTAACACAGTCAAATTAAGTACATGGTGGGAAGATTTAATGAGAGGCGATCCAATAATCCTAAACATTTTAAGGCAAGGGGAATCATTAATTGACATAGCAGGATTTTTTGAGCCATTAAAATTTTTGTTATTAAAAGGAAAAATAAAATCAAGCCCAGAAGCGATTTATAGTTGCCTTCAAAGAGCACCAATACATATTCAAAGGAGTAAAACAGCTGAACTAAATTCTGTTGAGGGATTGTATTGGGCAATGGTGGATTCTGCACAAGCTGCACTTATCGCAGCAAACATTTCTCCTCCTTCTCCAGAACATATTGCAGGAGAATTAAAAGAAGCTTTTGTCAAATCTGGAAAACTAAAAATGAAATATATTGTTTGGTATAGAGATTTATTGGTTCTCCACAAAGACATAACTCACGGAAGAACTCACGACCTAAAAGGAGCAGACATAGACGGATGGCAAGACAAAACAGAAGAATTCTTAAAAACAATGGCAGAATTAGTTAATGAACTTATTAGTTAAGCGAATCTTCTTTAGGTCAAGGATAAAAACTATTTGCCATTCTTTCAACATTTTTAGTTTTCATTCCAACATAAGATTTTTCTAATTTAAGGTCTTTCAAATCTAAAACTAACCTTAAAGCATTTTCAATCTTTTTCTTGGTTTCATCACTTGTATCTTCTGCTTTAGATTTATCTACTAATTCATTGTAAGTAAGTTCTCCATATTCTAAAAGTCCTCGCTTTGCTTGTTCAGGAAGACTACATGAACCTTCAAGATATCCAACTAAACCAGAAATTTTCTCTTCAGTAAATGCATTAATATATTTATCACTATAATCTGTTATTGCTTTAAGCAAACCAGTATTTGCTAGAGTAGGTTCTCGTCCTGTTTGAGCAGCATGAATTAAACTTTCTTGTGCTTTCTTTAAACCTTCTTGAACAAAATAATCTTCATCCATTTCAAGAGTATTATAAAAATCAGTCATAGCAGTTAAAGAAATCATAGGATTCTCTTTTTCTTTCATTCTAGCTACTGCAGCTGATTCATACCTTGTTAAATTTTCTAAACTCATAATAAATCCCAGAATTCCCAATTTATAAACTTTTCGGTTATGTTACTATCAAGAAAAAGTAACAAATTATCTAAAACTTTCTAAAATCTTCACCTTGCATGGAAGTTTTGGCTTGACTTGCTTGATTAATTTTCGCGCAAAAGAAATTGCCTTTTTGTTTGGAACAGCAATAAAGAAAATCTTCGCCCCTGGTTTTGTAATTGCCGCCTTTCCAACAGACTTTCCAAAAGCCTTTTGCATTCCTGTCTGCATTCTGTCTGCACCAGCACCAGTCAGCATCTTGTTCTCTCTTTGAATATGATGCGGGAAAGGCACAATTTTAAAGACATACTGTCCGGTTAATTCTTTATCTAATTTTTTATTGATATATTGCCTGCATGCTTCAAGAGCATTATGCCGAATCTGGACTTTTTCAGTAGAAATAATATTTAACTCGTAAGGCAATTTGCCCTCGTTATAAAGTTTTTCCTTGCCCATTGTGAACTTTACAATTTTTTGCTGAGGGACAGTCTTGATAAACGATTTCTTCTTTTTCTTGCTTGTCCGAGTGTAAGGAACAACTTTCTTTTTTGAATATGCAAGTGCTTTTCTTAATGATGCCATTTATTTCACCTCAACCTCCATAGTCACAGCCTGTCCAGGTAGGCCTTTTTCAAAAATCGCCCGAACAACACCTTTGCCCCCATGAGCTCCTGCGATTTTTCCCTTGATAATTTTTCCAGCAGAGGATTTCCATTCAACCTCTTTGCCGACGAACTTCTCAGCATCTTTTCTCGTAGCAACTTTTGGAATTTCAATTAAAAAATGCCTCGGCTTGTAAGTATGCCGTCCTCGCCTGAATTGAATAACTTTTCCAACAACCATAATTAAATATTAAAAAATTACTTTAAAAGGTTTTCTCAAGAACTACTTCTTCTTAGCCAATTCACATCTTTGGTTATATTCAATCAAATCATTAATCAAAATACCTGCATTCTTTCTTGCTTCTTCAACTTTGTGCGAATTCAATTTTCCTTTTTTAAAATCAGCACGCGCCTTCACCACATCTTTCAAAATCCTCAAGTGCTGAGCAGTAAACTTACCCTTCTTCACAAAATCTTTCTCAAACTCAGAAATCATAACTGCTTGCGCCTTCTTCCCAATCGCTGCCTTTAACAACCCAAACACATCTTCATAAATCTGCTCAATTGTCTTCTCCTGAAACCTCTTCTCAATCTGCTTTCTCAACTCCTTCAACACTTTCAAATAAGCATCTGTCTTCTTAACTAACTCATCAATCTCCTTCCCTGAAATCTTAAACTTTGTATCACGCTCATACTCCTTAAACAATTTAAACATTTTTTCTAAGATAAAAATCTCAGATTTCTTCAACATCCTCTCTTTCTTGACAAAAATATCCTCCATTAACCCTGATGTCTCCTTATGTGTTGGAGGAGGAAGCCCATACAACATCACCAACGCCTGAGAAGGATTCAACACTCCATAATAAATATCCACCATAGCCTCTACCAATCTCTTATTAGCCATCTCTTTTGCTCTCTCTGCTGTTTTCATAAACAAATCAATAGACTCAGGAGAAGGTCTCAATTTACCCATCTTCAACAAAGCCTTCCATGGCAAGAATGTCTGCTTATCATAAACAGGAATCCCATCCCGGATAAAAGTAAAAATAACAGGCGAAGCATCCTTAACAGAATCCCAAAACTCTGTCAAAAGGTAGGTTTGAATATGCAACTCATTCTTCACTCCAGCCAAAACAGTAGCCTCAGCAACATACTGGTAAATTATACTCCTTAATCTTTCCCTCAACTCAACCCTTGACATCCTCTTCACATCAGTATCATTAATCACAATAGTCACATCGATATCAGAAACAGGTGTTGCCTCTCCTCGAATAAAACTTCCTGTAAAAATATAACTCACAACATATTTCTCAAACTTCTGCAAAACCAATGACTTGTGAATCTCAATCATCCTTAATCCTCCTAAAAATCCTTTGTCAGAAAGAGGAAACGACATTGCAATTGCTCCAGTCAAATCAAACTTAGAATCCAAGCACATCTCCCAAATATCAACAGGCGTTTTGATCTGAACCCAGATTTTCTGCTTCAAAAATTCAATCTGCTTCACAATCTCCTGAGTCATTTTTGGAATCTCTTTAACTTTCTCCTCGGGAATAATCATGTAAAGATGCATATGCTTCTCAGTCTCTTTCGGAATCTCTTCTTCTTCAACAAACCTTTTAACCGCCTGAGGAGGAAGAACACTCAACGACTTTGTAAAATTATATTTCTTCACAATAAAAGACTTCAATTTCTCAAGCTCCTTCTTTGTCTTCTCAACATCCTTTTTTATTTTCTCAGAGCTTTCAGCATTAGGAATTTTTTTTGAATATTTTCTATCTAAATCCATTTCAGGAATTCCCTGCTCTTGCTGTTTATTTTTGGTCTTCATATTAAAAAAATGAGACTATATTTTATAAATATTACTACCCCAATGGAACAGAAACTTTTTTAATGATAAACTGATTTTAATAACGAAGTAGGTCCTGTTGTCCAACGGCTAAGACGCTTCGTTTACACCGAAGTGACCCAGGTTCGATTCCTGGCAGGACCATTTTTGAAATAGCAAAAAAGATTCTCAGAAAAAGGATAGTGAGATTAATGCAAGATACAAATCTTGGCTAGGAGAAAACTATTCAATCAAAAGCCTTGTAAGAAAGATTGGAAAATATTTTATTAGGACAAATAGAAGAGTATTCGTTAAAAGTAAAATTTTACCTTCAAATAATCAGGGGAAATAGATGCTTGGATTTAAACT
>NZBV01000020.1 GCA_002686355.1 Candidatus Pacearchaeota archaeon | reverse complement strand
TGATGGAGACGATGATTATGCAGAATTTAAATGTATCCTAGAACTAAAAGTTACAGAAGAAATCATCGGTGGAAAAGGTTTTAGATATGCTTATTGGCAATGTTATGATAAAGAGGAAGAAAAACAGGGAGGTGAAGCATCTTGTAAACTATCTAGAACATGGAAAAAATATGCAACAGAATTTTGCCAAGAAAAATGCAATGAAGACAATAGTAAATGCGGAGTAACTTCTTTCAGTATTATAGAAGAATGTTATCTTGATCTTGGTGAAAAAGAAGTTGTTTTTGCCTCTTCTATTGAAGAAGAAAAGAAACAAGGGAAAAAAATAATAGAAGAAATTTTAATTTGTAAAGATTCTTGCCCTTTTGATGGAAAGTGTTATCCTTTTGGACATAGAAAATCTGAAAAATTTTGTTCTGATACAGGTTTTTTTATTGAACAATTAAAGGGAGATGCAGTTTGTGAGAATAACTTTGAATGCTCTTCAAACCTTTGTGTTGATAGCCAATGTATCAGTCAAGGACTCTTCAAAAAAATAATGAATTGGCTTAGTAAATTGTTTGGTTAAAAATTTTTCACCTCTGTTCGCAAATTTTACTCCCCTCAAGCCCGATTTTATATGTGTGAGAGAGGGGCTTAGTCCTTTGACATTTTGCCTTTTGCGAAGTAAAAGAAATTTTATTGAAAAGATAGAGGTTCACCTGTTTTAGTATCGTAAATCTTTGAATCTTTACCAGGTCTTTGTATGTACTTTATATCTTCAATCCCAAAGTTTCCATTTAATCTTGAATGACCTATCTGGAAATGTCTAACAGTAGTCTCTGCTACAGAATAAGTTGTACCTCCAATATTGAGACTTAATCCATTTATATTTCCATAATCTCCTCCAACTACGACTGTAATATGTCCATTATGGCTATCGGAATTCTCACTAGGGATATAAGCCAATCTGTAATCTGTATTTGTTTGTTCCAATAAGGAAGCATATAAAATTACTTTTCCGCTACAATCTGACCCCCCAGTCATCAAAACTTCATTTGGTCGCTTTAATACTTCAATGTTTGAATTTGCCTCTGAATGAGAATACTTTATTTCATTTGTAACAAAATCAAGTAAGCTTTGCGCTTTTCCTTCATCAGTACTTTTGTTTTTTGTTAATGAGTTTACTAATTTTTCTAAAGAACTTTCTCCTTTTTTTGCTACAAAAGCTCCATGATTTGCAAAAACTTGGGGCCTCCAAAATCTATCGGTTCTTCCAGTATCTACATTAAGATAACCACCAAAAATACTTTTATTCATTATAAAACTTTGTAACTCTTGCATATTTATCAAATAATTGGCACTTTTATATGGAATATTTATTGTATCTGTTTTATCAACTCTAAAATTATTTGAAGGAAATCTGAAGAAATAGTTCCCTAGTTCTCTTAAAACATAGTCGCCAAGTTCAATCTCAACCCCACTAAACTTTCCATCAGTCGTTTTTCCAAATTCAACTAAATCTGGATTGACTGCTAGTTTTTTCATCATTTCTTTTGAATAATACTGTTTAGGTATTGAAAAATATATCATTCCTCCTCTTTCAAGTTCTTGTAACTCTGCTTTTGTTCCTGTTATCTGTTCAAAAAAGTCAGAATTTGAGAATTCTGGGCTCGTCAAATAACTTAAGACAGTGTTTCTTAATTTTGTATCATCATCGCGCGAAGGAGTATAATGTGCTGCAATATGAGTATCGTCTTGAACTTGTTCTGCTATAGCTTGATTAGTATTAGTGCTATTCTTTGCTTTTTTATAGTCAGACATACCTAACACTAATGGAACTGTTACAAGTCCTGTTGCAATAATTGTTTGTAATTTATTCATACAACCAAAGAAATCTATTACCTTATATATCTTTCTATTTTTGTCACTATGGAATGAATAATCAATTCAAACTCTTAATTCTTTTAACTAACAGTGCTTCGCACTTGATAAACTCGAGAACCCGAATATTTATAAATTCAAAAGCTTATTAAAAATGTATGGAATATGAAAAAATAGATACGGGCTATAAACCAATTTCTCCAGGAACGATGGGCATTGCTCAAAAGATTTCTTCAGATTATATATCTGCTGAAGTTGAAGAATCAGGAGAAGAATCAAGTAAACTCGTTTTTTTGACTAAGAACGAAGTTATGGCTTGCAGTCAAAACCAATTTTAATTCAAAAAACCTTGATTTAGAATGGATATAACTAATGAAGTTTATGTGTCACCTTATTCTTGCTATATTAATTTGACAAGTAAGTGTAATCTTAGATGTAGCCATTGTTTTGGCAGTTATTCAAAAGAATTGGAGAATGAATTAAATTTAGATGAGTGGAAAAAAGTTATTGATGATTTAATTGAAAATAAAGTTTTTTATATTGTTATTTCAGGAGGAGAGGCAACCCAAAGTCCATTCTTTAAAGAGTTCATTCAATATTTAGTTAAAAAAGGGATGTATTTCATTTTAACAACAAACGGAGTTTTTTCAAAGAGCATAAGAGATTTCATCTTGAATCACAAAGAGTATTTAATAAGTATAAAGTTTAGTTTAGATGGTCCTAACAGGGATTCGCATGGATTTTTAAGATTAGATGCAGGAGGGGAGTTTAATCCTAAAATGTTTGATATAACTATTGAAAATATTTTATTTTTCAAGAAGCATAAAATCCCCATAACTATTGCTTCAATGCTACACAAGAAGAATATTAAACTTTTGAAAGAATTTGAAAAATTAATTAAAAAAATAAATCCCATTAATTGGTTTATATCTCCAATAATTCCAATTGGAAGAGGAGAAGAAAATAATTTCATTTCAGAATTTTATGATTATTTTGACAATAAGTTTTGGGAGCATATAAAAAAAAGGGGAGAAGAAGAAAAGATTAATGTGAATCTTATTGATATGCCTGTAAAAATGGAAAAGCATTAGGATTGAATGAGTATGAAGAGTATAAAGAAAAATTAAATACAGAGTTTAACTTAGGAATAAAATGAAACAAACATTTAAGAAACAAGTTAAATGGAGAAAAGATAAAACTGCCATATTTATTTGTAATTGCAAAACCTTGATTGATTTAAAGATTGATTTTAAATATGAGAATTTTTTAAAAAAACTTTCTTCAGGAATTGATTGTAAAGATTTAATTGGAGAAGAAAAACAGATATTCAATGAATTTGAAACATTGAAATATCTCGCACAATTGGAAACAAAACAATTATCTAGGGAAGATTTTGATAAAGCAATGAATATTTTGGATAATGAACTAGGTAAGAAAGGAGTAAGAGACAAAAATCTTCTAGCAGAAATTTACGAGGAACATTCAAAATATTTTATTGGACTTTATTTGGAAAATGAATTGATTGGAGTTATTTGTGGATTTCCTAGAGAAGATTATTTATTAATGAGTGAGTTAGCAATTGATTTCAGATTTCAGAAAAGAGGTTTTGGAAAGTTAATCACAAAAAAGTTCGAAGAAATTGGTTTTGCAAAATATAATAAAATACAAGTAGGGGCAGGGGATGATGCAATCCATTTCTATAAATCTATGAATTATTCTCCGTTTTTATTGGTTCAGTTTGACAAAGGCACTTATTCTAAAGAAGATTTTTCTGAATTTGAGATTAAATCTATAAGAGATTGGGGGATAGAATTGGAAGTTGAAATTTGTAGCGTTAAAGAAATTAATGAATCAAGAAAAAAGTACCCAAAAGCATATTTACAATATATTTTTATTAAAAAATCTTAAACAATTAAATCGCGCACCGCCCCACCCTACAGATAGGTCATCATTACTTCTCCACTCCTTTCAGTCGCTCCGAGCCACGCCTTGCAGGCTCTCACTTAGTTCGGGACAGATAACAGCGATTACATTCAATTCAGAAAAAACTATAAGTTAATTGAAGTTTGGATTTTATTGCGTTCTTGCAACACATATTCAGCTAGTTCATCTAGTTCAACCCCCATCGGGGTCCCAGCAACTGTGACAACATAATTATTCTTTTGATGGGCAAACATAACTATTTGGTTTGTCATTTGGGCTCCTGCCCAATATTCATCTAACAATAATGCGATGTTTCCTTTATTTAATTCTGAATATACACTAAGTGAATCTCGTTTTTCAATTCCCAACTGCTGTGCAACTTCTTTATAAAACTGAAATGAGCTCTTTATATGTCGCATATCCAGATAAACTGCTCTCTTTCCTTCTTGTTCTAATAAGTTTTTAAGTAATTCCACAGTTTCAGATTTACCAACACCAGAACTACCTTGAATTGTTACAATGTTTCCATTATTCAATGAATCCAAAACTCCATTAACTAAACCTTTCATAATATTATCTCTGTAACATATGATATATAATCTTGTTACTACTTGTGGATTATCTCTCTCAGAAGTGTACCTTAGGATTTCGCTAAATTCGTAACGTTAAAAATGTGGCAAAAGGAAAACTCAATCCGCGCTGTGCTTTCGTTTCACTGTGTTATGCTCACTCAAATTCCCGCAAACTCTAGAAAACAAAAGATTTATTCTTTAGATGGATTTCTCAACATAAGAACATATTTCCCTTGCGCTCGGTCTTTTGGCAAGTATTTTTGAGCTACTCTTTGTACATCTGCTGAAGTTACTGCATCTATTTCAGCTAGAAACACTTCAGGAGTTAATCCTTTATCATCCTTAGTTTCTATAGCATTAATATGTCCTTCATTAGTTTCAAATGTCTTCGCAATCCCATATTTAGATTTTCTTTTAAAACAATCTAATTCTTGTTTGGAAACCGGATTTTCTTGCATTCTTTTCATCTCATTAAATGTAGCATCAATTACTTCATCTGCTCGTGTTGCCTGAACGCTTCCACTAATATTAATGACCCCAGCATTATTTTGGAGAATGTAGTCACTTCTGATTCCATATGCAAGTCCCATCTCCTGACTTACTTTTTTGAATAATCTTGAATTTGTATCCCCACCTAAAATTTGAACTAGTTCCCCAACAGCATAGCTGTCTTCTGCATCATCAGTTGGAGCGACAAAACCCATATTAAAATGGGCACTGCTGTTCTCAAAATTATGTCCATTTAACAATTCTGGTGCATTTCTGTACAGAAGAGTTTTTTTCTCTAACTCTGGATTTTTTTGGAAGTGATATTTTGCTCCTTTGCCTTTTGGTTTATCTGCAAAATATTTAGCAACTAATTCATCAACATTTTTTGGTAATGCTCCTACAAGAATTAAATCCATATTGTTTGGATTATACCCTCTTTCATGGAATGTTCTAAGATTATCTGGTGTTGCTCTTGTTACAACATCTTCTTTTCCTAAAACAAAATAAGTATGGGGAGAATCAACGCCATAGAGTGCATCCTTAAAATCTTCATTATCTTGAAATGCTGGATTTCCTTTTGCATCTGCAGTTTCCCGTAACACTCTTTGTCTTTCTTGATTTACTCTTTCTAAATCAAATCTTGGGTGAAAGGCAACATCAGAAACAAAATCAAGATATAACTCTAAATCCTCAGCTAGCATCCCTACTGGGAAACGGGTTTCATTAGAACCTGTATGCGCATTAATATATCCAAACGTGCCCATAATTCTCTCGGCTGCGTCAGGAGCAAATTTTCTTCCGCCACCTTTCATAACAGTATGTTCTAAAAAATGAGCCAAACCTTCTTCTCCATCTCTTTCATGAAGTCCGCCATGATGAACTCTTAATCTCCCAGAGATGGTCTGAGTTGGCGTATTTTGTAGAGCTACAACTAACCCATTATCTAAAACCAATCTTTCATAATTATCATTTAATGTAGCCATATTCTACTTAGAGGACTAACTCATTCCTAATTTTCAATATTGCCCAAGATTTTCAAAACTCATTCAGTTTATTTATATCAGAATCCTCATGATCATCCATTTCTCTTCTTGCAAGATGTTCTGAGGCATAGTTTATTTCATAACTTCCGTCCGAATTTTCCTCAATTAACTCCAACTCAACAAGAGTATCTAGATTTTTTTGTCCATAATTATACCCTCTATGAGCACTTCTATTTGGACGATTATATGCGTCCTTAATCTCTTCCAAGGTGAATGGATCTTCAAAAAAATCTTCTTTAATCTTTTGAAATAAGTTTAAAGCAAGAGCAACATTTCTATTTTTTTGCATTTCAACTAAGTCAGATTTAGGGACAAATCTATATTTGTCTGTTTCTGCATCAAATGTTTTATTATCAGATTTTTTATTCATGTTGTTAAGTAAAATTAAAACCTTTATAAGTCTTTCTATCATTTACTACTCTTTAGTTAATAAGAGCATTCATCCTTCATAGCGACTTCTTTCTTAGGAAGAAAGAATCAAAAAAGCGTGCTCCAAAATGAAATTAAAATTTCACTTGACACGCTGATTAAACGTAATTTTTCCTTTGGCTAAAACAAAAATCCTAACCTAGAAATCTTTTTTAATTTTGTTCCATCAAACATTATTTTATCTGGATACTTCTTTTTTAACAATTTTTATCTTTGAAGATATATTCTACAAATAAACATTAAACAACCACCCAACCAAAACAACTAGTGGCACAGTTATTATTGGTAACCAAATTGCTACTTTTTTGCCAATATTAGTCCATATCAGCCCAATCTCTGTATAGTCTGTAACAACTCCTGCCATCAGAAACACAAAAGGATTTCCAAGTGTTCCGACCTTATTGAAAATCTCAAACGCAATTGGGGAAGAACCTTCAGAGCAAACTTCTATAATTGTTGCAAATGCGAGAGTCACGAGCAATCCTGCAAAACTCGCCCCAAGATATTTCATAAAAAAATGCTCTGGAACATAAGCTCCTATCAAAGCAGCCATCATAACCCCAATCAAAAGCCACCATAAGACCATATTAGATAAATTAATTGCTCCTCGTGTTACCCCAATAAAACTTTCATTTAAATTGAAATTCTTAATTTTATCCCAACTTATTTTTCCATCTAAACTAACTTTACGCGATTGTTCAATCCATTGTAATTTTTCTAAGCCCATATAGATATATCCTGTAATAACAGCAATTACCATTGCAGCTCCAACAAACCAAAGAGCTTTGATTCCAAAAAATCCAAAAAGCAAAATTGTCACAGGAAGATTCGCCCACGGCGACGCTAAAAGAAAAGTCATCACTGCAGGGATACCCGCACCTTTTTTATACAATTGTATTGAAATCGCAAGGATACCATGTGAACAAGCAGACATTAAAAATCCAGCAAGCACCGCATAAAATATTGTTCTCTTTTTTTTCTGCCCAAGATATTTAAAGATAAATTTTTCTGGAACAAAATAATCAATTGCCCCCCCAAGGATCAATCCCAAAAGAACAGCCCACCAAATTATTTTAAGATAAACAAGCAAACTTTCATTCAACGAAGAAAACCCGGGAAGAAATGAAATAAATGTGAAGAGAATAAAAATTATCAGGAATATGGTTAACCTCTTACCAATCTTAGGAATTCTTGTTTCTTGTTTTTCATGACAACAATGGCTCATATAGAAATCAAGAATTAATA
>NZBV01000019.1 GCA_002686355.1 Candidatus Pacearchaeota archaeon | reverse complement strand
ATTATATCAAAGAAGTATATATTATATTATATCAAAGAAGTATATATTATATTATATCAAAGAAGTATATATTATATAATATAAATAATTATAAATTAATATAAAATAAAAAAATATAAAAATTCTTTTTAAAGGTTTCCATACGAAACCAAAGGGTCACACACCACAATTCTAAAAACAACAAAAATTAAAAAAGATACTATGTTTTTGAAAATAACCTTAATTTTACAGAAAAATTTATAAAAGATTTTATACTCTATTTTGCATGCAAATAAATAAACATTTCTTCAGTGCACTTATAGGAAAAGTAATTGTAACTAAAGAAGGTAAAAGATTAGGGTTTGTTAAAGATATTTTATTTGAAACAAAATCAGGAGAATTGATAAATATAATTGTTAAAGATCCAACAATTTATACTCGTAATTTGAATTTAGAAAAAACCAATTCAAATGATCTTTTAATCCCTTATAGCGCAATAATCGCTATTGGAGATTTTGTTATTGTTTCTGAAGAAGATTTGATCTAAAATTCTTGGCAAATCTAAAATTTTGTAAAATCTGTTATACAAATATTTAAAAAAGGTTATTTTGTGTTAATAAAATGAAATTAGTTGGGTTTAACTTTAATAAAATAAGTATTGAGAAATTTTCCAATAAATCAGAAAAAATCAATGCAAAAATGAATATTGAGATTAAAGAAATTCTAAAAATAAAAGAGAATGTGATAAAATCAAAAGAAGACCTTCTTGCAATCGAATTTGTTTATAATATAGATTATTCGCCTGAATTTGCTAAAATCGAATTTACCGGGACCCTTCTTCTCTCTATAGACCCTAAGGAAGCAAAAGAAATTTTAAAAGAATGGGAAAAAAAGAAGACACCAAAGGAGTTTAGAATGGCCGTATACAATATTATATTAAAGAAAGCGAATGTTAAGGCCCTTTCCCTCGAGGATGAAATAGGTTTGCCTTTACATATTCAATTACCTTTTTTTAAAAAAGAGGAAGAAGTTTGATAACTCACTAAATCAGAAAATTTTAAAGATAAGGCTTTTTTTATAATCTATGGAAATCTCTGATAAAAAAAAGGATAAAATTTGTGAACAAATTTTATCTGTATTATATTCTGTTTTTCCAAAACCGATATTTACAATAAACATCGCTGATGAAGTCGCAAGAGATGAAGAATTCATAAAAAAACTTTTATTAAATCTAAAAAGTAAAAACCTGATTATAGAAATAAAGAAAAATCCAAAAGGCATACCTTATCTTAGGAGATCGAGATGGAAATTAAAGGAGAGTGTTTATGACTTTTATAAGAATAAAAGTGGTTTCTCTAACACCCAAAAATTTTAATAAAACACCTTTTTCTATTTTTGATGGATAATATAAAAGAAGCTTTTCAGAGAGTTAAAGAAGACGTTTTCTTATTAAGAGAAGAAATGAATTTTTTAAAAATAAATCTTCTTGAAACTAATGAAAAAATCAATGAAATCTCAGAAATTTTATATGGGTTACTCAGGGAAGAAAAAGTTGAAACCCCAACAGATACAGATCGAATTAAGGCAGAATTAAAAAATCTTTCGACAGATGAAGGGGTTTTTAATGGCTTAAAAAGCCAAAATATCCCTATTTCCATAAGAAATGAAGGGGTTTCGACAGACAGACAGACAGACAGACAGACAGACAGACAGCCGAAAATCAACGATTCGATAGAAGAAGCTGCAAAGATCCTAAACTCTTTAGACACTCTTAAGAAAGAGATACGTTTGAAATTCAAAAAACTTACAGAGCAAGAAATTTTAGTTTTTTCAACAATCTATCAATTAGATGAAGAAAATGGTTATTCTGATTATAAATTATTATCACAAAGATTAAAACTTACTGAAAGCTCAATCAGGGATTATGTTAGGAGACTGATAAAAAAAGGAATCCCTGTAGAGAAAACTAAGATTAACAATAAAAACATTCGGCTTAACATTACTGATAATTTTAAAAAAATAGCTCCCCTTTCAACAATCCTCAACTTAAGGAATCTCTGATAGCTAGATTATTTAATCGTTTAAAAGGATAACTTTCATTTCCAACAATTTTAATTATTTACCCACTACATCAACCCTCTCTTTACTGTTTTTTATTACATTTTTTCTAGATTTTTACCCTTTTTTAGAATTTTTAATCCTCACTTTTTGTTTTTTCAACAACTTTTCCTTAATGTTTTCAGGGATAAACACCCTTTTTTTACCATTTTTTTCAACACTCTCTTTGATTATTTCTGCTTTTTGTTTTATAGTATTTATTTGACCTCTTATTGTTGATTTCTGTTTCCCTAACATTGCTGAAAGATCATCATAACCTAGTTTCATATCTGTGTTTAATAACATCCAAATAATCGCCTTTTCACTTATTGAAAATTTGTCTAAATTTGGTGTTTGGACAGCTGTTTGGACAGCTGTTTGGACAGCATAAACACCTGTTTGTTTGTTGGACAGCTGGTTAGGTGTTTGTTTGATTTTTAATCCATCCAATAAAGAGACAACATTTTTCATCTCTTCGATATCTTTTTTTAACGTCGATAAAACATCCTTTAAGTCTTCAACATCTTTTTTATGGAAGTTTTTTTCAGAGTCAAGATGTTTAATCCATAAACCAATAGAATTCATATCCTTTTTTACAGATTCAAAACCACTCTTAGTATCTTCTTTTATTTTTTTAATCTCTTTTTTTCCTAAAAATAAACCAAACATATTATATTTTGTTGAAATACCTTTAAAAATCTTTTGTCTCCGACGGGAAAAAATTCAAAATCTCGTCGGCAACATCCTTTGATATCCCAAAATGTTTCTTAATTTTTTTATAAAAAAAGGCTGTTTATCCCAAAAATTTACTTTAAACAGCCTGTTTAAACACCCTTAAACAGCTCAAAGAAACTTGGACAGCTGTCCAAAAGAACCTTTTTAAATTCATCGACGGCAAATAAACTTGAGAGTTAGATCAGGAATTCACAACCAATCTTTTAGATTTTTTAACTAAGCTTACCTAAGTGAACAACAAACCCAAAAAAAATAATTAATCAAAAAAATCAACACGAAAATTATAAAAAAGAATTTTATTTTAATTATAAATGGAGAAAAAATTAAAAAAATTTTTTAGGGTTGGAGTGAGATTTAAGAGAGAATTTAGAAGACAACTCCGCATGCTTATAACAATCACTCTTGGATTTACAATCGCCTTTACATGGCGTCAAACCATTTTTGACCTCTCTCAATCATTTGTCAATTTTATCTTCCATCTTGAGAGCTTATCAGCATTAAGCATAGCAACTTCAATATTCATTACAATCATTAGCATAGTTTTGATATATCTAGCTTCTTATTATCTTAAAAACAGTTATGAGAATTATTAATGGATTAAGCTGGCATAGGTTCACAGATTTTCTTAAAAAATATTGATTTCTGCGTTAAATTTATATACTTAGGGCACCCTAAATATACGTGAACTAGGTATAAAACACCCTAAGTACACATGTAAAAGAGGAAAATGAAATTATATCACGGATCTCCAACAAAATTAAAAACAATAAAGCCCAAACAAGCTAGAGGTTTAAATAAATTTGAAAACAAAAAAGCAGTATTTTTAACAAAAACTTTCAAACATGCAGCACTTTATGCAATTGGCAAAACCTTGAAAGGAAAAGCCATTTTTGGAGTTATTCCAAATAAATTAATAATCGTGGGAAATAAAAAACCAAAATCTGGATATGTTTTCGAAGTTGAGATTGAATCCCCAATTAAAGGGCCAAGAAACCAATTTGCATCAAAAAAACAATTAATTCCAAAAAATTCTAAAAAAGTTTACCCAAAAGATTACAAAATCATTTTTGTACAAAATAAAACAGAATTAATGAGGGAACTAAAATGAACAAAACAACCAAACAAATAATACACGAACTAAAACATCACTCCCCATTTACTATTTGGGCAACTTTAATTGCTATCATTTTAGTCTTATTTATCCTGCAATTTACTGATTTTATCATTTCTGAATCTTGGTTTGAATATGCTCATACATTGCATATATTTGCATCTGCAATAATTACCTCAGCTATTTTTTACAAGTGTAAACCAAATTTTATTCAGGCATTATTAGTCGGAATTACAGGAGCGTCTATAATAGGGTCTTTGAGTGATGTATTGCTTCCTTATTCCGCGTCATTAATTTTTGGTTTAGAAATCGAGTTTCATTTTCCAATAATAGAAGAACCGGTGATGATCCTATCCTCTTTACTATTAGGAAGTATTTTTGGAATTACTACTAAACTTACAAAATTACCTCACTTAATTCATGTTTTTCTATCCGTATTTGCAGGATTATTTTATTTATTGGCGTTTAGTTCTTCAATAAATCCATTATTTTTTGCAACAGCATTTTTAATAGTATCTGTAACTGTATTAGTGCCTTGTTGTATAAGCGACATTGTGTTCCCTTTTTTATTTTTAGGAGATAAAATAAAAACTTGTAAGTACAAATAAAATGGCTCAACAAACACCTGTCCAAACAAAACCACTAGTAGCAATTTATGTGCGTGTTTCAACACAAGAACAGGCAAGCCAAGGATACTCTCTAGATGCGCAACAAGAAGCCCTAGAAAATTACGCAAAAGCTTTAGGCTACGATATTTTCAAGATTTATAGGGATGAAGGAAAGTCAGCTAAAGATTTGAAAAGACCTGAAATGATGAAGATGCTTGAAGATGCAGAAAAAAAGAAATTCTCAGCTATTTTTATCTATAAACTTGATAGATTCTCAAGAAGTTTAAAGGACTTAATTCTAACTATAGATAAGTTGAAGAATTTAGGGATAGATTTTGTTTCGTTACAGGATAAAATAGAAACGACTTCTGCATCAGGGAAGTTAATGTTCCACATTATTTCAGCATTTGCAGAATTTGAAAGAAATATTATCGGAGACAGAACTAAGTTTGGTATGGAAAGAAAGGCAAAAGAGGGAGGATTTATTACAAAGGCCCCAAAAGGATACCAATTAGTTGACAAAGAATTAATCTTACATAAAAATTCAAATGAAATAAGGGAAATTTTTGAAAAATTCATAGAATCAGACATATCTCTTACTAAATTAGCTAAAAGATATAATATGACAACAGCAGGAATGAAAAAATTGTTAAAGAATATAACTTATCTTGGAAAAGTAAAGTTTGCAGGACAGGTGTCTGAAGGGCAGCACAAATCAATAATACCTGCAACATTATTTAACAAAGCACAGGATAAATTAGATAAAATATCTTTCACAAAAGAGGTAAAATGAAAAAAATAAAAGCAATAATATTTGACGTTGGAGGGGTGTTAACATTAGGAAAAAAACCCTCCTTAAGAGAAGGGAGATATCATAATTTAGGAGTGCATGAATATGTTGTTAAAAAATTCAAAGTTCTACTTGACCAATATCTTGATGCTATTGATACATCTTATGCACAAGCAATTGTTGGAGAAATTTCAAAAGAAAAGGTTGTAAAAATTTTAGCGAAAAATTTTAAAACAACTCCTAGAAAATTAGAAAAAATTTATATTAAAGCATATAGAAAAAATTTCAAACAAAACAAACAGTTGTTTAAACAGGCGTTTAAACTTAAACAGCTTGGGTATAAAATCGCAATTCTTTCAGATCAATGGCATTTATCAAAAGAGGCTTTAATGCCCAACAAGAATTATAAAAAATTCTCCCCAGTAATTGTTTCCTGTGATTTTGCTGTAAAAATGAGAAAGCCAAACCCAAAAATTTACAAATTAACACTTAAAAAATTAAAACTCAAACCATCTGAATGCATTTTTATTGACAATCAAAAATGGAATATAGAATCTGCGAAAAAATTAGGGATAAAAACTATTTTGTTTAAGAGCAATAATCAATTGTTCAAAAATAAATTATGGAGGGGGCTGTGGGGATGAAAACAAAATGCGTAAAATGTGGATTTGAGTCTGATAATAATCTGGAGAAATTTAAAACTCCCTTGTGTAACATTTGTTTTAGATTTGTTCCAAATAGAGAGGACAAATTTAAAAATTATGTTAATGAAAAAATTGAGGAAAAATCATTAGAATCATTTAGAAAATTTTCAGAAATTGGGAACCCCCAGAAAAAAGCAATGTTAAAAAAAGCATCCCAGGGGGAATTAATGTCCAGGCCTCCTTTTGGCTATAAATTCATTGGTGGAAAATTAATTCCTGCTCAGAATTTTCGAGAAATCGAGGAGATTTTTGAAGAATTTTTAACAAGAACTATTTCTTTGACCAAGCTTGCAAAGAGGCACAACCTATCTGTAAATGGTTTGAAAAAAATTCTAAGGAATTTTACATACATAGGAAAGGTAAAATTCAATAATCAAATCCACGAAGGGAAACATCAAGCATTAATTTCATCGACTTTGTTCAATCATGTTCAAAATAAATTAGAGAGATTAAGGATAAAATAATTATCCGAACTTGCTAAAACTTTTTGTCAAACTTGTAAAAGGAAAAGGTCTTTTATTTGATACTAATGTCAAATATCTGTAATAAGTATAAACCTGTGTATTCCAAATCTCACTCATCTCTGCCAAATTTTTCATCCTCTTTCCAACAAATAAAGTACAAATCCAATTCACTACACAAAGAAGAAATACAAAAATTCCCCAAATATCAATAATAATCCCAGATACAATTAACACAATAATCCTCATAAAAATTTCAACTCTCTCACCCATTTACTTTTAATACATTTCGACTTTAAATATTTTTTGAAAATATATATTAGAGTATATAATCAACGTTTAGAACTCTGCCTCTTTTTCCTAGCCTTGCTATCACCTGGCTTATATGCTTCTTTTCTTCGAACATCGGCGACGAGGAGATTTCTGTCATAATTTGAAAAAGCTTTTGTTAATGTTTCTGATTTAGCAAATTCGATAATTGCTTTCGCTAAAGCCAATCTAGCTGCTTCAATTTGCCCTTTCTCACCACCCCCATGCACATCAACATCAATGTCAAAATTTAATTTCCCTAAAATTTGTTCAGCAAGTCTTAAAGGCTCTTCTATTTTTAATTTATCAAAAATTTGCAGATTCTTATAATCTTTTTTGTTTATTGAAATTTTTCCAGAGCCTTCTATGAGGGTGGCTTTTGCAACAGCCCTTTTTCTTTTTCCTGAAGTAATTATCTTCATTTTGATATTTCCTTGATTTGGATAAATTTATTTGGTTTTTCTTTGCCAGCAGTGATCTTTTTTGCTTCTTTGAATTCTTTTGGAATCTTATTGAAACATTTAATATTCTTAAAAGCAATCTTTCCTTTTCCAGAACGATGGTCTGGAAGCATTCCCCTGATAGCTCTTTTTACAATCCCCTCGCTTGATCTAATATGCACGGGATTTTTTTGACTGCTACCCCCTCTGCTTCTTCTTTCCTCAAATTTTCCTTGAATGTTTTTTTTAGTTCCTGTAATTATAACCTGGTCACAATTCAAAATTACAAACTCTTCTCCTTTAAGAGATTCTTTAGCAACATAGCTAGCAAGCCTTCCTAAAACTGCATTTGTGCCGTCAATGATTTTCATTTTTTGCCGTTTATTATTTTAATTCCTCTTGCTTCTGGATTTTTTTTAATTTCATTGATTATAGTATCAAAATCAATCCCTGCTTCTTTAAGTTTTTCTTTTGCCCTTCTAGAGAAGCCAAACGCGATTAATTTTCCTTTTTTGTTTATTTCTCCTTGCGAAAGCACTTTTCCAGGAACAACAATAGATTCATCTTCTTTTACCAGATTATTAATCTCACTGAGATTGAGATTCATCATATTTCTCTTAGGACCAGATAAAATCCCTGCCACCACAGACCACTTCTCTTTTTTCTTAGCAGTAGTTATTGTTTTGACTAACTCAGGATTCGATTTTTTTCTTAACTGTCCAGATATTTTGCTTTTTGTTTTCATTTTAATTTAGCAAGAAGTCTTAACTTCCCGCTCTATGCTTTTAACTCGCAGGTGAAAATTTGAGAAATTAGGAGTATTTAAAATTTGTTGTTCAATGCAGGCGAAAGGATTCGAACCTTCGTAGGCACTAAGCCAACAGATCTTGAGTCTGTCCCGTTTGACCGCTCCGGCACACCTGCATGTTTTTTCAATCATTCACCTATATAAAAACCTTTAGAATTATTTTATTTTTTTTGCGACAACCAATAGGTCTTGTTTCAAAGCGTCAATCGCTTTTTTAAAAATATCATCTACACTCAACTGTCCAAATGACTCCACAGTAATCCGAATGTTTTTAGTTGGGTTTATACTAATTAGATTTTTTCCTTTCTTCCTACAGAATTTTACACAAGCCTCACAGATATCGCATTCTTCTTCATTTTTTACGACGACCTCTTTCCCTTCTACCCTTAATATTTTTTTTGGGCATTTATTTATTATTTCTGTAGGGCAGTTTTTGTCAATATTTATTTTTACAAGATCCCTATAAAAAATAAAACCCGGAGAAAATTTAGAATGTTCCACGCCCTTCCCGAATTTTGCTGTTGCAACAATGTTCAGTTCTTCCCCTTTTTTCAAAAAGGTTATTGGGGTCTCTCCATAAACAACCTCTGCATTTCCTTCCAGTTCCTTTGCAAGAATAATCCCCTTCCCTCTTGCTTTGAGATTAAGTTTAGCTTCTTTTCCTTTCCCAGCTTTCAATGGAATCAAGCCAAGTCTGTGCGCAATAGTCTCGTCATATAACGGAGAATCATTTTTAGAAATCTCAACATCTTCAATTGCCAAAATAGGAATCTGATTCACAAATCTTCGAATAGCATTTGCCAGACTTCCATTCATCTCTGTCTGAAATTCTATTTGATTATCTTTTTTGTTTATGAGTCTCATTTTGATTCCATCTGATTATAACTTTTTCTCAACAAATTTAAAGTATCTTCTGGAAAGTTAGGAGATCTAAATTGCTTTAATTCCTCTAAATAATTTAAGAAATTTTTTGCTTCTTTTAAATCATATCTGCAACTTCTTCCAACCCCCCCATTTCTTTTCTTCAATTCTACATATGAGCTTTCCTTATCTAAAAATCCACTAATAATTGATATTAATCCGCTAAATACTTTCTTTTCTCCTTCCTGAAATTTTTTTGTTAATTTATCCATTTTATTTCTCCACAAGCTTTATTTTTAAATTTTATGGTCTCCTGCCCTTCCTACCGCCTTTCTTTTTCGGCCCCCCGCGTGGTATTCTTGTTGTATCGAGAATATTCAAAATTTTAAAACCACTTCGGGTCAAACTTTTAATAATTGCATTTGTTCCAGGCCCCGGAGCAGGATTTCTTGTCTTTGCCCGAATTCTCACATAAATTGATTTAATTCCTGAATCTTTCATATTTTCTGCAATTCTCTTTGCTATAAACATTGCAATCGTTGGATTCGCTTTCAGCCTATCATGTTTTGTGACCATCCCCCCTGTAACTTTTGTTATGGTCCTTCCAGACATGTCTGTTACATGAACAACTGTATTGTTAAATGAAGTGTAAACATTTACAACAGCTTCCACCTCTTTTGATTTCTTTTTCTTTACTTCTTCCTTTGCAATTTTCTTATCTTTGTCATCCATTTTTAACTTCACCTTTTTTTGTTTCGAGGATAGCTTTGCTTTTTTGTTTCAACGAAATCTTACCTTCTGAGGCTATTGGAATAATATATGATGGGCTATCGACAATTTTTCCATCAACTAAGATTTTTTTATGGGATATCAATTGTCTCGCTGTCTTTATAGTAGGGGTAAGTTTTTTTTCAACAAGAATTGTTTGAAGCCTTCTTCTGAGGTAATCTTTCTTATCAAGTGCCAAAATATCTGCAATAGAATCAATTTTAAATCCCTTCTTCTTCAATTTTTCAAACAAGGCTTGTTGTTCTTCTGGTCTTGCAGAAATAAGTTTTTTTGCTTTTTCTCTCATTGACTTTATCTGCGCTTCTGCTTTCCAGATTTCTTTTTTGTTCTTCAGCCCAAATTCTTTTTTTATCTCTGCTTCTTCTTCAAGTCGCGGCTTATCAAAAGGCCTTTTTGGTTTTGAATATTTTTTATGTTTTCGTTTCATTTTAATAAATTTGTATAAATTCTGGCCCATGTCCAGGAGCAACAACGCTTGATTTCAGTCTATTTCTTACATAATCTCTGCTTCTATTCTGTGTTTCAGAACTAGCGCATAATTCCAGATACTTTGAATCATATTCCCAATCCTCTTCACTCCAGAATAAATCTCCGGCAATTAAGATGGCGTCTTTTTTATGGAAAACAGAAAAATCTCCTCCTGCATGTCCTCCAAACCCTAATCTCTTTCTCTTTAGATTACCATTTTCAATTTTCATTTTCCTTTTTTCTTCTTTTTAATTCCAACTCCTTTCATTTTATTTGGTCTGAAATTTGCCCTTGTTCTTTGCCCTCTTAATGGAAGACCAACAGAATGCCTTAATCCTCGATAACATTTTATTTTCTTCAACCTTTTTATATCAAATTCTTTTTTTAATTCAAGATCACTTCCGATAAGGTGTTTATCTTCTCCTGTCCCAAAATCTTGTCTTCGGTTTTTAACATATCCTGGAACTCTTGGGCCCTTCATAAATTCAGTTATTTTTTCAACTTCTTCTTTTGTCAGCGAACCTATTTTTCTATCTTTATCTATTTTTAATATCTTACAAATTGCATTTGCCATACTCCAGGAAATCCCTTTTACTTTTGTTAGGCCAGCATATATCTTCATTCCTCCTTCGATATCTTTTGCTAAAATTCTGACTATCCTTTCCTCTTCTCTCTGCCTTGTAGTTTCTTGTGTTTTCTGTTCCATTGTGTTGTTTTTACGTCAGTAAAAATGACGCAGATAAAATGTTTTCCTCTTGTCTTTATCTAACAAATAAATTATATCTTTCAAGAGATGTCAATTCCTGAAAAATTCTTTTTTCAACTGCCCTTTCGGGGTCGGGGAGATTTTGAACCCTTTTCTTCATATCTTCAAAAGATCCGAATTCTTTTTCTCCTCTCTGCTTTAGAATTTCCCGCATATGTTTTTTACCCAATCCAGGGAGGAGTTCAATCTGGTGAATTCTTTTATTAATTGCTTCTGATTTATTAAAAAATTCAACAAATTCTTTTTCTCTGATTTTAACAAGCCCATTGATAAATTCCCTTAATTGATCTTTTGCAGTTTCTGTTAATTTTTCTCTTTTTAATCTCCCTAAGATATAATAAATTTTATCTCTTTTACCTTCACCAATATAAACTTTCTCACCTATTTCTAATGAAACACTCCTTCTGGGGACTAATTCTAAGAGAACAAGGTTCTTTTCTCCGACAGCTTGAGCTAGTGGAATCATCTTCTTTTCCAAAGGATAGCCGTTTGGTAAAAATTCCAAAACTATTGCGGTTTCTTCTTTCATTTAAAATAATCTCCTGGTTTACTAATTTACCTCCACTTTTATTTATATTCCTTAACTGGGTCAAGTATTTTTTTTGTTTCATCCTCGTCCAAATTAACATTAGCAAAAATTTTGTTCAAGTCTTCCTTGTCTTCTGGAAGAATGTCAATAACCTTTACTATCTGTTCTGATTTCATTTTCATTAAGTCTAATTTTGCCAGTTTTTCTTTCATTTCTTTTGCATCTTTTGGGTTTAATTTCACAAATTTTTGTATAAAGCTCCTGGCTTTTTCTTCTTCGCTACCTTTTCCTTTTAGGTATTCAAGGGCTTCAGACATGCTTAATGCTTCTTTGCTTTTTATCATTTTATCTTCTTTAGATGGATAGGCTCAATTAAAAATCTTTTCTCTTTGGCCTGGTCTTTAACTTGGACGAGATATGCTTTTCCCCTCTTTCCTTGTACAGTCCCTGTTCTTCCTTGCAGTCTCTTTGGAAAAACTGAAGCAACTGCCTGCTCTTTGACAATCGCAACATTATCCCCTTCCTTAAGTTCTTGGAACTGTCTACTAAATTGTAGCTTCCCCCGCGTTCTAACTGATTTCTTTTTGCTCATAATTACTCGAGAAAGAGGCTCTTTAAAAAACTATCTAAAATTTGTTTTTTCAGTAAACTCACAAGTATTATTCATATGACAAAGGTCCCCATTGTCGCGCGCATTGTCCATATTTTTTACAATAGTACCAAACATTTTTTCTCCCCAGACATTTCTTCCACACCTGTCACAGACCTCCATAACTCTGCTATCAGCAATTTCACTTCCACAATAAATACATTTTTTCATTTTTTCACCAATTTTTTAAAGTAATCTGAAAAAAGATTAATAAAGTTTAAAAATATTTGTGTTCACTCGTAACGCAAAGCATCAACAACATTGGTTTTACTTGCCTGAATTGCTGGTAATGTTCCGGATACAGCTCCGATTAAAAATCCAAAACCAAGACAACCTGCGATAAGCCAAACAGGAGTAGCAATCTGGAGCAATGTTGTGTTCAATTGGTGAATCGCAATATACTCAATTGTTTTCCCAATCCCGTAACCAAGAAGAACACCTATTGTTGCACCAACTAATCCCAACAACCCTGATTCAATTAGGAAAATCCATGCAACATCTGAATTCCTCGCTCCAACAGCTTTCATAACCCCTATTTCACGAGTTCTTTCTAAGACAGAAGTATACATTGTGTTTGCAATTCCAATCGCTCCGACTAAAAGAGAAATTGCTGCAACACCTGCTAAAAACGAAGTGATTATATTTAGAATATTCCCAAAACTCTCAAGCAATTCTTCTGGCGTCAAGATGCCAAAATCCTGATTTTTCTCGGTCACCCCCCTTGTTTTTCTGAGTTTTTTTTCAACCCTTTCTGCAACTTCATTAATATCCCCCCCTTCATTAGTCTGAACCATGATAAAATCAACCCTTTCTGGAATTTCAAATAATTCTCTAAAACTTTCCATATCCATTATTATAGCTCTGTCATCATCAGGATTTCCAATCAGCTCCATTATGCCACGAACTTTAAAATCTTCGCTATTAATTGTTATTTTGTTTCCAGCTGAAACAGGTTTTCCTAACACATTTCCTGTTTTGTGAAGATTGCCAAGAATTACCGAATTTTTATACCCTTTTTCCAGATTTCTTCCTTCTGCGATTTCAAATGAGCCAACTTCATTATAAACATCCATATGTTCAGGCGGTACTCCCCACACAATTAGGTGTCTTGTATCTCCTCCAAATTCAACTCTTGCATTTCCTGCTGTAAAAAAAGAATAATCTTTTACGCCATGCACTTTTGAAATAACTTCAACATCCTCTTCAGTTAAAATTACTCCTCCGACACTTCCAGGCGGTCCAAGAAATCCTGTTGCAGCCTGAACAAAAAACTTGTCAGTACCAAGTGTTTCAAATTGCTCTTCAACTGCTCCTTGCAATCCCAAAGACAAACTGATTAACATAAAAATTGTTGCAACAGAAATAAAAATTCCTAGCATAGTCAGCCAACTACGAAGACCTCTCTCTCTGAGGTTTTTTATCGCAAGTTGAAAGTATTCTTGCATCATCTCAAGAAATACCTCCTTTCTTGAATTCTTTTCCAAGCTTTAAGTGCTTGTTCCTTATCATAGTCAGAAGAGTCTTTTGGAGTAAGAGAAATCAAAATTATATCCTCATTCCTTACTTCTTTTTGGGCGAGCATTATGGCATCATAGTCTATAAGATTGTTAGAATTAACTAAGAGCGAGGGGTGGTTTTTAGACCCAGAACTAAGGTTATTAAACATATCAGAGTGTGTCTTCTTATGTTTTAGGCCCTTAGAAATTCTTTCAGAATCTTTACATTTTTCTTCTGAATATTCTTTTAATTCTTGAGGATTCCTACAATGGTGAAAGATATCAAATCCTTTCATTCTAACTCCTCAACGCGTCAACAACATTTAATTTACTTGCTTGTAATGCAGGCAGTACACCTGAAATTATTCCTACGAAAAATGAAAATGCAATTGAGCCAAACAAAAGATAGTAGTTAACACTCACAATAAACAAATCATTTTCTAATGCAGAGTTTGCAGCATTTGAAACGAGAGATGCTCCGCTCAAGCCCATCAATGCTCCGGCGGTTCCTCCGACAAGGCCGAGCAGTCCGGCTTCAATTAAAAATAACCAGAGTACATCAGAATTTTGAGCTCCAACAGCTTTCATAATCCCAATCTCGCGCGTCCTTTCAACAACAGAAGTGTACATTGTATTAGCAATCCCAACACCTCCGACAAACAAAGAAATCGCAGCAATACCAATAACAATTAAATTAATTAGATTTAATACGGTATTAACAGCACTCAGTGATTGCAAGGGCGTTTCAACAGTAAAAGTCTCTCCACCAACTTTTTCATTCCTATCATTTCTCAATTTCTCTTCAAGTCTTTGTGCAACTTCCTCGATTTCATCCTTGTCTTCAACCTGGACTGCAAACAAATCATATTCCCCTTCAGCATCCATTAATTCAATAAAATCATTTCTCATAAAAAACACAATACTATTCAGCTGAAAGCTACTTGACTTTTTTAAAAATCCAAGAATCTCAAACTCTTTTTTGATTTCTCCTGTAACCTTGACTTTCTTTCCGGTTTCAAAAGGTTTCTTAAAATCATCTGTAGCTAGAAAATTATTTCCAAGAAGAACTTTCCCAGAATCCCCTGCCCTTAGCAAGCGGCCTTCTTCTGCTTCAAGTTCAAATGCATTATAAATAAATTCAATATTCTCTTTTTCTTCTGGAATATCAGCCCCATAACCAAAACCAGAAATCTCATTGTATTCTAATTCTTCAACACGAACTAAACGCGGAATAACTCTTTCAACTCCTCGCACACCCTTGACAAGTTCTAAATCATTGTCATTTAGTTTTTCAATCACAGTTGAGCCAGGAGGTGCAAATCCAACCTGCTTGTTCTGAACATTTAACACATCAATAGAAAGCCCTCCAAACTGTCCCAAAACAGCTGCTTTTAATCCAGCACCAAGACTTATTAAACTCACGACTGCAGCAATTCCAATAAAAATTCCCAAAATTGTCAGCCAGCTTCGCAGTCCTCTTTTACGAAGATTTTTGAACGCAAGCAAGAAATAATCTCTGAGCATAGGAATTACCTCCCTTCTCTTTTCTTATTTCTTCTCCTCTTTTTGACCTTCCTTACAATATACCAAAGAACCAGAATCCCCCCACCAATCACATATGGAACATAATTTGCATTTTTAATCAAGCCAAGCTCAAGCGCTTTTTCTCTTGTGTAGACTTTTACAGGGAGACCAATCGTTTCTGTTTGCGCTTTGTTATCAAAGTCCTTGTATTCAACTTTTGCAGATAGTATTGGCGTAGGTGATCCAAAGAGCACATCAAATGTCGCAAAGTCAGAATCATCAGAGTCAATGTTCCCAATATAAATCTTGTCTGCTGAAAGCAGTTCATAGCCATTTGGAAAAATCTGTACAGATACAAACTTAACTTCCCCTAAACCTTGGTTTATAACCTTAAGTGAAATTGTTCCTTGCTGACCAACAATATTGTCCTTTGACTCAACCGAGAAGTCTATATTTGTCCTTGCAGAAACACGGATTCCAAAGCTTCCGTTTTTTTCTTCTTGCTCTATACTCGAATTCTCAGCATTAGTATATCTCACAACATAAGGAATGTCATAATCCCCAGGCGTTATATCTGTTGAAGCCCTTATTCTAAAAGTTGAAGTATCCTCATCATCTTCGTCTAAATCTTCAATGTCTTTTTCAGAGCTGCTAATAGGAACAAAAGGAACATCACTAAGTTCCAATGCAATAGAAATCTTTTCAATATCAAAATCAAAATTATTCTCAACTTCAATTTCTATCCTACCTTCTTCTCCAGGATAAAGCACAATATACTCGGCATCAACAACCAATGCTGACGCAAAATTTAAAGTCAAAACTACGAATATTAATGTAATGAATGAAAGGGGAAGTTGCGTTTTCATTTTATTTTTTTAGATAATTTTCTATTAATCTACCATCATTCCTTTCCATCACAATCTCCAGAATTCATCTTTTATAAACCTTTTGGCTTGTTACCTCTGAGTAATGAAAACATATCACTCTTCATTAAAAATTCTTTTCCATCCATCCCCTATCTTTTTTTCAATGTATTCAACTTTACCATCGCGAACAGAGTAAATCGTTCGGGCATATTGTCTTGCCAGGTCTGGGTCATGCGTGACCAGGATTATTGTCCTTCCTTTGTCATTTAATTTTTTTAAGAAATCCATAATTTTGTTCCCTGTTTTTGTGTCCAAATTCCCAGTAGGTTCATCAGCAAGAATCACCTGAGGGTCATTTGCCATCGCTCTGGCAATCGCAACTCTCTGTTGCTGCCCTCCAGAAAGTTGGTTAATATAAAAATTCATTCTGTCTCCTAGGTCCACTATCTTCAGCAATTCTTCTGCCTTTTCTTCTCTCTCTTCAATATTAGTCTTTTGAAAAATCATAGGCAGCATAACATTTTCCTTGGCTGTCAGGTTAGAAATCAAATTAAACTGCTGAAAAATAAAACCAATTTTCTTTCCTCTTACCTGCGCCAATTCAGATTCTTCTAAATCCTGAATATTCTCTCCATCAAGAAGAATATCTCCTTCTGTTGAATAATCCAGGCTTCCAGTTAGATTCATACTAGTTGATTTGCCACTTCCGCTTGGCCCCATAATTGCAACAAAATCACCTTTTTCAATATCGATATCAACACAATCAAGGGCTTTCACTACCGTGTCACCCATCTCATAGTGCTTTGCCACCTGCCTGAGCCGAATTATTTTATCATTTTCCATGAAACCCCCGGGTTCACTTGATATTTAAACCTTCCTAACACAAGTTTTTTAAATCAAATTGAAGAGAATATACTATGATAATCCCAATAAGATGTTTCTCATGTGGCAAGCCAATTGCACACTTATGGGAAGATTTTAAAAAAAGAGTTGAGCAGGGAGAAAATCCAAAAAAAGTCCTCGATGATTTAGGATTAGAAAGATTTTGCTGTCGCGCAATGTTTCTTGGACAAACAGATTTAGTAGAGCTTGTTGCGGAGTTTAAGAAGTCATAATCTCCACCTACTAATCCCCCCACAATTCCCACACTCAACAAACTTCATTTTATTCTTAATCCTAATCCTCGGAGCCTTATATGGGTTTAAACATTTTTTACAGAACAACTTTCTTTTTTCCTTTAGAGGAAGATTATAAGCCATTGCAAGTCGTTTGATCTTCTTAATCTTATGCGGGGGTTTGTTTTTAATCTCATTGAAGAATTCTTCAACTTGTTTTTTTGCTTCTGATTTTGAAATTGTTTTTTTCATAATAATTAAGAGAAACAACCATATAAAAAATTAAGCAAGACAAAAGTTTCAAACTTTTATCATTTTTTTAGATAAGAAAAGACAGCTTAATGGGTTTGCAGCTTGTCGGCCACTACCGCCATTAACATAGGAAGCTTAACTTCTGTGTTCGGAATGAGAACAGGTGTTCCCAACCTATTATGGCTGTCTCATAATTTGAAGATTTTATTCTTTTATAAGTTTTACTAATGCGGAAGACAGGGTTTGAACCTGTGCAGGCACTAAGCCAATTGGTCCTTAACCAATCCCGTTTGACCACTCCGGCACTCCCGCCCCATAATTAGATAGGGCCAAATCTTTTTAAGAATTTTTATTCACTAATAAAACTAAAAAACGCCTTCTGAATAATCATAATTCCCATAGCAATAAGCATAAACTTTGGGATATTAATTGTAATTAGCAATAAAAGAAAAATCCCTCCTAAAAAATCAATCCAGCTTGCAAAATCTTTTAACATCCCTAGAGAAGATTTAGCCAATAAGATTACTCCAAAAATAATGTAAATTGACGGAGATAAAGAGAATCCCAGAATAGCTAATAAGAAGATTATGCTTACAATTGCATCAATAACTCCCAAAATCTTGACTAGCATATTTTTTAAACAAGCATACCCTTTTTTAATTTATCTGCACCTGTAGCTCAGTTGGATAGAGCGCTTCCCTCCTAAGGAAGAAGTCGTAGGTTCAAATCCTACCAGGTGCGTTGCATAAACTTTAAAACCATTCTCACGATATTATTTTATGCGTGGGTAGGTCAACGGCTAGACTTTCTGCCTTCCAAGCAGACTATCCGGGTTCGAATCCCGGCCTGCGCATTCAAACAAAAATGGAAAACAAAAAAAACTTTCACGATAGATACTACAAATTACTACTTATAATCTCCGCCTTGCTTATTGTTTTTTCAATATTCTACTTAATCAATTTCTACTCTGTTAACCAGGATTTTGTTCACAAAGACATTTCTTTAACAGGGGGGACTTCTGTAACCCTCATCGGGGACATTGATTCAACCAAGCTGGAACAGGGGTTGGGGGTAAAACTTGAAGATTTTAACATTCGGGGGGTTTCTGATTTGATTACTCAAGAAAGAAAGGCATTGATTATTGAAACAAAATTGTCAAGTGATGAAACTAAGCAGATTCTCGAAGAATACCTCGGGTATGAACTTACACCAGAGAATAGCAGTTTTGAATTCACTGGTTCCACATTAAGCGAAAGTTTTTATAGACAACTTTTAACCGCGGTCTGGGTGGCATTTGTATTAATGAGCTTAGTCGTGTTTTTGATTTTTGGAGAAAGCCAGGTTTTGAAGACCTATGTCGCAGTTCTGTCATTGTTTATCGTAAAGACGGCTTACTCCCATATATCTCTCGTGAATGCCCTTGCAATATTCCTTATACTCCTCTCAATTCCCTTTTTGTTTTATTATTCAATGAAAAAGAAAATTAATTATTATATCCCTGTGGCATTTTCAATAGCTGTATTGTTTCTTTTAATT
>NZBV01000018.1 GCA_002686355.1 Candidatus Pacearchaeota archaeon | reverse complement strand
GACGCCAGATCTCGTGGGATTGTCTGTTTTAAGTTTTAATTATACTCAGGCAATTAAGATAGCAAAACTCATCAAGAAAAATTTTGATGTAAAAATAATTTTTGGCGGAGTCCATTGTATTCTTTCTTCTAAAGAAGTCATAAAAAATGAAGAAGTTGATATTATTTGCATTGGAGAAGGAGAAGAAGTCTTAAAAGAACTTTTGGATAAAAAATTAAACTGTAAGGGCATCGAAGGTATTTGGTATAAAAAAGACGATAAAGTGATTAAAAATGGCCAGAGAAATCTTATTGAGGACTTAGATTATTTGCCATTTCCAGAATGGGATGACTTTGATTTAGAAAGATATTTTTTGATAAGTAATAACCATCTCCCAATCATGGCTTCTAGAGGGTGTCCATATCGGTGTACATATTGCAGTAATCATGCCCTAAAAAAAGAATTGAAAGGAAAGTATGTGAGATTTAGAGGTGTAGATAATCTAATGGAGGAAATCAAATTGAGAGTGAATCAATACCACAAAAAAGGAATGAAATACCTTTTCTTTTATGATGATACCTTTATTATGGATAGGGATTTTGTCCTAGAATTTTGTGAAAAATTCAGGAAAAATGGTTTCCATAAGAAATTAAAATGGAATGCAAATGTGAGGGCTAATCTTGTTACAGAAGAAATAATCAGAGCTATGAAAAATGCAGGGTGTTATGAAGTTAGAATGGGTGTAGAAGCAGGGAATGATTATATCCGAAATAGTATTTATAAGAGGAATATGAGTGAAAAACAGATCTTTGATGCGATTAAAATAATCAAAAAATATAATCTTCAATTAAGATTGCAATTTATTATTGGGGCTCCTTATGAAAATATTGAGATGATGGAAGAGAGTTTTAATATGGCTAAAAAATCTGGTGCAGATTATGTTCTATTCCCTGTTTTGATTCCCTTACCTTCTACAGAAATGAAAGAAATTTGTGAAAAAGAAAATTTAATTGAGAAAGAAAGATTTGAAAATTTTCAAGACATGTTTACCAATCCTGTTGTAAAAACTAAATTTGCTTCAAGTAATGAAATTAAAAAAATTATTAATAAGATAAGATTATACCAAATTAAGAAATATATTTATGAGGGATTTTTAAAAGGAGGTCCCTTTTTTATCTGGGATTTATTAGTGTTTCTAACCTATTATAAAAGAAAATATGGGCTAGAATTAGACCATGCTTATAGATTTACTATAAATAAATATAATCTGCAAAAGATAAAATGAAAGTTTTGTTGATCCAGCCAAATTATCGAAGCATTTATGCTTATGCGCAAAAAAAAGAAATTACCCCTGTGTTTCCTCCACTTGGTTTGGCATATATTGCAGCAGTTTTACAAAAGGGAAAAATTCCTGTTAAAATTTTAGAGGCAAATGCTAATGACTTTAATCATGAACAGATAAAAAAACAAATAATGGAATATTCTCCTGATGTTGTCGGAATAACTGCTACTACAAGTTTGATTGAAGAAGCTCATGAAATCGCAAAATTTTGCCCAAGGAAAATTAAAGTTATTATTGGAGGGATTCATGCTAGTTCAATGCCACAGGAAACTTTGGAAAAATTTGATAGATTTGATTATTTGGTGAGAGGTGAAGGAGAATTTACAATGCTTGAATTTATTCAAAAAAAACCTCTCTCAAAAATAGAAGGATTATCATACAGAGAAGAGGAAAAAATCATTCATAATCCTTCTAGAGAATTAAATGATAAATTGGATGACCTTCCTTTTCCTGCAAGAGATCTTCTTCCGATGGAAAAGTATTTTAGTGTTGGCGCGAAACAAACACCGAGCGACTATATCTTAAGTTCTCGGGGGTGTCCTTATCAGTGTATCTTTTGTGCAGATCATCTTGTTCATGGAAAGAAGTTTAGATTCAGAAGCCCGGAAAATATGATTCAAGAAGTTGAAGAGTTGTATAAAAGAGGTGTTAAAGATTGGGATTTTGTCGACGACAATTTTACTCTAATTATGGACAGGGTTGAAAAATTTTGTGATATGATGATTGAAAAAGGTTTAAATAAAAAAATGAGCTGGAGATGTGCGAACGGAATAAGGGTTGACAGGATTACACCTGAATTGTTAAGGAGAATGAAAAAAGCAGGATGTTATATGGTCTCATTGGGAATTGAATCAGGCAATGAACAAATCTTAAAAAATATGAAAAAAAGCATAGACCTTAATAAGGTTAGGTTAGCTGTTAAATGGTGTAAGGAGGCAGGAATAGAAACAAGGGGGTTGTTCATGTTTGGAAATCTTGGAGAAAATAAGCAAACAATGGAGGACACAATAAATTTTGCAAAAAGCCTTGATATTGATACTGCGACATTTCATATAACAATTCCTTTCCCTAATACAGATTACTGGAAAATCATAAAAAAAGAAGGGGAAATTTATCCAAAAAATTATCGTGATTATATTGCCTATGGGAATGTTATATTTAACCATGGAGAATTAAGTGAAGAACTTTTAATAGAGATGCAAAAAAAAGCCTATAGAAGTTTTTATTTTAGACCAAAAATATTTTTCAAGGCTCTTAAAAATCTAAACAGCCCAAAGAAATTGAAAGCCTATTTGAATGCAGGAATTGCTTTTTTGGGTTTAGGCAAATAGTATGGAAATGCTTAAAAAGATTAAGAAACCTCGAAGAAAATGAATGGTGTAAGATTTGAAATGGATGATATAGGATTTGGAATGAATGATGTAGGATTTGGGAAAAAGATTCAAGTAGATTTAGGTTGGGAGCTAGAAAGAGTTAATCCAACTAAAACACGCCTTAGAAATAATTATAAAACTATTGCTAATTCTGTTTTAAGAGGAGTTGGTTCTGGAGGAGGGGCAGTAATCTTAAATGCAAGAGAGCCAAAATACTGTAAATGGGAGCCGGATAAGAGATATGAAATGGTTGCAGATTTGGCAACAGAGGAAGTTAGAACATTAGGAGAAAAGAGTGTTTTAATTGATGATTTGAGAAAGATTTGGCTTATGAAAGGGCAAGAGTTTACAGGAAATTATATTTTGCCTAATGGCGAGAGCACCGAAATTGTTTGCGATGTTTTAGGACTCCCTTATGGTGAAAATTTTCCTGAGAATCAAGATGCCATGCCAAATATCAAAGAAGCACAGAAAAGAAAATTGCCAATTATCTTAAATGCCACTTCTTGCCCAAAATCTTTTGAAAAAATTGTGAGAGAAAATAATGAAGTTTTAGAAGACTTTAATGGTATTAAGATTTATTCAAGTTCAAAGCCAAGAAAAACAAACAAGTTTTGTGAAAGAATGTATAAAGAAATTTTTGGAGAGATGCCTGCTCCAGGATGTTTAGCTGGGAGTGGAGGATATAGTATTAAATCTATAGGTTCCAGCTCAACGAGAATGGCCCCTCTCAAAACAGATAGTTTTGAAAATTATTTAGAGAATCTCAATCAGCAGATGTATCTAGCTAATTTGGAAGATTTAAAAAAAGGCAGGTTGCCCTATAGGGAAATTGTCACACATAGGGCTAAAATTGGTTTGGATAAACTTTGTGCCTTTTTTAGAAGATAGCTAAACTCTTCTAGAACTCCGCAATTCTTAAAAACACCATATATTATTTCTAAACATGGAAGACAATAAACTTGAAAATACTTATGAAAGTAAAAGCTTGATTACTCGAACATATTTTAGGACAAAGGTCTGGCTGGCAATTAAGTTAGCAAAATTGAAGAAAGAAGATGTTATTCTTGATTTTGGGTGTGGTGGGGGGTGGCTTGAAAAAAAGTTAAAAGATTATGAAATTTATGGATATGATAATAATCCTGATAAAACATTCATTGAAGATTACAGGACTCTTTCGCCAACAAAGATATTTGTTCTGGATGTTTTTGAGCATATCCCTCTTGACGAAATAAATAAAATTATTTCTAAATTTGAAAAATTAAATGAGAATTTTGATTTAATAGTTTCTGTTCCAAGTGAGAATTGGGTTTCAAGGAAGATGAGAAAATTTGTAGGCAAATCTGAAGTCCCAGGAGAACACATAACAAGACACTATGAAATTTTTGATATCTTAAAACAGAACTTCAAATTGAAAAAAAAGATTAATTTTTTCACAGTAAGCAAGATATTTGTTTTTGAACATTAATCATATTTAAATTCATAAACAATCAGGGTAGGTTGCTCTCCTTGTGCGTAGACTTTCACGGGAATAACTGTATGATTATTTTTCTGAGGATAAGTATAAGCCCAGTATTCAAAATCAGGTATTTGCTGTTCATAGACAGAAATCACCATATACTTCGGTTTTTCTGTTTGGATAAATTCCCCTGTTTCTGTTATATTTTTCTTTTCAATATCTCTTCGATATGCGAGATTAAAAGGATATGTTGATCTTTCTGAATAATAAGTTGTTTGGGGGAGAGAAGACGAAATAATTATGTCTGTAGGGTCTGAATTTTCCTTAATCCATTCTCCTGATTGTTTTACCTCGATATATGAAGTTTTTTTAAGTTCTACGAGGTTATTTGCAAAAACAAAACTGGGGTAAAGCAATAAAATAAAAATTGTGCTAATTAAAACGACACTTAAAATTTTCTTTATCTTAAAATTTCTAACAAGGAATTCTTCAAAAAAGATTAAAGGCTGGGCAACTATAACAAACAAAAAAGGTAGTGTCTGCATCATGTATCTCTGTTCAAGATGAGGAGCAATATAAGCTAAAAGTAAGAATGTGAATCCAATCCAGAAAAAAATGAAAAATTTCTTTTGAATTTCTTTGTTTTTGAATATTTTATCAAGACCTAAGAACATTTCAAAAAAGAACATGAAAAACCCAATCACAAATAAGAGATATATTGGGCTTAAGGTTAAAAGAGAACTATAACCTGCATTGTTTCCGTCGAGGATATATGGAAGATTTGTAAAATAAACATAGAGCGGAGCTGTTCCAGCACCTCCTGCTTCTCCTCCAGAACCAACTCCAAGATAATAATATGTTAAATCAGTTATAGGATTTCCAAAATGTTGATAATGCATAACAAACTGGGGTGTGAAGATTATGAGAAAAATCCCTATAGCAATCCAGAGATGTTTGTTAACTAAAGCTCGGAATTTTTCTTTTGTGAACACGAGCGCCATTAGTGGAATCGCAAAAGTTACATACTGCATCCTGGTTAGACAAGCTAAAGCATAAAATGCCCCAAAAAGATATATGAACTTGTTTCCCTCCTTGAGAACATAACCTTTCCAGAAAAAAAACAAAGAAGTCAAAAGGAAAAAAGTCGCAGGAAGGTTTGTTAATGGTCGTCCGCTGAAAAACAAGTATATCCATGAAAAAGTTATTCCAATACTTGTAAAAAGTGCTAATTTTTTATCAAACATTTTTGAAACAAGAAGATATGAAACAGCGACAATTCCAGTTGACAATAAAACAACTGCAAATCTTATTCCAACTTCTCCCAAACCAAACCTTAGAAAGAGTGAACCAAATAAAGGCCAGAGGAATCCTCTTCGATAATACCACATATCAATTAAATGGGGATTGGCGCCAGCCCACCTCTTTGCAGTCGCAAGATAATCTGCAGCATCCCACCAAATCGCCTGGTCCATTGTTTTTAGAAAAACCAAGAACCTCAAAATAAGTGCAACAAGCAAAATACCAAGAAAAGCCTTATCATAATTATCTTCAACCCATCCAAAAAAGAAGTTTTTTAATGTGTTTTTTCTCTTACCAATTAAATCATTATTTTCTTTTTCTTCCATTAAATTAATTTGGGAGAGAAGTTTTTATTTGTTTTCATTAGATTCTAAAAGATTTATAACCTCATCAACAGAAATACTATCTGCTAATTCTGGGACATAATCTCCTATAAAAAAATATTTTTCCAAGAGCGGAGAGGTTAATTTTTTGATTAAATCATAATCTTCAACTTCCCAACAAGGGGTAGAGAAAAACAAAGCAATTGTTTTTTTATTTAAAGCTGAAGCCATGTGCATTGAAAGACTATCCCCGCAAATTATTGTGTCGCAGAGATTTATCACTGCTGCAAATTCTCCTTCAGAATTATTTGGATTATTTTTGATTAAAGAAATTCCTTCATTTTTCATTGCTTCAAAGAATTCCTTCTGTTTTTCAATCTCATTTGGGCCTCCAAAGATTATTATTTTATTTCTTCCAGAGATTTTTCTTATTAACTCCTTTATTTTTTCATTGTCCCAAAATTTTGATTCCCACCTTCCAGAAGAACCAATATGAACTCCAATAATTTTGTCTGATCTTAAAAGATTGTTTTCTTCTGCAAACTTTTTTCCAAATTCTAAATCTTTCTTTGAAAAATTAAAAATTGGCTTTTCCTTGTTGTAAGAAAGTTCACATGCTTCAAAAATTAAATCCTGGTATGTTCTCCTGTTTTTTAGTTTTACATGTTGAAGAAATGCTGTTTGAAGATATGATTCTGCGCCTTTGTTAAAACAAGATGTTGTTCCATCATCAAAATAAAAACCTAATTTTTCAGTTGCATTAACGACATTTGCTAATAGAGTTGAAGGTGTATCAATTTCAAGAGAGTATAAAATGTCGAATTTTTCTTGCTGGATTCTCATGACGTTTTCTAAATTGTAAGGAAAGATTTTGTCAATTAGAGGATTGTTTTCAAGAAGTTCTACAGAATCTTGGGCAGTCATCCAGTAGACAAGGATGTCCTCGCCGTGTTTTTTCCTTAATGCTGTGAGGATTGGGGTTGTTCTCAGGACATCTCCCATTGCTCCGAATTTTAAGATTAGGATTTTTTTTGAGTATGGTGCTGCGAACTTGCATTCCTCGCAACTTTCATAGCCCTCACTAGCAAGTGTATCGCAAGCATATTTCTCATTGAAGAATCTGCAATTTGAATTCCATTTTGCCATACTTTAGCCATAAAAAGAGGGTATTAAAATTTTGTGATAGTTTTTAAAATGGAAGAATCTCTTGAAAGTTATGGTTAAGGTTTATCTTGCTGGTCCGTTGTGCACTGAGGAAAACAGGGAATTTTTAGAAAAGTTAGATAAACTGTGTAAGGAGTTTGAGTTTGAGACGTTTTTGCCGCACAGAGATGCAGGGTTGTTTAAGGATATTAAAGATGTCCCAGAGATATCTAAGAAGGATGTTGAAGAATTGCACGAGTGTGATGTCTTAATTGGGGTTTTAGACGGGATTTGTGTTGGGGCTGGGACAGCATGGGAGATAGGTTATTTTCAGGCTCTTGGTAAGAAAGTCATTGGATTGAAAACAGACAGAAAAGTTAGTGAGTCTATTTCAGATATTAGTGCTGTGATTGCAGGGCAAGTTAAGATTGTTGAGAGTTTGGAGGAGTTGAGTGAGGAGTTGGGAAAGATTAAAGATTAAGTATCTGCACGCCAACCATCCTCGTATTTTTTCTTTTTGATTTTTATGTCATACAAAGCTTTCAGATAAATATTCAAACGGGCAAGAAACAACAAAGATGTCCAGTATCTCTCCTTCATTGTTTTTGGATATTTCAAGGCAAACAATGTTCCTTCTTTTATTTCATTAAAAAGAGATTTTGTCCTTGGCATTTCAGGAGCAACAACATTATAATTTTCATGGCCCTTGATATTTCTTACTTTTTGTTTTTTCCAATTTTTCCAATTATAATTATTCAGAACATAAACTTCTGCTTTTGGAATGTATTTTGTTTTATAACCTTGTTTCCAAAAAAGATAAGGGATGATTCCATCCTCTGAAACTTCAAGGGGAAATCCCTTGAGAACACCATTTCGGATTGCAAAAAGATAACCAGAGCATTCAAAGAATTTTTCTCGGGTATTTAGTTTTTCTCTTGTTCTGTGAATTCCTTCAAAAAGCAAATGACTCCAGAAACCAAACAGATTATTTTTTTCATCTAGTGGTACTGGCTTTCCTGTAACACATCCGATTTTTTCGTCCTTGAAAGAATTTAAAAATTCCTGCACTGTATTCTCAGAAACATGCACATCGCCGTCTGTAAAAATTATTATATCATCTTTATTTTGGGAATAAATTTTTTCAAGAAATAAATTTAAAGCATAACTTTTTCCTTCCCCTGGATCTAAGAAAAAATCAACATTCTTTCCATATTTCTTTTTTAATGATTTTTCAATTTCTGGAAAAGGGTCTATGACTGTTATTTTATATGGCTCCTTGATTTTTTGATTGAGAAAAGAATCTATTGTTTTCATAGTTGATTCTAGTTCTCCATAAGAAGTAATTATTATGTGAATCATTTTATGCTGCTTCAATCAAGTCGTCAGCAAGCCGGATTATTGTCACTGGTTTTTTGTCTGTTACAGATTCTGCTTCAATTCTGCACTTGATTTTTCCTTGCTTGATGCCTTTTCCAGAAGTTTCTATTTTTTTAACAACTGCTTTTTCCCCGTAGACAATTATTGTATCTCCTTCTTTCAATTCTGAAGCTTTCTTTTGTGCCATTAAAAATTAGCGATAATGAGTTATATAAAGTTTTTTATATAGGATTGGTTGGAATAATTCATGAAGAATGCAGTTGTTCTTGTGTCTGGAGGAATGGATAGTGTTGTGCTGGCTCATTATTTGAAAAAGAAAGAGAAACTTGATAATCTTTTGCTGGTTTTTATTGATTATGGACAGCAATCATTTGAAGAAGAAAAATTTTGTGTTGAAAACACAGTAAAAGAGCTTGGAGCTGAATTGAAAATCATTGATGCTAAATGGCTTGGAAAGATTAGTACTTCTTTGATAAATAAAAAAATAGATGAAGAAAAATTAAAAGGAATAGAGAAAGAAGATGAAATAATTTCATGGTATGTGCCTTGCAGGAATGCTCTTTTTTTGTTAATGGGTTTGGCAATTGCAGAATCAGAGTTTATTTCTAAAAAAGAAAAATATGGTGTTTATATTGGAATAAAATATGAGGGAGAACTTCAGTTCAAGGATACCACTCCTGAATTTGTCGGTGAAATGAATAAGTTGGTGAATTTCTGCACGCAAGAAGGGAACTTAAAATTTGTTGCGCCTTTTTTGGAAAAAGAAAAAGAAGAAGTGATTGAACTGGCAAAAGAGTTAGAAGTTGGGCTGGAAAAAACTTATAGTTGTTATGTTGGGAGAGGTTTTGATGAAAATAAAATCCCAATTCACTGCGGGATTTGTGGAAGTTGCAAGGCAAGAAAAAAAGCATTTAAATTTTCAGAAATAAAAGATCCAACAATTTACAAAAATGTGTAGTCCGAAAAAAATCAAGTGCTTTAAATGTTTTGAATGGTTTGGAAAATCTGACGATGATAAAGAATGTGAAAAGTGTGGGGATTTTGAGTGTCCTAAATGTGGGGCGTGCATGTGTGATTTAAATGACAATGAAAAGAAAGTTGTGTTAGCAATGATACACACTTATGAAAATTTTCTAAAAGAAAAACTTGGACAAGATTATGATTTTGAGAAACATAGAGAGATTGAGGAAGAATTAAATTAAACCCTATATCTTGCTCTATCATACCAGATTCTGAAATTCAATGGAAGTGAACGATATGTTGGTTTTGCAATTCTTTCTCTAAAAATGTCTATCAATTTTACGAATTTAAGGACAAATAAAGTGGGGAATTCATTTTGCAGATTTTCCCTCACCCTTTCTGGCTCAAGAAGATGATTAAGTAAAAAATTAGGCATCAGACCAAAACGATTCTCAGTTGCAACACCTCTCATTAGGTTCAAGATTAATACAAGATATATGTTTTTTCTTTTTAACAAGATATGTGAACTCCTATCCCAGTAATTCAATTGAATTGCAGAATCTTTTTCTGATTTTACAGTACTGTCTCTTTTTGCTCGCTCGTATAATTTGGAACCTGTAAAGAAAACTAGATTATTTACAGAGAGATAAAAAGGTCGCGGGATTTTTTGTAAAAGGCGTATTAAGTTCAGTATGTCCTCTGATTTTTCATAGGGGTTGCAGGTGATGATGTCATACATTATTGCAAGTTTATTTTTGTACTTGCTAAGAATCTTAGCTGCCTGGATAACATGCTCGTCTTGTTGGTTCCGATGATAAATCTCCTGATTAACCCGCTCTGAACCCTGAATTCCAATGATAATGTCTGTACAACCAGCATCAACGAGAAGTTTTATTTTTTCGTCTGTAATTGTTTTTGGGTCGCCAAGACATTTGAATCTCATTTTAACTTTTTCCTTGTATAATTTACAAAATTTCTTTATGTCTTCCAATGGTCTGAGAGAAAAAGTATCATCTCTTATGTCAAAATATCCCAAAGAAGGGAATCTTTTTTTAAGATATAATATCCCCCTAATGATATATTCTGGAGAATGCCATCTTAGTATTTTTTTTCTCTTTCCGCAGTATAGTTCATTGAAAAGCCCGTTGCTACAGTAATCACAGCCATAAGGACAGCCTCTTCCTGTAAGAAAAAAAATCATACCTCCTAAATCGTATTCAAGAAACTTTCTTATCTTGCCTCCATCGAGGATAAAATGGTTCTGAATGTCATAATCTGGGAAGGGAATTGAGTCTACATCATCTATTAAATTGCGAACATCGTTCTTTACTATTTTATTGCCTTTTCTGACCCAAAGATTTTTTATCTTATCTAAGGGTTTGCCCTTTTCAATTGCATGTGCCAAATCAAGAATTGCTCCTTCACCTTCGCCAACACAAACAATATCAGAATATTTTATTGCATCTTCTGGAGAAATTGTTGCATGAACCCCCCCATAAACGATTGGAACATTTAATTTTTGTTTTAAAAAATTGATGATTCTTGCAGCACGCTTAGACGTTGAAGCAAAAGAATTTATTCCGATTAATTTGCTTTTCTTGCAGATTTTCAACAATTGGCCTAATTCTGATTTGTTATAGTTTCTTGAATAATCCTCGCTCAAAGTCATAAATACAATTCTTACATCATGACCTGCATCTTTAAGAACCCCTGAGATTGTCCTTATCCCCTGGTCAGAGGGATATGTCGTGGTTGAAATTAGTGTAATTTTCATTTAAAATAAAAAAATAAGGTGTTTTTAAGAGTTACCATACAAAATCCATTATTTCTTTTCAGGGTCATTTTTTAGACCTATTTTCTCATAAGCAGGGCAAAAGGCACATCCAGGAGGGCACTTGTTTTTTCTAATCATTTTCCTTAGATTTTTGTATCTAGGGGAATACCAAATTTCCCTAAATGGTTTTTCCAGTGCATTTCCAAGAGAAGTCTTATGCTGCCATTCTCTCTGATTAACTTCATTCTGACCACAACAAGGGGTTACATTTCCGTTGACAAAAATAAAAGGCATGATATATTCCTTACAACTGCCTATATCTGGTTTTTTGTGCAAACCTTCTGATTCTTTTTTTGCACACATGTTTATAGTAATTGGAATTTTGTATCTTCTTGCTGTTTTTTTTATGTTTTCTATATATTCTTTGTCCAAATCAACACAATACTTCTCAGCCTCTTTAAAGCTATGGAGCATCGGAGTTACTAGAACCTCTGCTATTTCTGTATCAAGAGAGTGTAAGAATTTAAAAAAACCTTTTAACTCATCCTTTGATTCTGAAGTTACAATATAATGAAAACTTAGGATAGGGAATCGCTTGTTCATTTTCTTTTTTAGTTCTACAAATTTTCTAATATTCTCAATCACAGTATCATAACTACTTCCTACGCATACAGTTTCAAATGATTTCTTTGAAGCTCCATAAGTAGATATGAACTGGAAATCAGGACCTATTTCAATTAATTCTCTTATCTGGTCATCATCTTTGAATTTTGCAAAGTGGTCAAAAACTTCGACAATTGTTCCTCTTGATTTTGCGTATGCAATCATTTTATGATAATCTTTATTTGCGTAAGAATAACCAATTCCTGTAAGGCCGATCCATTTTGGCCTTCCAAAATCATCAAAGATTTTTTTAAACTGTTGAAATGTCATATTCTTTGCAGATTCCTCCCAATAAGTATGTTCACAGCAGATGCATCTAAAAGGGCATATTGTCGTAGGTTCTATCTCCAAAAAAGGCGGAAATAAATCTATCCCAAGCTTTGGAAGAAATTTGTTAAGAATAAACGCAGCCCATTTTCGATTCCACCAAAGAGGATATACCCAAAACATATTATAAATTTCCCTGAATCTTCCTGCATAAATATAATTAGAAAAGAGTTTTAATTTATGTGATAATGGCATTGTTGGCATTTTGAATAAATGGGATTAATAAAACAGATTTATAAAGATAATGGTATGAAATAATTTATAAATGATTTAAAATTTTAAATAAAATGGAGCTGATAATTTTAATTTTGATTGTGAGCCTTGTTTATCTTTTTTCCATGCAGGGAATAACTTGTTGCAACAGCGGAAGTCTCTATGCTTTGGTCAGAGCAATAGTTGAAAAAAAGAAACTTGCAATAAAAGAATATCTTGGGTATACTAATTTTATGGATTATGCAAAAAAGAATGACAAATATTATAGTGATAGGCCGCCTGGTCTGGCTTTTGCTTCTGTTCCATTTCATGCTCTTGGACTGAATGTTGTACTGGTTCCGGTTATCTCTGGAATCTTGTCCACTGTTCTTGTCTATCTAATCACCCTGCAATTAGTAGGAATAGAAAAAATCGCTCTTATAACTGGTTTGATATTTGCTCTATGCACAATTAATTGGAGGTACAGTACAACTTTCATCATCCATCCGCTGTCTGCTTTCCTGGTTTTGCTGTCTGTTTATTTTTTGCTTAATGGATATCCTTTTTTTGTGATTGGACTGATTCTTGGTTTGGCAACAATTGTGGAGTATACTGACTTTATGTTCTTGTTTGGAATCGGGCTCGCGCAAATTATCCTTGGAAATTATTCTGTGCTTTTTCCACTTGGAGGGGGATATGTTCTTGGGGTGGTTCCCTTGTTTTTATATAACTGGAGATGTTTTGGCTCGCCTCTGACAACATCTTACAAATACAGTGCGCACTTTAGATGGTCTAATTCTCTCCGGACAACTTTTGTAACCCCAATTTTGAAAGGGATTTTTGGATTGTTGTTTCATATAAAAAAGAAAAAAGAGATTTTTCTGCCAGGAGGGATGTTAGTTCTTAGTCCTGTTTTAATATTTGGAATTATCGGATTTTATTATCTTAGCTATGAAAATTTAATTTTATTTTTATGCCTGACACTTCCTCTGTTTTTGCTTGTCTCAAAACACAAAACCTACTGGGCAGGGGGTGGCGGAGATTACAGATATTTATCAGCAATGATCCCTTATATTGTGATTCCTATTGGATTACTCCTTGAAAATAATTTTGTTCTGTGGCCAGGGGTATTAATATTTTCTTTAGCCTCATTTATGATCGTAGCAATTAAAATGTCTGTTCTCACAATAAAGATAGATGACCTAAAAAAAATAAATTCTGGAACAGGAAAAGAGAAAATTTCTAAATTGCTAAAAATAAAGGATATTCCTAGCTTAGTTGGATTAGTTTTCAAAGGGATTTTTATAAGAAAGATTAATCTTGAAAAATGTTCTCCTGAAAAAGCCTCTAAAGAATTATCAAAAAAACAAGAAATCTAAAAAACATATAGAGCCAAGATTAATAAAACTGTCCAAAAGAACAAAGAAAGAATTATTCTTTTGTCAAATATAAATTTTTCTGGGTTTCTTATTTTTTCAGGATTGTGAAATACACTGTTGAAATAAACTAAAACCAAATAAAAGGAGAGTGGCAAAGTTAATAGTAAAAGAGGCTTAGAGATTTCAAGAGCATAAAAAGAAAACAAAATGATTGTAGATGCCACTGAAACAGTTGCCATCAAAGTTAAAGTGTCTTTATGTTGTTTGCTGAGAGAAGGACGATACTTTATAAGGTCAGAAAGGTAAGTTTCAGAAATTCTTTTGCCTGAAACCATAAACACAGAAAGAAAGAATGCTGATAAAACCAATGGATATTGGGGGGTTACTCCTATTAAAAAACTTCCAGAAAGAATTCTGACAACGAAATTGAGAGAAATCGCAATTATATCAAAAAAAGCAATGTTCCTAAGGATAAGATTATAGATTTGAGAGAGAGCAAACAAGACGATCATTATGGTGAAAAAAATGTTTGAAAGAAAAAAAGCGATTGCTAATGAATTGATAAATAAAAAGAAAAAAAGGAGGGCTGCTAAAAATTTTGGAGTTCTTCCAGACGCAAGAGGGCGTTTCTTTTTTTCGGGATGATGCTTATCTTTTTCAATATCCTTAAGATCATTAATTATATAATAACTTGAAGATAAAAGTGAAAGGGATAAAAATCCCAAGAGAACTCTTAGGAAAATGTCCAAGTTAAAAAGATTCAATGAAAAAATCAATGGCACAAATATTAAAAGGTTTTTATACCACTGAGATATCCTCAATAATCTGGATAAATCTGATATTATTGTCATCCTAAAATGAATAAACCTTTTCTTTAAAAATGCATCGAATTTGAAAGACAACATTTATATATCTAAGGGTTGGAAAAGATTAATGGTCAAGAGAAAAAAGATTCTTGTTACAGGAGCTCCGGGATGGCTCGGAGATTCGCTGGTTAAAGAGTTGATAAAGAAAGGGGCCAAGGTAAGATGTCTTGTTTTAGAAGGGATGAATGCAGAACATCTGAAGAAAATGGGCGCTGAGATTACAAAAGGCAACTTAACTAAAAAAGAAAGTTTGAAGAATGCTACAAAAGGTATTGAAATAGTTATACATTGTGCAGGAATAATTCATCCAAAAAAAACAAAAGATCTTTATAATTTGAATTTTATTGGAACAAAAAATATTATCAATGAAGCAATAAACTCAGGAGTTAAAAAATTTGTTTTCGTGAGTAGCAATTCTCCTTTTGGATTTAATAAAAATAAAATGTTATTTGATGAAGAAACCCCCTATAAACCTTACAAAGGTTATGGAAAGAGCAAGATGCTAGCAGAAAAATATGTTAATAGAAAATATAGAGAAGGAAAAATCGATGTGACTATTATAAGGCCCTGCTGGTTTTACGGACCAAACCAACCCTTAAGACAAACAACCTTTTTTAAGATGGTTAAAAAAGGAAATCCAATTGTATTTGGCAACGGAAAGAATATAAGAAGCATGACTTACATTGACAATGCAGTTCAGGGATTAATTTTGGCAGCAACTAAAAAACGAGCAAGTGGACAGACATACTGGATCGCAGATGAGAAACCTTACCCAATAATTGAAATTTATGAAACTATTGCAGATATTTTGGGGGTAAAGCTAAAACCGCGTCATATTCCTGGATTTGTTTCGGGTATTTGTAGAATCGCTGATAGTTTATTGCAAAGTGTCGGAATTTATAACAAAGAACTTCATGTTGCAGGGGAGATGGATCAGGATATCGCATGCAATGTTGAAAAAGCAAAAAAAGAATTAGGCTATGATCCAAAAGTTTCTTTGAAAGAGGGAATGGAAAAATCAATTGATTGGTGCAGGAGACAAGGGGTTAATGTTTAAATGAGAATATGCTTAGTTACAGGGGGTTCTGGGTTTTGTGGATTTGAAATTGTCAGGTTTTTGGTAAAAAAAGGTGAAAAGGTGAGAGTAATGGATATTGATCCTCTGCCAGATAATTCTTTTTATGAAAAAGTTGAATTTGTTTATGGGGATATTCTTGACAAGGAAAAAGTTTCTGAAGCATGCTCTGGGGTTGATAGAATTATCCATACTGTAGCAAAAGTTCCGATAAGCAAGGCAGGAAAAAAATTTATTGAGGTTAATGTTGAAGGAACAAGAAATGTGTTAGAAGCTGCGCTAAAAAATAAAGTTAAGAAAGTAGTTCATTTATCTACAAGTGCTGTTCAGTTTACTGGAAAAAATCCTGTTGATGAAAACGATGAATATAATCCAGTCGGACCCTACGCTGAATCAAAATTAAAAGGGGAATTAGTTTGCAGAGAATATATTAGAAAAGGATTGGATGTGGACATTATAAGACCGCGAACAGTTTTGGGCCCTGGAAGAATGGGCATTTTTGACATTTTTTTTGAATGGATTTCAGAAGGAAAAAATATCTATATCATTGGCAATGGGAACAATAAAATACAATTTTTGCATTCAGGTGATTTGGCTTCTTGCTGTTATTTGTCTTTGCTGAAAAAAGGTTCTCATATATTTAATATTGGCTCAAAGAATTTTTTAACCCTAAGAGAAGATTTGCAATCTCTTCTAGATTATGCTAAAACTGGTTCAAAGATAATTTCTCTCCCGACAAATTTTACAATCAACTCCTTGAAAATCCTAGATAAAATGAGACTCTCCCCTCTTGCGCCTTGGCACTACCTAACGTTTCACAAGGACTTTTATTTTAACAATGAAAATGCAAGGAAAATTTTAGGATGGAAACCAAAATTAGGGAACAAAGAAGCGCTAAAAGTTGCCTATGATAGTTATGTTCAGATGAAAAAACAGGGAAAGAAATCTTATGGGACAAGCCACAGGAAAAAGCTAAAACAAGGATTTCTGAAGATTGTGAAGACGATTTCTTAAACAACATTAATCTGCTTTTCATTAATGAATTCTTTTATATTTCCAATTGTTGTCTGAAGAATTTTTTCCTTTGCTTCTTTTGTATTTGAAGCATTGTGAGGGGTTATTATCACATTATCCACACTTGAAAGTTCTTGGAGATATTTATTCACTTTAAAGTCTGTTGATTCTCCTTCAAAAACATCCAGACCTGCAAAAGCAAGAGGATTGCTCTGAAGATAGTTGATTAAGGCGCGAGTATCTATTAGTCCTCCTCGTGCAGTGTTGATTATAATTGCATCTTGTTTTAACAGAGAAAGTTCTTTTTCGCTGATTAGGTGGAATGAATCTTTATTAAGAAACGTGTGAAGCGTTATTATGTCTGAATTTTGCAAAAGCTCGCTAAGTTCAACATATTTAAATCCTAATTCTTCAGCTGCCTGGTGGTTTTTAATGATGTCATGAGCAAGAACATTCATGCCAAAACTTTTTGCAATCTTAATTACATTTAATCCAATTTTTCCAGAACCAATGACACCTAATGTTTTTTCATCTAAGTCAAAACCAATTAAATTAGATTGATTTGTTGGATTATCTTTTAATGCATTTGCTGCCTGAGGAATCTTTCTTGAGATAGCGAGAAGAAGTGCAAAAGTCTGTTCTACCACAGAAACACTTCCATAAGCGGGTACATTTGAGACAAGAATGTTTTTTTGCCTGCAATAATCTAAATCGATATGATCAAAACCTGTTGACATTGTTGCGATAAATTTCAGGTTTGGAAGTTTTTCCAAGGTTTCCCTATTCAACTTTAGATCAATAAATCTTGCCCTTGAGACAATTATATCTGTGTCGGTTATTTTTTCTATGTTTTCCCTGTTTAAAGGTTGTGAAAAAATCTGAAGTTCAGAATCTAGAAAGTTCTCTCTAAGAATTTTTTCCTGCCAGGGTTCTATGAGAAAGTATGCTATTTTCATTTTGTTTAAGGTTGTAAGAAAGTATTTAAATATTGCTCGATTCGGAGAATTATGAAAAAACTCTTTGATAAATTTTTTGAAGAGATTACCTTATTTGGAGGGCTAATTTTTAGTTTATTCCTAATTGTGATTTTTTTTATAACTGGAAAAATTGATTTTGCAAAAGAGATATTTTTTGGAGTAGTTGTCATATATTTAGTGACACTGATTATAAGGTTATTTTACTTTAAATCAAGACCAAAAAAAGTAAGATATAATAATTTCCTTGAAAAGATTGATGCATCGTCGTTTCCAAGCATTCATACAGCAAGAGCAGTATTCCTGGGCTTGTTCGCTATAATCGCTTTTTCGTTGAATGTCTATGTTAGTACACTTATTTTATTTATCCTTATTCTGGTTTTTTATTCACGGATTTATTTAAAGAAGCATGATTGGATAGATATTATCGGAGGGTTTTTACTGGGATTGATGATTTATTGGGCTGTTAGTTATTTAGCATAATCTATTTAAACGCGGGCTTGATTTCTTAAATTTATGAATAAGAAGATTTTATTGCTAAGAGCAAAATTAGGTATAGAAGACCCTTTTCCACCCCTTGCATTTAGTTATCTTGGGGCAATTGCCAAAAAAGAAGGGTTTGAGGTGCTTGTTGAAAATCTAAATGCACAATATACTAAGAAAGACTACAAGAGTATAATTGATTTGATAAAGAGAGAAAAACCGCTTTTAGTGGGAATGAATTTTATCACAAATAGTGTAACTTATTCTTATGACTTGCTTGAAAAAATTCGTCCGTATTGCAAGATAATTGTGGCTGGAGGGCCTCATGCAACAATCTGTCCTGAGGAGGTTTTAGAGAAAGGCGCAGACATTATTGTTTTAGGTGAAGCTGAAATCTCGTTTAAGAATTTGTTAGGGAAACTTTCACAGAATAAGAAGATAAATTCTGTAAAAGGGCTTGTGTTTAGAGAAAAAGGGAAAATAGTCAAGACAAAACCTGAAGCAGATATTAAGGACTTGAATGTTCTGCCAATTCCAGACAGAGAAGTTCACAGGCAATCAGATTATGTTAAGATAAAGGAGGAGATGAATAATTACGGGGCTGTGCTTTCAAGCAGAGGCTGCACGGGTAGATGCACTTTTTGCCTTCATTCGTTGTTTGGAAAGTGTTTTAGATTCAGGTCTGCTGACAAGATTTTAGAAGAAATTTTACAACTTCACAAAAAATATGGAGTTACTACAATTAATTTTGTTGATGATTCTTTTACTGCAAACAGGAAAAGGCTGAATCAGATTTGCGATATGTTAATAGAAAAAAAGCTTCCGATAGAGTGGGTTTGTGCCTCAAGAATTGATTTTTTAACAAGAGAGACTATCTTCAAAATGAAAAAAGCAGGGTGTGTTATGATAAGTCTTGGTTTTGAAAGTATGATTCCTAAGACACTTGAGAAAACAAAAAAAACTTTAGATCCTCAGAAATATATTGAACAAACAGAGAGAGTTCTTAAATGGTGTCATAAAGCCGGGATACGGGCAGGAGTAAATACTCTTGTTGGGTTTCCGTGGGAAACTGCAGAAGAGATGAGGGATTTCCAGAAATATGTGAAGAAGATTAGAAAATATGTTACCCAATGTTTTGACGGGGGGATAATTCAGCCATATCCTGGGACAGAAATTTATAATGAATATGCAAATGAATGTGGTTTTGAAAAATGGTGGCTGTATAAAAAGCGATTATTCAAAGATGAGTATCGTCCGTTTTTTATGATTTATTATCATACTTTTTGGGATCATCTGCATAATAATTTTTTTAATTATGACAAGAAAATTTTCAGAGAAATAGACAAACTCTATAAGATTATGGGAAAATGGGATTTGTATATTATCAGTAAGAGGAGATTCAAGAATCCTCTTTTTGCATATTTTGTCTATCAGGCACTTTTGTTCTTGAGTAATTTTTCATTGTTCTTGTTTAATGTCTCTCCTAAATTAGAAAAAACTGTAATGGAAAGAGTAAAAAAGTTCAGTTATAAATTTAAATTTAGAAAGGGAACTGAAAACAAGGATCTTTAAAATGAAAAAGATAAAAATTATTTTAATTGCGCATGCTTCAATGTCTTTTTTCTTAGAAGGAAGCGACAAAACTCTGGAAAAATTCATAATTGATGACTGGTTTTCTCTGGTTGCGCAGCAGATTAAAAAATTTCATCCTGGAATAGAAGTAGAATGCTGGATACCTGAGAGAAGTTTTAAAGAGAAAAAAGAATTTACTTATAAAGGAATAAAATATAGGCAGTTTCCGACGACAATTTCTCCTGTGTATGGCTTGGATTTTTCTGTTTCGCTGTTGAAGGAACTGAAAAAAGAGGTTAAAAAAAGCAAGAGAGAGGGTTATAAATTGATAATTCATTTTCATGAATACCATAGTTTGCATGGCTTGGCAATTGCAAGTTTATTTGGAAAAGAGGATATTATCGGACAGCATCACGGGGGAAGCTGGCCATTTAAGCATCTAAAAGAGTCTAAGAAAAAAAGATGGTTTTTTCCTTTTTTTGCATTAAGCCAATTCTGGGAAAACAGGGTTTTAAAAAATATTAAACTTTTTTATGCGCTAAGTCCACAGGAGATTGATTATCTAAAAAAAAGAGCAAAAAATTCTAAAATTAGATTTCAGACAATGGGGATTGATGATTTTTATTTCTCTCCTATGAAAAAAGAAGCTGCACGTAAAAAGCTTGGATGGCCTCTGGATAAAAAAATAGTTGTAAATCTTGGAAGAATGACTCATATCAAAGGGATTAAATATCTAATTGATGCTATGAAGGAATTGCCTGAAGTTGATTTGAAGGTTATTGGTTATGGGCCTCAGCTGGAAGAGTTTAAAGAATATACTAAATCAAAAAAAATAAAGAATGTGGAATTTTTAGGGGCGATTTTTGGAAAAAATAAACTGCCTTATCTGAGTGCTGCAGATGCTTTTATTTTACCTTCATCAAGGGAGGGAGCTTCTGTTTCTGTTATGGAGGCGCTTGCAAGAAATGTTCCGATTGTGACAACAGATATAGCGGGTATGCCCCTGATGATTAAAGATGAGAAAGAGGGTTATGTTGTCCCTCAGAGGAATTCTAGTGAAATTGCAAAAGCAGTTAAAAAAATTTTAAAGTGGGAAAATAGAAATATTAAAAAGTCTGCAGAGCAATATAAATGGAAAAGAATAGTTGACGAAACTGTCAAAGATTATGAGGAAATTTAAAATGGATAATGCAAATAAAAAAAATATTATAATCCTTGTAGTTGATGCTTTTAGACCAAAAAATCTAAGCATGTTTGGTTACAGAAAAAAAATAGATAAAAATCTGAAAAAGATTGCTGATAAAAATTTATTGTTTAAGAATTTCTTTTCAAGTTCAAACGCAACTGCTCCTTCTCTCATGTCTATATTTACTGGCAGATACCCTAACCATCACGGAATACTTCATCAATTTCCATATACAACAAATAAAGAGATTGAAAAAATGGACAGAGAAATGAAATTTTGGCTTCCGAAATACCTTAAAGAAAAAGGATATAATACAATCGCAATTGACTGGATTGGGATGTGGTTTAAAGACGGATTTGATTATTATGAAGAAAGAGAGGAAACACAAAGCAAACTGAAAAAGTTCATGAATGTTCCTGTTGTAAAAAAATTTTTACTAAATCTTCCAAATTGGGCATACAAAATTGGAAAAAAAGTTGTGAAGACCCGGGCTTCTGTGAAATTCTCTCCTGCAAAGGATACAATGGACTTAGGTATTTCAAAAATCAAAAACTCAAAGAAACCTTTCTTTCTTTTCATGCATTTTTGGGACACACACTTTCCTTTTCCAACAACAAAATTCAGAGGTTCAAAGAAGGAGAATATTGAGGAATTTTTAGAAAAAATAGAAAATAAATCCCAGAGAGAATATTTCAAAAAGAGGGTCACAGATATTGGTCTTAATTCAACAGAAGATATGATTGATAAATATGATGCTGCGATAAAAGAGGTCGATAAACAAATCGGGAGATTGTTTAATTATCTAAAAAACAATAATCTGTGGGATAACACGGTTTTGATTGTCCTTGGTGACCATGGGACTAATCTCATTGACCATGAAATTTATTTTAGTTCTTCTGGATTATATGATGATACAATTCATGTTCCATTCATCATGCATCTACCTGGTTTTGAGGGAAAAGAGATGAATGAATTCGCCCAGAACATTGATATAACTCCTACGGTGTTGGATTATCTTGGTGAAAGAGAATATAATAATTTTGATGGAAAATCCTTGATTAAATTAGTTAAGGGAGATAAAATCAGGGACAAGGTTTTTTTCTGGGATGGTTTGTGTGTAAATGTTAGGGGTGTCAGGACAAAGAATAAAAAATTAATTGTTGCAAAGGACAACCAGTGTAATTTGTGTAAATCCTCTCATCATGGAGAATTTGAAGAATATGATTTGGAAAAAGATTCTGGGGAGAATGAGAATATTTATTCTGGAGAGAGTGAACTAAAAGAGTTTTTAGATGAGAAGGAAGATTTATAACTTCTTGATATTATATATAATTATGAAAAAGCCTAAAAAAAGAGCAGGGAATAAGGTAAGATATGGAACAATTTCTCTTCCTGCGCCTTTGATTGAAAAAGTTAAAAAAAGAATAAAGGGAACTGGAATGCCATCGGTTTCTTCATATGTTGCATTTGTCCTAAGACAGATTCTGGCTTCTTCTCCAAAGACACTAATTGCTTCTGAAGAAACAGGAGAAATTAAAGCAAAGCTGAAAAGTCTTGGTTATTAATATGTTTTCCAAGATAGAAATCTTTAAAAGGTGTAATTATATATAATTATCTATAATGGCAAAAGATTTTACAATAAACAGGACAAAAATCTGCGAGGATTTAATGAGGCCTGAGGTGAAGGAACTTCTTGACTTATCACTTGATGAGAAGATTGAGAAATCAAAAGAGATAATAAAAGAAGCAATTGAGAAATACTCAAAAGTTGGGATGGGTTTTAGTGGCGGCACAGACAGTCTGATTTTACTACATTTAATTCTTCAGGTTAAACCAAACATGCCTGTTGTTTTTGTTGACACACAACATGATGCCCCAGAAACATATGCATTTATTGACAAGATTAGAAGAGAGTGGCAACTTGTAGATTATCATGCTGTTATGGCTGAAAAAGATAAAGTTAAAGAATTTACAGATGAACATGGATTAAGAACTCCTGTATTCACAGAAACATGCTGTCATTATCATAAGATTACGCCTATGATGAAAGCTATTGGAGACAAAAACTTTGATGCTTTTTTTGTAGGGTTAAGGGGGGTTGAGCATGAAGAGAGAGCTAAAGAAAGTATTTTTTCCCCCAGGCAAAATCCAGCCCATATAAGGGTTCATCCAATTATATTCTGGAGAAGAGAAGATGTTCTTGATTTTGTAAAAAAGTTTAATCTTGAATGCAATCCATTATACAAACAGGGATTTACCTCGCTTGGTTGCGTTGAATGCACTGACAAAAACCTAGATCCAGACATGCATGAAAGGGCAGGGAGGGGAGAAGTCAGAGAGACTATAATGGAGAGGTTAAGAGAGTTGGGATACACTTAACTATAGAACAAATAATCTTATAAACTGCTTCTTATACAAAATCTTATGCCCCAGAAAAATAGAAAAAATATGCAGAATAAGAAGAGAATTATTTTGATTAATGCTTATCCTTCTAGTTTAGGGGAGGGGGGTGAAAAGAACAATATCCCTGCCGGGCTTCTTGCTGTTGGAACATGGCTTACAAAAAAAAGTGATTTTAAGGTGAAGCTTATTGATTGTCTTGTTGAGAAAGATTACAAAGAAATTATAAAAAATGAGATAAAAAAAGGGGGGGTTTTTTTAGTTGGAATTTCTGCAATGACGTTTTGCATTCCAAATGCTCTTGAAGTTACGCGACTGATAAAGAAAATAGATCCGAAAATAAAAACTGTGTGGGGAGGAATTCATCTAAGGCTTTATCCAGAACAGACAATAAAACATCCTCTTATAGATTTTGCAGTATATAATGAGGGGGAAAAACCTTTTCTTAATCTAGCAAATTGCTTATCAAAAGGAAAATCCTGCAAAAATGTAAAAGGGATTATATATGAAGAAGGTGGAAAGATTGTGAAAACTCCTCCTGAAGATTTTGTTGATATGAATGAATTAAGTATTTTAAATTATGAGCTCCTAAACCCAGATGTTTTTGAAAAAAAGGTTATTACTTTTATGACAAGCAGGGGCTGCCCACATAGATGCACTTTCTGCATAAATTATATAACAAAAAATACCAAGTGGAGAGCTCTTACTGCTGAAAATGTAATAAAAGAGATTGAGCACCTGCATAAAAGATATGGAATTAAAGTTATAGAGTTCAGTGACGAATGTTTTTTTGTAAATAAGGATAGAGCAAATAAAATTGCAGACCTTCTTCTTGAGAAAAATTTGGACATAGGTTTTGGGGGAAATTTGAGGGCTGATTATTTTACAAAGGGTTTGGTGACTCAGGATTTGCTCAACAAAATGAGCAGAGCTGGTTTTTTTAATGTTAATCTAAGTCCGGAATTTGGCTCCCAAAAGATGAGAGATTTTATAAAAAAAGATGTGAATGAAAAAGATATTTTTACTGCAGTTGAAATGCTAAGAAAAGCTGACATTTGTGCTGGCTACGGATTTATGACTGGTTTTCCAAATGAGACAAAAGAAGATACACTTGCAACAATAAAGATGGCAAAAAAGATTTACAAGGTGAATAAAGGAATAAAGATCATTAAAAAGAATGGGAAAATTTATCAATGGAGAGAGAGGAGCAGGATTTCCGGACCTGAGATTTACCGCCCTTATCCTGGTGGTGAGCTTTATGAATATCTTGTAAAAGAATATGGCTGGACATCACCAGACACGCTTGAGGGATGGGAAAAATATTTCAGTGAAAATACACGATATAAAATTGAAGATTACCCATGGATACAGCTTGAACCAGAATATTATGCTGCACTACAACTCTATATCAAAGCGGGAAAATTAGATTTGGCAACCTTTTTCAAGAGAATGGTTTTGCCTTATCCAATAAAACTGAAATTGTTATCAGCTATTTTTTACCCATTTGCAAAAACAAGAATGATGCTGAATTTTTTTGATTTTCCTTTTGAATATAAATTAGGGAAAAAGATGGACTTTATGAAGAAGTTGGATTTGTGAGGGTTGTTAAACTCCCAACAATTTATCCAGAGTTTCATCAATTAATTTTTCTTCTGAGGAGTCGTTAATCACAAAATTTCTTCCATCTTTTGAAAGTTCTTCTCTCTCTTTTTCAGACAAGCTAAAAAATTTGTCTACTTGTTTTTGAAGTGCATCATAGTCAAAAGGAATTTTCATTGTTGCAGGAGAAGAGATTATTTTAAAGGCGCCGATGTCAAAAACAACTACTGGTGTTCCGCAAGCCATTGATTCTCGTGGAGGATATGGATAGCTGTTTCTTTTTGTAAGGAAAATGCACATGTCTGCAATATTGTAATAATCTGGAAGCTGGACATTTGGGATAAATGGTATTAAAGTTAGGTTCTTGAACTTATGATTTTTAAAGTTCTCATCATTTACCTGCCCTATAGACAAAAACTTCTTGTCTTGGTTGTTCTTTATTAATTTTATCAGATAATCAGAACCTTGCGCGGGTTCAACTCTTCCAATCTGGAGAAGAATTTTATCTTTATCCTTAAATCCTAATTTTTTCCTTAGTTTCTTTTTATCTTTTGGTTTAAATTTGTTCACATTTACTGGAAAAGGAAGATAAAATGTCTTTTTTCTGCTGAAAAACAAGAACTTCTTGAATTTCTCAGAGACCTCATTACTGCAGGCTAAAAAGCGCAAAGTAAAAAATTGTGAAAACAAAAAAAACCAATTTTTAAAAGTCAGTTTTGGATTGCCGAGAAAATAAATTCCTTTTTTGGTTTTTGTGAACACTGTTGCTATAAGCAATGCCAGTGCGACTTCTGCATTTCCAGTTAAATTTATGAGAAAATCAATTTTCTTCTCCTTGCAAAATTCTCTTAGTTTAAAAGGAACTCTTGATTTTTTATCAAGAAACTCGACAACTTTTATTCTTTTTAAAGGATATTTTTCCTTTTCAAATTTGCTTGCGCAGGCGACATGCAGTTCAACATCTTTAGGGAAGATTCTTTCATAATACATCATAATAACATGCCTTGCTGGATCATAATGTCCTACAAAAAAACAAATCTTTTTAGTTGCCATATTGGATTTAGAGGGGGTGGTTTTAAATAGGTTTTTGTTATAAGTAGTTCTTAGATATCTTTGTCTCTTATTCTTTTCATCTGCCTTATTCCTGACTCAGCGTCAGGAAATATGTCTCCAAATAAAGATTTTGCTTTTGAAATATCTAGTGATGTATCTCTTGGTCTTTTTGCAACCTCGTCCAAGTCTTCTATCTTTGTCGGATTTAATAAATTTGAATCTAGCTCAAAAATGTCTGCAATTTTTTTAACAAATTCATATCTGCTTAATCTTTCTGAACCAGCAATATTTATAATGCCGGTGAAATCACTCTCAAAGAGTTTCTCTAAAACTTGCACATAATTATAAGTGAATATTGGAGAGAAAAATTGATCTGTAAAAAGATTTATTTTTCCTCCTTTAGATAACTCCTGGATTACCCGTGTTGTAAAAGTTTGTCTGTTCTCTGCACCTAATCCAAAAGGACAGAGCCGGGTTACAATAGAATTAGAATAGTTTAGGGCTTCTTTTTCTCCCTTAACTTTTGTTAAAGAATAATAATTAACAGGGCTTGGTTCATCTTCTTCTGCATACATGCCTTTTTCTCCGTCAAAAACATAGTTAGTTGATGCATAGATTAATTTTGCTCCTACTCTTTCAGCTGCTAGTGTAACATTTTTAGTTCCTTCGACATTGATTTTCCATGCCTGTTCTTTTTTTTCTTCACATAAATTGACATCTGTTAGTGCTGCAAGATGAATTATATAATCTGGATTTATCTCTGTGATTGTTTTAATTAATTTTTCTCTGTCTGTTATGTCTATTAAGATCATCTTACAATTTCTAATTTTTGCATTTTCATTAGTTGTTCCTGAATAAACTTGGTATTTATCGCCTAAAAAAAGAGATACTTCGCTTCCTACTCCTCCTGTCCCACCTGTAATAAAAATTTTTTTCATTTTACTGAGAGTTTTCTAGTTTTCTGAAAAAATCCTCAAAAACATTTAACACAAAATTAATCATTTCCTGAGTTATTCCAGGGTAACAGCCAATGTAAAAAGAATTGACATGGCAATAATCTGTGTGTGGAAGGGGGGATGATTTAAAATCAATTTCCTGATAGGCAGGTTGTTTTGCTAGATTGCCCCCTAATAAAGGGCGTGTCTCAATATTATTCTTTTCAAGATAATCAACTAACTCTTCTCTGCTAAATCCGCAATCAGACTTGAGTGTTATTGGTATTGCAAACCATGAAGGCTTGCTTCCCTCTAAAACTTTTGGAAGAGTCAGATATTTCTCGAATTTTTTTAACCCATTCATTAATGAATCAAAATTCCCTTGTCTTTTTTTTACAAAATCTGGAAGCCTTTTTAATTGCTCTATGCCAAATGCACATTGCAAATCTAAAATTTTTAATTTATATCCGATATTTGGATAAAGTGTTCTCTTGTCAAAGTTTTCAAATCCTGCATATTTTGACTCAAATCTTTGCGGACACTGGAAATCAGGGTCAACAGCTACATTGCAAAATGCACAGGTGCAGGCTCTTCCGCATGTTTTTAAAGATATTAGTAGTGGAGAGAATTTTAAATCATTAACAACTATTGCACCCCCTTCACCCATTGTCATTGCATGAGCCCCGTAAAAAGAATATGCAGCCATGTGCCCGAAACTGCCAAGAATCTTGTCTCCTAACATTGCGCCATGAGCATCGCAACAATCTTCTATCACATACAAGTTGTGCTTCTTCGCAATATCTACTATTCTATTCATATCGCAAGGATTGCCAAGGTGATGCATAACTAATATGGCTCTTGTTTTTTCTGAGATTATCTGTTCTATCTGGTTTATATCTAGATTATAAGTCTCTGGTTCAACATCTACAAAAACAGGTTTTAATCTGTTTAGAATAATTGAATTCAAAGTAGTTGGAAACATTAAGGCACTTGTTATAACTTCGTCGCCTTCTTTAAGAGGGTTTTCCAGATCTTTATTCATGAGGCATGCAAAGATTAACAGAAGTGCCGAAGAGCCAGAATTAGTAACAATTGTGTCTTTCACTCTCATTAAATCAGAGAATTGCTTTTCAAATTCCAATGTAGCCTTGCCTTCTGCCAACCAAGTACCAGCAGTTAAATTGGCAATAGTTGCGTTTACTTCTTTTTCATCAAAGATTGGACCAGAATAATGAACCTTGCTTTTGCCAGGAATGAATTCTTCGGACTTTTTCCTTTGTTCATATATTTGTCTTATCAGCTCTTTTATCTTTTCAAGATTTTCGTTATAAGTATTTTCTTCCATTTTATGTGTTTGATTCAAAATTTGCACAACTGGCGAATATAAAAACTTAACTATTGAGAAACACTGTCAAAATAGCACAGATAATCTTTTAAAGGGTTTGGGATATGAGAATAAATGGAAAATAATGTATGGGGATTTAAAGAGAATAATTCTGATTATAAGGGAGATGTTATTAATCAGGAGAGGATTGAAAGGAGTGTTTCTCCAAACTTTCAAAAGAAAATATTTGAAGGAAAAACAATCTTAATCACTGGCGGAACAGGTTCTTTTGGAAATGCCTTTATTAAACATGTTCTTGAACATGATTGCCCAAAGCAGATTATTGTATATAGCCGTGATGAGATGAAGCAATGGTTTATGAATAAAGAATATGGCAATAAAATCCTAAAATTTGTTCTAGGAGATGTGCGAGATAGAAAAAGGCTTAGTCTTGCGTGCAAAGGAGTAGATTATATTGTTCATACAGCTGCAATGAAAATTGTTCATACTGGAGAAGAAAACCCTCCTGAAACAATCAAGACAAATATTCTTGGAGCAATGAATATAATTGAGGTTGCATTAGAAAATAATATTGAAAAAGTCATTGCATTTAGCACAGACAAGGCTTGCAACCCTGTTAACCTATATGGGGCAACAAAACTATGTTCTGATAAACTGTTTGTAGCAGCAAACTCTCATTCTCCTACAAAAAGAACTTCTTTTGCTGTTGCAAGATATGGAAATGTTATTGGGAGCAGGGGGAGTATTATTCCTTTCTTTTTAGAAAAAAAGAGAGAAGGTGTTCTTCCAATCACTGATGAGAGAATGACAAGGTTTTGGATAACTCTTGAGGATGGGGTGAAATTTGTCGTAAATAGTCTTAGACGTATGAGAGGGGGGGAAATTTTTGTTCCAAAAATTCCAAGCATGAGGATTGTTGATTTGGCAAAGGCAATTGCTCCTGAATGTGAGATAAAATATATTGGAATTAAACCAGGTGAAAAATTGCATGAATCAATGATTGCTGCAGATGATGCAAGAAATGTAATTGAATTTGAAGACTATTATATTATTCAGCCACAGTTTGATTGGTGGGAGAAAGATTATCATGTTGGGGGGAAGTCTGTTTCAGATACATTCCAATATGTGAGTAATACTAATCCTAAGTTTTTAACAATAGATGATATGGTAAAATTAGTTGGAAAGCATGTGCGAGCTTATAATGAATATGTTCATGGTTGGAAGAAATAATTCTTTTCCAAAAATTATTAAAGTTGAGATTAACAAATAAGAAAATGAAAACAATCATCATTGGTGCGGGTCTTAGTGGTTTAAGTACAGCGTATTATCTTGAAAAGCGGGGCAATAAAGATTATGTTTTGCTTGAAGCTAATCCAGAAGTTGGAGGATTGTGCAGAACATTTAGGAAAAATGGGTTTGTATTTGACTTTGCACCACATATGTTTTTCTTTGGAAATAAAGAAATAACAAAACTTGTAAGGGATTTGCTTGGTGATGCGTTAATTTCAGAGGATAGAAAACATGGCATATTGATAAATGGGAGGGTTGTTCCTTATCCTTTTCAATATAATCTTTATCATCTGGATGAAGAAACTAAAAAAGAATGTTTAGCCGGAGCTATTGATGCTGATAAAAAGTTTAACGGACAAACCCCTACTAATTTTTACGAATGGATAAAAATGGCTTTAGGAGAAGGCATTGCCAAGCACTTTATGCTTCCGTATAATAAAAAATGCTATTGTGTTCATCCAAAAGAATTGACTCTTGAAAATCTTGGAAGATATATTCCTCGTTTTGATTTAAAAGAGATAATTAAAGGTGCTAATAAAGACATGTCAAAAGCAAAGGTAGGATATAATTATCAATTTGGCTATAATAAAGAGGGGGGGATAGATTTTCTTCCAAAAGCAATTGCTAGAAAAATCATAAACATTAAACTAGATGAAAAAGTAACTAAGATAGATATTGATAAAAAAATTGTTTTTACAGAAAAAACAAATTATCCTTTTGAAAATTTGGTTTCTACTATGCCTCTTAAAAAATTAGTTGGACTAATTGATGGGGCTCCTGAGGAGATTAAAAATGCAGCTAAGAAATTAAGGTGCAATACTATTTGTGCGATTATTTTGGGGGTTAATAAACCAAAAGTTTCTGAACATCAGGTGCTTTATGTCCCGCAAGAAGATGTCTTAACATATAGATTGAGCTTTGCAACAAACTATGGAAAAAATGTTGCTCCGCAAGGAATGAGTTCAATTTGTGCAGAATGGTCTTATCTTGATGATAAAAAAATCTCAGATGAAGATTTAATTGAGAGAATAATTGAGGATCTGATAAAAATGGGGTTTCTTAAAGATAAAAAAGAAGTTGTTTTTAAGGATGTTTTAAAATTAGAACATGCATATGTGCTTTTTGATTTTAATCGCAATGAAAATCTGAAATTAATTCGGGATTATCTAATAAAAAATAGCATATATTCTGTTGGGCAATTTGGGGCATGGGAGCACTCTTCTATGGATGATTCTATTTTGCATGGAAAAAAAGTTGTTGAGAACTTGCTTTAAAATTAATAAAAGAATAAATTTTTTAATAAAATCTGATCTACCTTTTATCGTTCTTTTCTATTTTAATTTTAAACCTTTTGTTTTCGCACAATGATTGATTTCAGAAATCTGATAATAAAGGGTCTTTCAAGAAAAACTGCGGCGTTAGGACAAACTTCAATACAACATAGACAATTAATGCATTTTTTATGCTTGCATTTTATCTCTTTATCTAATTCGATTGCCCCAACAGGACATTTGTCCCTGCAAATTCCGCATTTTACACATTTAAGTTTATCAAAACTTATTTTGGGACCTGGAAGAAATTTTAAAAAACCAGACAGAAATATCTTTGGAGAAAATTTTGGTTTTCTAAAATTTAATTGAGTATCTTTCGCATTTCCAACAATCTTTATTTCACTTTCATCGATACCTGAAAATTTATTTGTATAAATCTCTTTAGGTTTAAAACCCATTAATTTTGAAGCTGCAAAATCTCCTGCAACCGCTTTTTTAGATACAACCAAAATTCCTGAATTTTTCGGTTTTCCTGCAAAACCTGGACCATTACCTTCTAACCCCACAACACCATCAATAATGTTCAATCCTGGATTAATTTTTTCACTAATCTTTAAAAGAAATTTTGAAAAATTTTGGATAGAAGGGATGACCCCGTGAAATTTTCCTTTTAATCCTCCAGGGATGCACCCATAGAGATTTTTTACACATAATGTAGCTCTAGTGAAATTATGGGTTTTTAATTTTGAGACATTAATAATTAAATCAACATCAAAAAGAATTTCTGGAAAAGGCACATTCATTAACTCTCCTGCTCCAAGATTGAAAAACTTTTTTGGAGATGATTCAAAATTAATTATCTTTGCATATTTAGAGAGCTTATTAATTCCGGAAATTTCAAAGGATTTATCTGTATCATAAGATGAACTTTCCCCAATAAAAATAGTGGCATTTTTCTTTTTCAAAATTTTACATAATTCTTCCAAAACAATTGGGTGGGTAATTATTGCAGTTTCTGGTTTTGCAGGAAATATTAAATTAGGCTTGATAAGAATTTTTAAATTTTCCTCTAATTCAAAATTGATGTTTTTCAAACCATTTTCCAAGGCAACTCTGACTTTTTCCGGGTCGTAAGAAGAACATTTTTCAATAGAAACAATAAATCTTTTTTCAGACATCTTTTAATCCTCAAATTTTTTTCCTAAGTAACATCCCCCTATACTCAAGATAATTTCTTCTGAAAAAATCAAGTTCAACATAATGGTCCATTGTGAATTTGTAGACTTTGCTGACTAAATGATACCTCATTCCGCAGTTTCTGCAATGAACATGGAATCTGTAGAAAAATCTATTAGAAAAATAATTATTTTTATGTGTGCTGGTTTGTTTGCAAAAAGGACATTTAACAGAAAGATTGTAAACATCTTTTTTATCTGTTTTTTTAACTTTAAATGGAACAACATAATTGCCATGTTTAACTTTTAATCTATAAATTTCTTTTTTCAAATCTTCAAATTCTTTATCAGTCATTTTATCAGTCATATTCATAAAAAAAGTGTGCGGGATTTTATTCCTAATAAAATCTAATTTGTCTTTGATTAACCCTTTTCTTATACAATGATTATAAATTTCACTTCCAGGATAAGCGTGGATAAAAAAGAGTTTTGCCTGATCATTGCAGTGCTCCTTCCAATAATCAAGGGTTTCTTTTGCGGTTTCTTTTGTTTCTGTGACATCCCCAAAAATAAAATTTGCAATAATAGGCATATGAACTTTCATGCACGCTTTCATTGCATTGTCTATTTGCTCAGGAGTTATGCTTTTTTTCATACTCTTTAAAACTTTTTTACTATAACTTTCAAAACCAAAACAAATCCCTGTGCATCCGGAATCTTTTAAAAATTTGAGGAGTTCTTCATCAACAGTGCTGACCCATAAAGAGCAAACCCATCTAAGATTTACATTTCTTCTTTTGTTTAACTTTTTTACTTCTTTGCAAAAATCATAAAGTCTTTCTTTATTGACTGAAAAAAGGTCGTCATACATATGAAAGGAATTTGCCCTGTATTTGTCAATTGCAAATTCCAGTTCTTTGATTATATTTTTTACAGATCTTGTCTTGTATTTTTGACCAAGACTCTGATAACAAAAAGTGCACTGGAAAGGGCAACCCCTGCTTCCAATCATAAAATAAGTCCGGGGGTGATCCATTGTTCCGTAAAGAGAGTCTATTGAATACATATTATCCATCTTTTCATTTAAACCAAAGTCACTATAATCTGGAAAAGGAATAGTATCTAAATCTTCAATTCTCTCCCTGGGGGAGGTTCTTATGATTTTTCCAGATTTGCCCTTATAAACAATGCCTTTTACTTTTGAAACATCTTTATTCTTTTTTATAAAATCAAGGAGTTCAATAATTGTAACTTCTCCTTCACCAACCACCCCAAAATCAAATTTAAGATTTTCTGCCATGAATTCTGGCTCGCTTGAGATAATCGGGCCACCTACAATAACAGCCTGGTTTGGGTTGTAGGATTTTACTGCATTAATTATTTTTTCAATTACAGGGTACCCCACTCCTAGATGCCCTGTGCATACAAAATCATATTTTCTCTTTTTTAAAGCGCCATGTATAAGTTCAGCAAGCCCTTTGTCAGAGTGATTCAGATTAAGGCAATCAACCTTGTATTCTTCTTTTCTCAGAGTTGCGCAAATATAGCCCAGCCCCACAGGAGACTGATAACTATAATCTTTTTTATTGCTTTTTGTCACATCATACCTCGGAATTATCAATAATACGTTGCTCATTTTGTTTAATAAAAAATTGAATTTATAAAAGTTTGGTTGAATTTTCTTCTTAATAAAAAATAATTAAGTTTATATACTTCCCTCAGAATTTACTAGCATGATATTTATTACAGGCGACGTCCATTCAAAGAGTATGGGAGGATGGGAACAGAAAAAAGTTGGTTCTGAAGTCAAGGCTGCAGAAGAATACCTTAAAATCTTGAAAAAAAATAATCTTTCTTGCACGATTTTTATTAATGGAAAATGTTTTGAAAATGAGGGCGCTGAAAAATTACTAAATTACAACGTCGAACTTGGGGGGCATACATATGATAATTTTGGAAAGATGAATTTACTAAAGAGCTATAAAAATAGAAAATTATTCAATTGTATCTATGGCTCATCAAACTTTCAAAAGAAAGATATTAAAAAAACTAAGAAGTCTTTCGAACGGTTTGGACTTAAAATGATTTCGTGGAGAACTCATTGTTTTGGTTCAAATGAAAAAACATTTAAATTGTTGGAAAATGTTGGAGTAAAATATATTTCAGATTTGCTCGGAGAAAAACCCCCATTTAAAAAAGGAGAGGTAATTCATCTTCCAATAAATATTCCAGTAGATCAAAATACAATTATTTATGGAAAACTAGGCCCAAGTAATAGAGATCCTTTTGCAAGTTGCACTAAAGGAAGGGTTAGCCCCGAAGAATGGTTTGAAATTTTGAAAAAGAGGGTGAAGAATAATGAAAATGAAGGTATTGCAAGCATAGTTTTAATTCATCCTTCCACAATGGCTGCATTAGACAATTTTAGATTATTTAAGAAAATCGCTTTGTTTTTATCAAAATACGAATCAAAAAAAATCTCCGAGATTATCTTATAACTTCTTTTATTAAAAGCAGGTCTTTTTTTGTTATACCCTTGATTAAGAACATGATTAAAAAGTAAATCAAAATTCCCCCCACTATTTCACAGATGCCAATTAGATAATTGATATCACCAATATACGAATTTATCCCAAATAAAATAGAAATCATTATTATCGAAGCTATTATTGGTTTTATTAAATTTTTTAAATTTATAGATACATTAAGTTGTTTCTTAGCATGAAAGGATAAACCAAAAAAATAAAAATATCTGCTTGTTAAAGTAGCTATTGCTGCTCCTGCAATCGCCCAATTCATTGAAATCTTTAAAAGAGAAGTGATTAGAATATAATTGAGTAAAATATTCATAATTGTTGCCCCAATTAAAATCTTAACAAAATATTTTGGTTGCTCTCTTGCAGTAAATAAAGATTTTAGAGAATTCGTTATAGGTATTTCTAACATTAAAAAAGCTAAAAAATAAAGAGGTAGGGTTGCTGGAAGATAATTTTGTCCATAAATAGATTTAATTAAATAATTTCCAAGGAAAAGGACCCCAAAAATCATGGGGATTGTTATTAGAGTTGTGTACTTGAAGACTTGAGCAAAAATTTGATTGAGGTTATCTTTTTTTGATTGGGTGAATACAGGAAGTAAAACGTTTGCTATGTTTATCAATGTGGCCAAACCAGTTGCAAGAGCTAATGCAGCTGCATAAAATCCAACAAATTCAGAGGACAAAAAAATTCCCAACATTACTATATCTACATACCCGAAAATGACTATCAAAGAACCCCCAACAACCAGATAAGATAAGAACAAATTAATTCTTTTTTTATCATAATCAACTAATTTTTCTTTAGATTTTTCAAACAAGGAGGGCAGTAATTTGTTCAAATTATATATCGCAAAGACTAATGCAAAAGCTGTTGAGAGTGTTAAAATCCCTATAATTCCTAAAATATGATATTGGCTAGCTATGAAAATAAAAACTGCTAATGCCCCAAAAATCCTAATTACCTCGAACATGAATTGTTTAATTGTTAAATATCCAACTTTTTCAACAATATAAAAGAAAGCACTATAAAAAGATTCAAAAGAATAAATAAGAAGGTAAATACTTGAAAACAGTAAAGGATAAAATAAAAGAGGTTTTTGGAAAACATACATTGCTAAGGGATATGCAAAAATAAGCAATAAACCTGCGAGAATTAATGTTAAGAATAATTTTAATTTTAATAAATATTTATATTCGGAAATCGCTTTTTTTATGCCTGTTTTTTTTAGAGAATCTGAAAAATATCTTATCAATGTTTGATTTATTCCTACATCTGCAAAAGTTAGCAAAATTAATGTTATGGACATTGCTAACCTATAAATCCCAAATTTTTCTGGTAATAAAAATCTAGCAAGCAAGATTGCAAATATCAACCCCCCCATTTTCCCGAAGAAAGTCATTAAAAAATTCCAAAAAGAATTTTTAACAATCTTGTTTTTAATAGGTCTAGCTTCTTCTGCCATAGATAGAGACTCTTTTTTTTATTTTTATAATTATGTAAATGAGAACTTATGAGTTTTTAAAATATTCAAAAGTTTCTCTTAATCCTTCTTCAAAATTTACTTTTGCTTCCCACCCAAGCTCTTTTTTTATTTTTTCAGAGTTTGCAACAAGCATCGTAGGATCTCCTTCTCTCTTTTCTGCTTCAATCACATTGAAATCTTTTCCACTAATTTTTTTTACAGCTTCTACAACTTCTTTTACAGAAATTCCCTTGCCTGTTCCAACATTGTAAGCATTGGAGGTTTCTCTTAAATTTTCTAAAGCGAGAATATGAGCTTCTGCTAAATCTTTTACATCAACATAATCTCTTATCCCGGTTCCATCAGGGGTTGAATAATCTGTTCCGAAGATTTTTATGCTTTCTCTTTTTCCCAAAGCTGTAAAAATTACTAAAGGGATTAAATGGGTTTCAGGGTTGTGTTTTTCTACCAATTCCCCGCAGGCACCTGCTGCATTAAAATATCTCAGAGCTACAAATTTAATTTGATAGATGTCGTCATACCAACTTAATAATTTTTCAAAGATTAATTTTGTTTCTCCATAAAAATTGGCAGGTTTTTTTATGTCCTCTTCTTCAAGAGGAGAATCTTTGCTCGCGTAAACTGCTGCTGATGAAGAGAAAATTATTTTTTTTACGTTGTTCTTAGCCATTACATCAAGAAGATTTAATCCGTAAATAACATTATTCTTAAAAAACTTAGATGGTTCTTTCATAGATTCTCCTGCTTCTATAAATCCTGCGAAATGAATTACTGCTTCGATTCCAAATTTTTTGAAAGTTTTGTCAAGAAGACTTTTATCACTCAAACATCCCTGGACAAATTCTGCTCTTGAGTCAACAGATTCTCTGTGTCCTTTAATTAAGCTATCATAAACAACGACTTCGTGACCTTTATCCAAAAGTTTTTTCGTTGTTACGCTTCCAATAAATCCTGCACCCCCTGTAACTAAAATTTTCATTTTATTCTTCGATTTTTTTAATCATGTCTGTGAAAGCAGGACGGGTAATTAAAACTCCTGTGGTAATTCCAATTATT
>NZBV01000017.1 GCA_002686355.1 Candidatus Pacearchaeota archaeon | reverse complement strand
TCTTATGAAATTATAGAATATTTCATAACCTTTCATTATTGCATTTGCACTTTCTACACTTCCATGAAAACCTCTAAAAGTTTTAGTTCTTTCACGAATTGAATTATGCAATCTTTCAATCATAATGTTAAATCCTTCTCCTCTTGATGCATTAACCCGATTATGTTCTACATTTACCCTATGAGTTTTATTTGAAAATCCCCAAACTTTTCTTATTGCTCTTGGATAAGCAAGAAGTCCGTCAGAAGTTACTATTTTAACTTGCTCTCCTGTTTTTTGTTTTGCTTTTGATAAAACAAATTTCAGTTCTTTTTGTTCTCTTGCTTTAACATATTCGGAAGAAATCATAAACCTTGTTTTGTTGTCAATACAATCAATAAACCAATTTTTATCAACACCTTTTTTGTTATAGAATTTTCGTCTTGAATACTCCATTTCATCAATTTGTATTTCTTTTCCAACATTAATATAAAGATTATCTGTGAATTTTGAGATCATTATGGAGTATTTTCTAATTCACCTTAAAACAGACGTATGGTCAGAGTTGTAACACAGGAATTGCTTGAAAAACATCCAAACTGGACTCAGGAGAGAGCAAGATACTGTGCAATGAGACTACTCTGCATAATACATTAAAAAATATAGAAAATGACCTCGAAAATAGAATATCCAGTAAGAGCTGTTTTCAAAAATAAGAACAGATTAGAAAAATTTTTAAAAAGAAAAGGAATACAAGATAATGGGATGTACTTAATATCTGGTTCTAATGAATATCAAGCATATTATAATCCAAATAAACCAAACATTATTATAAAGTTCAATAAAGATATTAGTATAGATCAAAAGACAGATATTGTGGTTAATTTTTTTAAGTATGTTGATAATTATCTCCAGTAAAGCGAGAATCGTACTAATATAATTTTGGGATAAAAAGAGTGAATATCCCAACCTTTAATGCACCAGTGAATGGTGAAACAGGCTTTGCACAATAATATGATTTCTGCACAAAAATAAGTCCTTTGTTATATATTGTGCAACTATATAGAGATTGTACAAAATATGAAGCATTATATACTTGTGCAAAGCCGGTGAAACATTTTAAAAACTACTTCCACTTTTTTCCAACATGAAAATTACTAAGAAAGAGTTGAGAGAATATTGGGGCAAGTTTTGGTATCTTTTATGGGAAGATAATAGTTGGAAGGGTTGGGTTTTTTCTATTGTATTTTTGTTTCTGTTTATTAAATTGATTTTTTTCCCTGGGCTGAGTTTGGTTACAGGAACTTCTTTGCCCTTGGCAATTGTAGAATCATGCAGCATGTATCATGATGGTAACCTCTTTTCAGACTATGATTCTTGGTGGGATAAACACGACAAGAAATATGAGACTTTTGATTTAGAGAAAGAAATTTTTGAAACTTTTATTTTTAATAATGGTTTTAATAAAGGGGATATTTTGTTTATTGTAGGCATAAATCCAAGAAAGCTTGAAGTTGGTGATGTTATAATCTTTAATGGAGAACAGAAAAATCCAATTATCCACCGAGTCGTGGGCATAGAAGAACAGGATGGAAAAAGAATTTTTTCAACAATCGGAGATAATAGTAATCATCAATTAATTACAGAAAAGGAAATTAGTGGTGATCGATTGATTGGAAGGGCTGTTTTTAAGGTTGCTCCTTACGTTGGATGGGGAAAGTTGATTTTTTTTGAAGCATCAAGGCCCCCAACTGAGAGAGGTCTTTGTAGTGAAAATTGATACTCATGCATTTGATAATCCATTGCCATTCTTCCCCCTCCCGATCCGAATGGCTTTAATGAAAGATCAAATTCACTCGCTGTTTTTTAGTATTAATAGGTTATCTATCAATGTGCGAACACAATGAGCCAAATTTTTTAAACTAGTTTATCCTAACAAAGATAAGGTTCTGTAGCTCAGCTTGGTCAGAGCACCAGACTCTTATACTCTTCGGAGATATCTGGGTGTCGGGGGTTCAAATCCCTCCAGGGCCATTTTCGCAATGAAAAAAAATTTAAAAACTAATCTAAAAGTAAGCGAAAAAATTACCAAAAAAGAAAAAATTGGAAAAGGAGTTATTGAAGTTAAAGATGTTTTTGCAGATTACAAACACGAGTGTAAAAAGTGTGGTCATAGGGGAGCAGAAGTTGTAGATCTTGGGGTGCAATATTCTGATGAGGATAATCTTTTTTTGGTTAAGTGTGGCAAATGTGGTCACACAGAAAGAATTGGCGAGGCGGTATAATCAACTATATTCACGCCAGGTATTTTCGCACTTCACACACTTAAAGAACTTTGTTTCCGATTCATCGCTTGCACGTGTCTGAACTGTCCAGAAATATGCCTTGTTGTTTTTGCATTTTTCACAGATTTCTGTAACAATCGGAAGAGTTCCTGTTTCTTTTGAAGACACAACGCCGACACTTTCTTTTTCTTCTTGTTTTTCAGATGTTTGTAGATTGACTTTGTCTTTTGTAGAATAATCACATCTAGGACAACCATAGTTCTTTGTTTTCAAGATAAGTATTGCACCGCACTTTGGACAAAATTCCATCGTAAGTTCTGTCGAATTCTCTTTTTAAGATTTTCTATTTTGAATTTTAAAGTTTTTAAGATTTTTGGTTTGAGATTTGTACTCGCTATCGACTCACGATATTAATGCTCTGCGATTAGTCTTGCCAAATCGCTCCGCTGAGGAATTAATTAACGACAAATAATTTTTGTGTGGATAAATCTCTTAAGCGAACAATTTGGTGAAGCCGATTGTGAGTAAAGTAATTACTAGCAGAGCGAGATAAATTAAAGTATATAAACTGAAGGGGGAAATTTTTAACAGAAGGATATGTAAGATTCACGAATAACACAAATCCCTTAATTTTGGGCGGTAGTGAGAATTATTTCACAAGCTTCCTTATGTTCTCAATCGCTTCTGCGACGTCTTGTCCTTTTTTTGTCAGCCGGATAATTTTGACTCGCCCCCTTTTTTCAAAACCGACCAACTTAAGGTTTTCTAGTGTTTGCAGAATTTTTACTGCATGGCTATAGGTGCAATCCACTTCTTTAGCCAATACACTACCATACCTCATCCGTGTATTTTTCTTCAGAGATACCAACATCATCGCTGGCTTTCGTCTAAAGAACACTTCAAAATTGTCTTTCATCGTATATATTCAGACAGTGTTGTTCTTTTAAATGTTTTGGAAAGTATATGTTACAGTATACAGTAGTAAAAATTCGCAGGTTTTATTAAGTTTGGAATTGATTTTATTTCATGAAAAAATCATCTAAGAACAAGTTGAAAATCTTGGCAATTGGAGATTTGCATGGGGATTCTGGATTGATTAGGAAACTTGCTCAGAGAGCACAGAAGGAAAATGTTGACCTTGTGTTGATGGCAGGGGATTTGACCAATTGGGAATTCTCGACTGATAACATTGTTGGCCCTTTTTTAAAAGCAAAAAAAGATGTTTTGATTGTGCCTGGAAATCACGAGTCATTTGCAACAATTGATTTTTTAACAGAAATGTACCCCAATGCTAAAAATCTTCATGGTTATTCATTTAAGAAAAAAGGCGTTGGAATTTTTGGAGCTGGGTTGGCTGATATTGGTATGACTCATGTTAATGATAAGGAGATGTTTGAGATTTTAAAGCAGGCTCACAAGGGGTTGAAGAAACCCAAGAAGAAGATTATGGTGACTCATATGCATCCTGCTAAAAGCAAATCAGAGTTTTCAGGATTTAAAGGGAGCAAGGGGATTACAAAAGCAATCAAGGAATTCAAGCCAGACATTCATATCCATAGTCATATCCATGAAGCCGAGGGTGCAGAGGAAAAAATTGGGAAGACAAAAGTTGTGAATATTGGAAAGAAAGGGAGAGTATTTGAGGTTTGATTTTAACAACTTATAAAAACTCTTTTTTGATAAAGATTAGTAAAATACATTCGTTCAAAATTACTCCAGTTTATTGTCGCGAAATCGACTCTGCCAGATTTCTTCGCTTAATAAATTTGTTAAAGCGAAAATCCTATCTGAAAGAAGATTTGAACTAATCAATTATGAACAAAATGAGTCTAAATTCAAACCAAAAAAATGCCAAAGAAAAAAATCCCAAAATCAAAAGAAGAAAAAACAGCTGAACAATACTTCCCAGTAGATGAAACTAATTTAAAACACACAACTGAGAAACCTGTAAAAGGAAGTTCAACTTCAAAAACCATTTCAAAGAAAACAATTGAAAAAGAGTACAAAGGTAGAGATTATTCTTCACTTGAAACAATTACAAAGGTAAAGACAAAAAGAAAATACAAGAAACAGAGAAAATCAACTAGAAAAAGAGCTGTAAAAAAAACAAAAAAGAAAATTTCTAAAAAAGATTTGAGTAAATGGCAACCTAAAAAAATCTCATTAAAACCAACTGGCTATGAATTAATCATAACTGAAAAACCTCAGGCAGCCTCAAAAATCGCAGCTGCTTTAGGAAAAGCTTCTCAAAAAGTTTCAAATAAAGTTTCTTATTATGAAGTTGATAGAAATGGAGAAAAAATATTCGTGGCCTGCGCAGTTGGTCATCTGTTTAGCTTAGCTCAAACAGAACCAGGTTATTCTGTCCCAAAATTCAACATCAAATGGGTACCAAATTATTTAGTTAGAAAAAACGATTTCACAAAGAAATACTTTGACATTTTATCAATACTTGCAAAAGATGCTGGCTCTTTAACAGTGGCAACAGACTTTGATATTGAAGGAGAAGTCATTGGATTAAATGTTGTCAGATACGTTTGCGGTCAATCAGATGCAAACAGAATGAAATTCTCAACCTTAACAAATGCAGAATTAAACAAAGCTTATGATGAAAGATCAAAACATCTTGAATGGGGGCAGGCAATTGCAGGTGAGACGCGTCATTATCTTGACTGGTTTTACGGAATCAACCTTTCAAGGGCTTTGATGAATGCAATAAAAGCTGCCGGGAGATTTAAAATAATGTCTATTGGGAGAGTGCAAGGGCCTGCTTTGAATTTAATTGTTCAGAAAGAGAGGCTTATCCAGGCATTTAAACCAGAGACATACTGGCAGGTTTTTATTAAAGTGAAAAACTCACACACTTTAGAACTCAAATATGTTAAAGACATCTTTGATAAAAAAGATTTGAAGAAATTTGAAGGATTGGTTGGTCAGAGAGGGCAAGCAGAAACCAAGAAAACAGAGCAAAGACTCTCTCCTGGAGTGCCGTTTAATCTTACAACATTACAAACAGAAGCATACAAGTTTCACGGAATCACACCTTCAAATACTCTACGCGCCGCACAATCACTTTATCTTGCTGGTTTGATTTCTTATCCTCGAACTTCTTCTCAGAAGCTTCCGGATTCAATTGATTATAAATCTGTTTTGAAAAAAATGGCAAAGGAATATAATGTTGAACATTTAATTAAAAAGCAAAAACCTGTTGAAGGAAAAAAATTAGACCCTGCTCATCCGTCGATTCATCCTACTGGGGAGAAGCAGATTCTTTCTGGGGATGATGAGAAAATTTATAATCTGATTGTTAGGAGGTTTCTTTCATTGTTTTGTGAGGATGCAATTATTGACAATAAAAAGATAGTTGTGGAAGTAGATAATTTGAAATTTGCTAAGAGGGGTTCTTCTGTTAGAAAGAAAGCATGGTTGGAAATTTATCCTTCTAAGATGAAAGAGGAAGAGATCCCTGATTTAGAGGGAGAAGTTGAGGTGGTTAATTCTAGGACAGAGGAGAAAGAGACACAGCCTCCGAAGAGGTATTCACCTGCGTCAATAATTTCTGCGCTTGAGAAGAAGAATCTTGGAACAAAGGCAACACGTTCATCAATTCTGGAGACACTTTATAATAGAAGTTATGTGAAAGATAAAAGTATTAAGGCAACTCAGCTAGGCATGTCCCTGATTTCTACTCTGGAAAAATATTCTCCTGTGATTATTGACGAGAAATTAACGCGGAATTTTGAGAAAGAGATGGAGAAGATTGAGAATGCTGAGAATAATTTTGAAAAGAAAGAGAAGAAGGTTATTGATAAAGCTAAGAAGACAATCACAAACATTGCTAAGGATTTTGAGAAGCAGGAAGAGAAGATTGGGGGTGAGTTGATTGGTGCGCAAGATGAATTGAGAGCGCAGGAAAAAATTGAGAATACTCTGATGCAGTGTCCAAGATGCAAGAAAGGAAATTTGGCAATAACATATTCAAGAAAAAACCAAAGACAGTTTGTTGCATGTGATGCATATCCTGATTGTAAGAATACTTTTTCACTTCCTCCAAACGGAGTTATAAAGAGAGTAGGTGGGATTTGTGAAAAATGTGACTTTCCAATGCTGAGGAGATTAGCAAAGGGTAAAAAACCGTGGGTTTTTTGTTTTAATCCTGAATGTGAAACTAATAAGGAATGGGTTGAGAGAGCAAGAGAGAAAAGAGAAAGAAGTTAAGCTCGCTTACACCAAAAATTGTTCACTAAAAAGGAATTAATAAAAAATTCTTAGTTAATAAATTGTTAGCGAAGGAATCTGGTAGAGTCGATTTCGTGGTCATTAATATGCGAGCCAAAGGCGAGCACTAATTTTATAAACACTATCATCTTTGCTTAAGGATGATATGGCCTTGGATTTTAATTGGAATTGTTTTGCTGGTTGCAATAATTTTCTTTTATTATTATAATCGGTTTGCTGTTCTTTTGAACAGGATTGAAAATTCTTTGTCACAGATTGATGTTCAGTTGAAAAGGCGTGCTGATTTGATCCCAAACCTCGTTGAAGCTGTTAAGGGTTTTATGAAACATGAGAAGGCGGCGATTAAAGCTGTAACTGATGCGCGTAAAGCACTTGTTTCTGCAAAAGATATTAAGGGAAAAGTTAAAGCAGATGCAGGGCTAGAAAAGGCACTTAAAACAATTTTTGCGATTGCAGAGGGTTACCCTGATCTTAAAGCAAATACTAATTTCCTTGAGCTGCAGAGAGAATTATCGTCGACAGAGGACCGGGTTGCTTATGCCAGGCAGTTTTACAACGATTCAATTTTGAGTTATAATAATATGATTAGGACTATTCCTGGAAAATGGTTTGCAGGAATTTATAAGAAGAGAATCAAAGAATATCTCCAGATTACTGAAACTGAGAGAAAGAAACCTATTGAAGTCAAGTTTTGACTATTGTGATCAAATATTTAAATTTTAAATGTTTGCGTTTTTGAAATAGAAATGATACAAAGTGGTGAAAAAGTTGCTTTTGGTGATGTGGTGGGTTTTAGGTCAAAATCACCTGATCTCTTTTTATTAACAATATAAAGAGGATTAAATCTTATTTTTGTTGAGGTGGTTTTAACTATCACTAAGAAATTTAAGAATGGTTCTTTGAAGATTCTTTTATTGATTGAACTTAAACATTATGCAAATCCTGAACATCTTTATTGCAGATTCTTGGATTACGGATTAACAAAAGAAAATGCAGTGAGGTGGATTAGGAGATATTCAAGATATTTCTTTGAAACTTTTTTTGTTAACTGGTATGGTAAAACAAGGATTAAGAAAGGGTCAAAGATAGGTCTCAAAACCCTTAAAAACTTGTTGTGGTTATTTTTCTGATGGGAAGAATTGATTTTAGAGATGCAATTTCAAGAAACAAAAGAAACTCTTTTTTATTGATATCTGTTATCTTTGGAGTTTTTGTTCTTTTTGGTTATGTGATTTCATTTGCATTTGAGCCAGGCTTTTTTTTTATTATAATGATTATTTCGATTATTTTTTCTTTGGGCTATATCTTAATCAGTTATTATAATTCTGATAAAATTGCAATTGCATCCGTGCATGCTAAGAGAGCATCGAGGGAGAAGTATAAGGAATACTATCGTCTTGTTGAAGGTCTGATTGTTGCAGCTGGTTTGCCAATGCCAAAACTTTATGTTATGGAATCCTCGCAAATTAATGCTTTTGCATCTGGTCGTGATTATGGCCATGCTGTTATTTGTGTTACGACAGGTGCCCTGGAAAAACTTGACCGTCGGGAGTTAGAAGGAGTTCTTGCCCATGAACTTGGGCATATTGCAAATTATGATATGAGATATATGACTCTTGTTACTGTTATGGTTGGAATGATTTCAATTATTTCTCAGATTTTTTTAAGAAGTTTGTGGTTCAGGAGTGGAAGCAATGATCGGGATAATGCAATTTTTGTGATAATTGGAATTGTCCTTGCAATACTTGCGCCGATTGTTGTTTATTTTGTGCAAACGGCAATTTCTAGAAAAAGGGAATTCACTTCTGATGCTATTGCAGTAAAATTCACAAGGTATCCTGGTGGGCTGGTTAGTGCTTTGAAGAAAATCAAAAACGAGCACTCTCCTCCTAAAAAAAAGGTCAACAAGGCAATTGCTCCATTGTTTTTTTCAAATCCCTTAAAGAATTTGTCGTCAACTCATCCGCCAATTGATAAAAGGGTTGAGGCGTTAGAACGAATGTAATTAACTTGTTTTCAAGTTCTTTTAAATCGTATTCCCCCTAAGCTATTTGCCGCAAGATAATTTTTCCTCAAGAGATTCGTGTTTTTTAAAGTTAGTATACTCAAATTTTATAAACCTATTTTCATTCTACTGTTTATGGGAATCATTAGAAGTGGTTTGCTTGTTATTGCAAGCGTAATTCTTTTTACTTGTTTTTTATTAGGTAATGGTTTATGGGTGGTTAGTAATTCTCTTGAATATGAAAGTATTAAGAGTGAAATGACCCCTATTGTGGTTGAGATTATTGAAGAGCAGGCGGGAATTTCAAGAGTCGTCGAGGATAAGCTTCCTTTGATGCAAGAACATTGCAAAGACAATTCTGAGTTTGTTTTTGGTTTAGAGGGGCAAACATTTGAGGTTTCGTGTGATTCAATTGAGCAGGGTTCTGATGCCATTGTTGAGGAAGCGATAAACGGTGTTGTTGAGAACATTTATTATGATGATTATGACTGTGAATTTATAGACTGTTTTAAGGAGAATATAGACTGGCCTTATTTCCTGGTTTCAGAAAAAACAAAAAATTATGTTGATGGTAAGTTTTATCTTGTTTTAATTGTGTGTCTTGGACTTGTTCTGGTAATGTTTTTCCTTGTTGAAACAAAATCAAACCTTCCAATCTTGGTCGGCTCCCTTCTTATTGTTTCTTCTTTCCCTTTTATGAAACTAGATAATTTTGTAGGTTATTTTGCAAACAAATCATTCTTGCAATATTTCACGTTTCTTTTTACAAAAGCATATTCTGTTTTTTTGAAGTCTTTTATTTTTGGAATTTTTTTGTTAGGTCTCGGAATCTTTTTGAAGTTTTTTGGATGGGGGTTTAAAATTTCTGAGATTATTGGAAGATTTTCTAAAAAAGGGAAAAGTAAGAAAAAGGTTTCTAAAGATAAAACAATTGCTAAGAAAGATGTGAGAGCTTTGGTTAAGAAATCCAAATAATTTTTATATTGTTGTTTAAAATTATGTCTAGCATTTTTGATTTTTAATTGACCCACTATATTTTCAATTGTTGAAAATTTTATTAATTGGCTAATGAATCTTAGCAGAGCGACATGAACTTGTTTTGCCGTGAAGCAAGTATTAATATTGAGCAAAGCGAAGGTAAATCCTCAAATTTTAAAAACTCCTCTTTGCTTTTTCTTTTTATGAAACAAAAATGTCTTGTGCTTTTTTCAGGTGGGCTGGATAGTCGGCTTGCTGTAAAAATTATGCAGGAGAGAGGGTTTGAAGTGCTTGCTGTCCATTTTAATCTTCCATTTGGATGTGGGTGCTGTAATTTTGGATGCAACTTTAAGTTTGCCCAGATGTCTGGAGTTAAGTTTGAAATATTTGATGTTACTAAGAGAAGATTGTTGAAGGAGTACCTTCAAGTTTTAAAAAAAGGAAAACATGGTAGAGGTGCTGGATACAATCCTTGTAAAGATTGTAAAATTTGGATGTTCAAAAAAGCAAAGAAATATGCAGATAAAAAAAGAATTAAAATTATTGCTACAGGAGAGGTTTTGGGTCAGAGACCAATGTCGCAGACAGCAAAGGCAATGAAAGTTATTGACAAGGAAATTGGGTTTGAATTAACAAGGCCTCTAATAGAAAAGGGGATTTCTGGAAGAAGCAGAAAAAAACAAATGGCTCTGGCTAAGAGATACAGAATTAAATATCCAACTCCTGGTGGGGGGTGTTTGTTATGCGAAAAAGCCCTCAGAAAGAGGTTTGAAGTTTTAATTGACAAGAATTTGATTAATGAAAAAACCTTGCTATTGGTAAATATCGGAAGGCATTTCTGTAAGGATAATTGTTGGTTTGTTGTTGCAAGGGATGCAAAAGAATGTGAAGTTATTGAAAAATTTAAGGGAAATTTTGTGAAAGGGATGAAAGGTAAGCCAAGTGTTTATTTCGATAAGAAGAGTGGGAGGGAATTTGCTAAGAAGTTGCAGGAAGATTATAAGACTGGTGGTGAGAAAAAGTTTTCGAGGAAAAGGTTGTAAAATGTGCCAACAATGCAAAACAAAACCAGTGTATGAATTCACTAACAAACGCAAGGTTTGTGGAAATTGTTTTATTAAATGGTTTGAGAAAAAATTTCTTTATACTCTGAGAAAATTTGAAATGGTCAAGTGTGGGGATGTTGTTGGTTATTTTAAAGGAGGGGGTTTTAGAGATGTTGTTTTGGAAAATTGTTTAGGAGTGATTGCTGGAAGGGGGCGTGTTAAAATTGTTGGTTTAACCCTTCGCGACTCCCCAGCTGCCCACCCAAATCTACTTGCCCGTTACAATCATAGATTAATTGCTCAGTACCAAATTTTGTCAAGGTACTTCGTTGAGGAAAATTTGTTAAGAGGAAAACAAATTGGTGTTGGTTCTTTGGCTAATAACTTTAAAAAATCCCGAGCAAAGCAGGACAAATTTAAAATAAATAGGATAGCAATTCCTCAAACAACTGATCTGATTGCTTATGGGGTTGTTAATGTTATTATTAAAAGCGATGTTAAGGATTTGAGAAATGTAAAATCTGTCGATAAAAAAATTATTCGGCCACTTTTTCTTTTTTTAGATAAAGAAGTTGAATTATATGCTAAATTAAAAAGATTGAAGTTTAAAAAAACTAAAGAAAAAAAAGATAAAGTTTCAGATTTTGTTGATGGGCTTGAAAGAAAACACCCTGAGATTAAGTGGGCAGTTGTTCAGAGTTGGTTGAAAATTAATTAATTATTTCTTTTCTTCCTTTTTATCTCCTTCGAGTCTTTTCAGAAAGTTACTTATGAATTTTTTATGCTTATCTGGGTTTTTAATTTCTTTTATTGAATAATATTCTGTCCCGTCTTTTTCCTCTTTTTGTGTTTTTGTATTTGAAGCCAGCTTATCTTTCATTTTTGCACCAAGAAGAATTTCTCCTTCTGAAATTGCTGCGATTTTTTTTGCTGTTGTTATTAATGTCCCCATACTCATGAACTTCAGAATTTCTCCTTCTTGCTTTGCTACGATTGTTCCAAGATTAACTGAGATGCCTGCTTCGATTTTTTCCTGAAATTTTTGATTGTGTTCTTTCAATATTTCTTCAATTTTTTGTGCTAATTCAAGTGCAGCTCTTTCATTGCTGAATGTTTTTGTTTTAACTGGTGAGATTAGGAAGAAAATGTTTTCCTGGTTTTCGTAAATTGCTGCTTTTTTTTCCTCGGCAGAGCCAACTATCTTCTGCAAGGTTTCTTCCGCATTACTTTTTTTTGACTGAATCTCTTTTAAGTTTTTTACCTTCATACAGACCAGACTTGCATTTTGTTTGTTTCCCTTAAGGGAAAGAGTGAGTTCTGCCTTATTGTTTGTTGTCAGGAGAGAATTCTTTTTTAGAAGGGTTCTTTTTCCTGCTTTTAGTTTTTTTGCAAATGGAATATTAATATGCCCGAAAAAACTTCTCCTGTATCCTTTTTTATAGATTGTAAATACGACAAAACTCAGGATTGCAAGTATAAATAACCATGAAATTGGGTGTCTTATTATTCTTATTGCTCCTTCTGAGGCTTCCTTAATGCTTATTATTTTTCCTGTAAGTGAGACTCCTTCGACTACTTGGTTGTCTCCTTCTTCTGTGATAATCCCTATCTCATAATTTCCATCTGGAGCACTTAGTAAATATTTTTTAGATTCATCTACATCCAACTTTACATATACGTCCAGAGAACTATTGGCTATCTCTACTTTTATAGTATTATTATAAAAAACATTTCCTGTGTTTATTATTACTAATGTCTTGTTTAGAATAATTGTGTCTACCCTTGCTTTTTCAATTATTTCAAAAAGAGATTCTGTTGTGAAATTTTCTGATTCTGCGATAATTGTCCATTCTGCTGCAGGCTCTTTATATGTAATAGGGACATCTAAGAATTCATTTGTAGGGTAATTTATCTCCTGGATGATTTCTTCTTTGCTGTTTTTTATTGTTACAAAACTTGAAGCATCCATTGGTTCTCCTGTCTGGTCGTGCAGAACTGTTTTTATTTTTGCACTTGTGTCAGGCTCAACTTTAAAATTATCTAGAATTATTTCTAGACTTGTCGGAACCTGTAAGACTTTTATGTTATAATCGATAAAACCCTTGTTTGTTGTTTTTCCTTCAGTATCTTTTTCAGATACATTGATACTTATCAGATACTGGTTTGCTTTTGTCGATGCAGGGAATTTTAGAGTTTCATAGCCATATCCGTTTTTTATAGTGTTTGTCATGAAGAGGTCTCCTGTATGGTTTAATCCAATTATAGTTATCTCCATAAATCCATTTACAAGTCCCCCGTTTTCTTTTATCGCTTCTAATTCAATTGCAAATTCTTCTCCTGGCTTGACTTCTGTCTGTTGGTCTTTCAATTCGATTTTAATAAAATCAGAAATTGTGAATTCTCTTGTAAGATGAGTCTCTTCTCCTAGGGTCGCTTTTATTTTGCATGTTCCTGTTGTTCGTCCGATAAAACTTTCAATCAATGGAATGGATGGTTTTCTTTCTGTTTCTTCTCCTGATTCCAGAAACAAATATTCCTTATAGACCTCTGTCTCGAGTCCGTTGCAAATTAAATTGAGTGTAAAGAGGTCGCTTATATCTGTGAGGGTTGTTATCTTTAGCGGGATTTTTATTGTGTCTTTGAGATTGTAAAGTTCTTTGGGTTGTTCTGTCATTACTATTTCTGCAGAAACGAAGTTTAGAAAAAACATGGACAAAATTAATGAGATAAATATTTTTTTCATTTTAGTGAATGTAGGTTGTATGGGAGAGTCATTTTTTCTCCATTATCTGTCAGGAAAGGTTCTTCAGTAATTCTTGCTTCTTCTCCTGCGTAGAAAGGAAAAAAAGGATTTTTTATTTTCATCATTCCAACGGGTCTTCCTATATGAGAAATTGTTCTTACAGGAATGTGTCTCTCTTTGGGGTCTATTAAAACAGATTCTGTTGAGAATAACCCAATTAATGAAGTAAGTATCCCTCCTTTTAAAACTCTTTTAGTTAATGTCCTCATTTTATTATATTTGGTGAAATGTATTTATAAATATTTGGAAGGTTTTAATTAAGTTTAAAAATATGGTTTTGTTCATAAGAAAATGGTTAAAAGAGAGATGAAGGTGACGCCTTATGATGTGAGGGGCAAGATTGACTACGACCGTTTGATAAATGAATTTGGGTTAGAAAGGATTACAGATAATATTCTGAAAAGAATTGAAAAGCATGCAGGAGAGATGCACTTTATGTTAAGGAGAAAGATATTTTTTGCTGGAAGAGATTTAAAATGGGTTTTGGATGAGTATGAAAAGGGAAATAAATTTTTTCTTTATACTGGTCGTGGACCTTCTGGGCCAATTCATTTGGGGCATTTGGGGACATGGATCTTTGCAAAATGGCTGCAGGACAAGTTTGGAGCAGAGTTGTGGTTTCAGTTTACAGATGATGAGAAATTTTTATTAGGTAAAAACGAATCTATGGAAGAGGTTCAAAAATGGATGTATGAAAATATGCTTGATATTATAGCCCTTGGTTTTGATCCAAAGAAAACTTATTTTTTAGTTGACACAAAGCATGCAGGTATGATATATCCAGAAGCAATTAAAGTTGCAAAAAGGATTACTTATTCAATGGTTAAATCTTCTTTTGGGTTTAATGAAAGCACTAATATTGGTTTGATTTTTTTCACAAGTGTTCAGGCTGTTCCAGCTTTTTTGCCTTCGGTGTTAAAAAAGAAAAAAATCCCCTGTTTAATTCCTCATGCAATCGATCAGGACACTCATTTTAGAATTACCAGGGATATTCTTCCTAAATTAGGATATCGCAAACCAGCCAGCATTCAAAACTCTTTTCTTACCCCTTTAAGTGGTCCTGAGGGAAAAATGAGCAGCAGTAAAAGTTCTGGAGCTATATTAACAACAGACTCCCCAAAGGAAGTTGAGAGGAAAGTTAAGAAGTATGCTTTTTCAGGAGGGCAAAAGACAACCAAAGACCATCGTGAAAAAGGGGGTAACCCAGATGTTGATGTTGCATATCAATGGCTGAATTATTTTCTTGAGGAAGATGATAGGAAATTACAAGAAATTTATGAAAAGTATGAATCAGGAGAAATGCTGACTTCTGAATTAAAAGAAATCTTAATTGACAAAATAAATGCATTTTTGAAGGAACATCAAAAGAAAAGAGAAAAAGCCAAGAAGATTGTTGATGATTTTATTTACAAATAATTTTATAAAATAGATATTCTTCTATACTTCATGAAAATTTTATTGTTGCATGTGGATTATATTAAGTTCAAGCCGTTGAAGAAGGCTTTGAGGAAGATTGAGGGGTTGAGTGATGCAGAGAAAAAAGGGGGTGAGGCAGAGGAGGCGTTGGTGGTTTTGACTGCGATTGAGAAGGGAGACTCTGATGTTAAGGCTGTTGTTGGGAAGCTTGTTGACGAGGTGAAAGATGTTGCAGGACAAGTGAAGGCAAAGAATGTTGTGCTTTATCCTTATGCGCATTTATCAAATGATTTAGGTTCTCCTGAAATTGCTGTTAAGGTTTTGGAGCAGGCTGAGAAAGAGCTGAAAAAAAATTTCAAAGTGTCAAGAGCACCGTTTGGATATTATAAAGAATTTGAGATGAAGGTTAAAGGACATCCATTGAGTGAGTTGTCGAGGGAAATAAGTGTTGGAGGGGGGAAAAGTAAGAAAGATGATAGTAGTGAGTCAAAAGCTTTGAAAGCTGAAGAAAAATTGCAATCTTATTGGCATATTATGACTCCAGATGGTAAATTACATGATGTTGGAAAATTTAATTTTAAAAATTATGCAAATTTAAAGAAATTTGCTGTTTATGAGAAATCAAAATTTAGAAAGATGGTGAAGGAACCTGCGCATATTAAATTAATGAAAAAATTAGAGTTAGTTGATTATGAACCTGGTTCTGATTCTGGGAATTTAAGATATTATCCTAAGGGAAGAATGATAAAGGCCCTAATTGAAGAGTATGTAACAAAAAGAATGCAGGAATATGGGGGCGTGGAAGTTGAGACTCCGATTATGTATGATATGAAGAACCCTATTTTAGAAAAGTACTTACAGAAATTTCCTGCGAGACAATATCAAATAAATTCTGATAAGAGAAATTTTTTCTTAAGATTCAGCGCTTGTTTTGGTCAGTTTCTAATGGCAAAAGATGTGTCAATATCTTATAAAAATTTACCATTTAAATTCTATGAGTTGACGAGATATAGTTTTAGAAGAGAACAAAGTGGGGAAGTTGCAGGATTAAGAAGATTAAGAGCTTTTACTATGCCAGATGTTCATGTGTTATGTAAAGATATTTCTCAGGCAATGACTGAATATAAAACAAGATTTTTATTATCGTTGGATGTCTTAGATAAAATTGGGTTGAAAAGAGAAGATGTTGAACTGGCTGTAAGATTTACTAAAGATTTTTATAAGAAAAATAAGAAATTTGTAGAGTGGATAATAAAAGAATTTGGCAGACCTGTTTTAATTGAAATGTGGGATGAAAGATCTTTTTATTTTATTCTAAAATATGAACTTAATTTTGTTGATAGTGTCAATAAAGCAGCTGCATTATCCACTGATCAAATAGATGTGGAGAATGCTGAAAGATATGGGATTAAATTTACTGATAAAGATAATAAGAAAAAGTATCCTTTGATTTTGCATTGTTCTCCTTCAGGGGCAGTGGAAAGAGTTATGTATGCTTTACTTGAAAAAACATCTATGAATGGAACTAATTCTTTGCCTTACTGGTTGGCTCCAACTCAAATTAGATTGTTGCCGATTTCTGATAAATTCAATAAAAAGGCAGAAGAACTTGCAGAAGAATTTAATAAAAATAATATTAGAGCAGACGTAGATGATAACTCTGAAACAAGTAAGAAAAAGATAGTTGATTCTGAAAAGGAATGGGTTCCTTTTACTATTTTTGTAGGAGCAAAAGAAATTAAAGATAATGTTTTTGCTTTGAGAGAAAGAGGTAAAAAAGGTTTGATTAATCTATCAAAAGAAGAAGTGATTTCTAAATTAAAGGAACTTCAATCAAATATGCCTTGGAGACCTGTGCCTCTACCAGTGCTTTTAAGTAAGAGGCCTATTTTTGTTTAAAATGAACCTCCAATTTTATCTTGAGAAATTAAAGGTTTCTGAAGAATATAAGAAATTTATGAAAGAAAATCCTTCTGCGTATTTGTGTTCTGGTTTTTTTTCAATTGATAAAGTTGGCAAAGATAATAAACAGCATTTTGATTTTTGTGTTCCTCAGTCTGCCACTATCTCCCGCCCGCCCAACCCAGATAAAACAATTAACAAAAAATCTTTAGTTAATAGTCCTAATAAGTCTTCGAGCGATAGCGAAGGTAAATCAAAGATAATTTCATTCCAACTTGAGGAAAACTGTAAAATGATTCCTATAGAAAATTTTGGTGAGAAAAAATTTGAAAAGATTTCTGAGGAGATTGATTTTGATTTTAGTGAAGTTGAGAAAATGATTGAAGAGAAAATGGTTGAAGAAAAGATTAACAATAAATTACAGAAGATTCTTTTGTCTTTGCAGAAACTCGATGGAAAGAATTTTCTTGTTGGGACTGTTTTTATTTCAGGGCTTGGGATGATAAAAGTCAAAGTTGATTTGGAAAAAATGGAAGTTATTGATTTTGAGAAAAAAAGTTTTTTTGATGTTATGAAGGTTGTGAAGAAGAAGTAGATTTTAAGTCTGCAAGAGATAAAAATGATTAATAAAAATTTATATTCAAAAATAAATCCTGTTGAAATCCTTAGGGGGATTTAGAATGGGAATCTAATCAGCAGGAAGACTTAGGTGGAAGTGAAAAACATCCAATTAAGGGCTGGCTTGATAGACTCAGTTCTTATTATAATGAAACACCTGTCCAATTCTTAGAAGAGCTGGGGATAGAAGATGAAATAGATATTTTTTATTAAAGCTTGCAGTTCCCTCAAATTTTCCTTTTTCCCTGTTTGTATCAAGTAAAAAGTATTTTTAAGTTTTCTCTGCGATGAATTCAATGCTTCTTTTTGGGATGAATTTTTTTATGATTTTAAAACTCTGTTTTTCAAAAAGTTGGTGAGCTTCTTTTTCGTCAAATATATAATAGTAGCGGGTTTCTTTGTTTTTCCAGCGAATGAATTTTTCTTTTGGAGCATTTTTAAATTGTTTTGAATCTTTATTATAGAGAGCTACATAAACCTGTGCTCTTGGATTGATGGTGCGGTAAAGTTCTTTGATTGTTTTTTCCCTGTCTGATTTTTTTGGGATGCAGTGGAGTGAGGAAGTGCAGATTGCAGCATCAAAGAAGTTGTTTTTGAATGGAAGGGTTGTTATGTCAGTAACATAGAATTTTGCTGGAATCTTTTTATGTTTGGATTTTTCTTTTGCAAATTTAATCATCCCCTTTGAGAAATCCACAAGATACATTTTGCCATTTTTTATTTTGGTAAGGTGGCGTCCTGCTCCGCTCCCTAAATCAAGAACATTGCCTTCTTGTTTTGCTAAGAAAGCGAGAACTCTTTTGATTGGATTGTTTTTTAGTTCATACCAATCGCATGCTAAGTTGTTCCAGACTTGTTTTTGTGATTGCATATTTTTCTTAATACATTAATTCTTTTAAACTTTCTTTTACCAATTAGAGGATAGAATTTATATAAGCAAGATAAGATTGAAGCAATAACCCATATAATGAGTGTTGAAGTAGAATAGGGTGGTTTGGTTTATACTGCTACTTATGCTGATGAAGCTGTTGAAAATTTTCCAGAATTAAAACCCTTGCTGATAGAAGTTAAGAGAGAATTGAGGAGAAAGTATGAGAAAGCTAGAAAAAGGGGTTAAAAATCTTTATTCCCCTTCAAACTCAACAAGGCAGTAAACAGGATATCCTGCTAATTTTTCTTTTCCTTTTAGTTCGGGGAGATCTATTACAAATGAGCATTCAACGATTTTTCCTCCGAGTTTTTCTATTAACTTGCAGGCTGCTTGTGCTGTGCCCCCTGTTGCTATTAAATCATCAATAAGCAAAACTCTTTGTCCAGAAGATACACTATCCTGATGGATTTCTACAGTATCTGTGCCATATTCTAATTCATATTCCTGGGAAGCTGTTTTGTGTGGGAGTTTTCCTTTTTTTCTTATTGGCACAAAACTAACTCCTAATCTTTCTGCTAAACTTCCTCCGACGATAAAACCCCTTGCTTCTATTCCTGCTACAATGTCTATATTTCTTTCTTTGTATCTATCATGTAAAATGTCTATTGTTTTTTTCATTCCTTGTTTGTCCTGAAATAATGTAGTAATATCTCTGAACATGACGCCTTGTTTTGGGAAATTAGGAATTGTCCTTATTTTATTTTTTATAAATTCTAAGTCTATCTTTAATGGTTCTTGACGAGAGATTTTTCCTATTGTTTTGATCAAGACTTTTTTCACGTTTTCTGAATTTTGGTCCATAACCCTTACAATTTCGTCCCATGAGACGGGTTCTTCTGTTTTTTTCCAGCAATCGTAATCTGTAACCATTGCAACTACTGCATATTCTAAACCGGCTTCCATTGCAAGAATTGCTTCAGGAGCAGTAGACATATTAATTACATGCGCGAATTTTTGAAACATGAAACTTTCTGCTCTTGTAGAGAATCTTGGTCCTTCTATAGTAAATATAGTCCCGATTTTATGGATGTTTAAATTTGATTCTTCGCAGGACTCAATTAAGTAGGACCTTAGAGTTTGTGAAAAAGGGTTTGCTAAACTTGTGTGTTTGATTTTGTCATTGAAGTCTTCAAAAAAAGTTACTGCTCTGTGTCTTGTGAAATCAATGAATTGATTCGCAATCACAAAATCTCCTGGAGCAATGTATTCCTTGAGGCTTCCGCAAGCAGTTGTAGCTAAGACTTGTTTGCAACCTAACTCAGCAAGTGCGTATATGTTTGCTCTGTTGTTTACATGAGTTGGGGTGATTTTATGTCCTGGTGCGTGTCTTGAAAGGATGTAGACTTCTATTCCATTTAGAACACCTTTTTTTATTTTTGAGCTTGGTTTTCCATAAGGAGTGTCAACTTCTAATTCTTCGACATTTTGTAAAATGTTTCCTTCTTCTAAGCCTGAACCTCCGATGACACCAATTTTCATTTATTTTAATCATCAAAACAATTTAAAACTATTATTGTGATTGGGAATATATGAAAATCCCAAAACAAGGAGAAGTCAGGAAACCCACAAAAACTATTTCAGGGATTACTCCTGTGGCTGTGATGCTGCCGCCTCGGAAATGCAATCATGGTGCGTGTGTTTATTGTCCATCAATGGATGTTCCACAGAGCTATACTCCTCGGAGCCCTGTTGTTATGCGCGCACGCAGAGTTGGTTATGACGCTTATAGGCAGGTTCGTGAGAGATTGAAAGCGTTTAGAGTTATGAATCATCCAACAGATAAAATTGAAGTAGTTATAATGGGAGGAACCTTTCTGGAGTATGACAAGAAGTTTCAGGAGAGTTTTATTAAAGGGATCTATGATGGTCTGAATGGGAAGAGAGCTCAGACTTTAAAGCAGGCACAGAAGATGAATGAGAGTGCAGGGTCAAGATGCGTCGCGCTTTGTGTTGAGACGCGACCAGATGTTTGCATTGATTTTATCGGAAGGATGAGGGGGTGGGGTGTAACAAGAGTTGAGTTAGGTGCGCAGATAATTGACGATAAAATTTATGGAATAATTAATCGGGGGCACAAGGTTCAGGATGTTATTGATGCGACGAGAGCATTGAAGAATGCAGGATTTAAAATTGGTTATCATATCATGCCTGGTCTTCCTGGGAGCAGTTTGAAAAAAGATTATAAACTTTTTAATAAATTTTTTTCTTCGAGCGATTTTAGACCAGACCAATTGAAAATTTATCCTTGCCAAGTAATGCCTAATTCTAAACTTGAGAAACTTTATTGGAAAGGGACATATAAACCATATACTCGTAGGGAAACAGAAAAGATCTTGACTGCAATGTTAAAAAAGGTTCCTAGGTATTGTCGTGTGATGAGGATTATGAGGGAGATTCCGCCACAATATATTGTTGCAGGTACGCGAAGAATTGATTTGCGTCAGGAGATTGAGAAAGAGTTGCGTAAAAAGGATTCAAGATTAAAAGAGATTAGGTACAGGGAAGTTGGGTTTGTGTTGGAAGGAGGAGATGTCGATGATAATTTGAAATTAAAAGTCACTAGATATAAAGCATCTGGGGGAACTGAATATTTTTTAGAAATTGTAAATAATGATGATATCTTGTTTGGGTTATGCAGGTTGAGGATTTGCGGGATTCAGAAGTCCCACAAAACATCCCAGACTTCCCCCCCCAAGTTGTTAAATAAAAATTTTCAAGATAATAATGTTTCAGTGGAGCGAGCAATCATCCGCGAGCTTCATGTTTATGGTCCTGCATTGAGGCTAGGTGCGAAGGGAAAGATTTCACAACATCGGGGTTTTGGAAAATGGCTCATGGAAAAAGCAGAAGGAATTGTAATTAAGGAGGGTATTAAGAAATTGAGGGTTATTAGTGGAATTGGTGTTCACGAATATTATAAAAAGTTAGATTATAAGCTTGAGAAGGGAAAGGGGGGGTATATGGTTAAATTTTTATAACTCCTGTTTGCCAATCTTTCAAAATCTTCCTTGCTGTTTTGTCAAAATTAACCTTGCCGCCTTGTTCGAGATAATTCCACCTTTTCCCTAATTCTCCTAAAATTTTTTCAGCATCTGGTTTTAATCTTGTTTTATAATGATTCTCCAAGACTTTGGGATATTCTTTTACTAACCTTGATATTACCATTTCAGGATCTTTGACTTGTGAATAAGAGCGACTGCCAACAATCGTATGTTGTGCTATTTTTTTGCTTTTTACATTTGAGTACTCTTCTTTTGGGATGACTCCTGGGGTGTCTAATAAAATTATATCCTGTTCTAATTTTAGCTTTTGAACTCCTTTTGTGAATCCTGCATCTGCACCAGTGCCTGCTTTTGATTTTCCGATTAAAAGATTTATTAGAGAGCTCTTTCCTGTGTTTGGATAGCCTATTATTCCTACAATAACGGGGGCACTTCTTAAAATTTTTCGAGCTATTTTTTGCCCTCCCAAACCTCGCTTTGCTCGTCCCACCCTAATTGCTCTTGGAGTTTCCATTAATTCATTGATGGATGGTTTTCTTTTGTCGACTTTTTTTATTTTCTTTACTTCTCTTTTTATCAGATCTCTTACTTTTCTGATATTCTTTCTTGTTTTGCACGAGATAGTTAAGTTTGGTTTTACCTTTGATAATTCTTTTTTGTCAATCCTTCTTATTAGATCAGATTTGTTGAGGACATAGATTATTTTTTTATTCAGGCCTTTTATTTTCTTTTCAATTTCCTTGTTTCTTGTTTTTTCTATGAATCTCGCATCAAGAATTTCAAGGATTATATCCGATTCCAGGATTATTCTTTTGATAATTTCTGGATATTTTTCTTTTTGCTTTCGCATTTTTGGAGATTTTGTTGCACGTTTTGTTTTTCGTGAAGAAAAAGAATATCTGACTTTCATGGAATAATGAGGAAGGATGGGTTTATAAATTGGATTTTATTTATTTGTTTTAGTATAACAATCTTTTTATATCTATTATGGAACCTTTTGTAACAATCTTTGCGAAACAATCTATGGGCCGGTGTAATCATTGGATTAAATTATATTCGGCGATTTAATTTAAAATGAAAATCCTAACAACAAACTCGGCTGGGAATGATAAATTTGGAGGAATTCATACTAGAAAGATTGAGCAAATCAAGCATTCTCCACAGGATACATTTCATATTGTCGAATTAAACACAGAAAAAGGTTATATCTCCAGAGATAATTGTAATATACATAAAATTAATGCTCTTGAGAGGACAGGTGGGAAAACTATTTTTGAGATTTTAGGAAAATCGAAGAATTATTATGAATTCAATAGGGGGGTTGAGAAAATTGTCAATGAATATCAGAATCTTATTAGAGAGGTAAGCCCAGAAGTAGTATTAATCCCAGGGACATCTCTTACAAGTTATTTTTTGTACAAGGCATGCAAGAGGGAGGGGATTTTGGATAAGGCGCTGCAGGAATATGCCGGAGTTCTTGAAAAGGAAATAAGCAATTATACGGGAGATACGAGGGTTATCTTGGGGCAAATTGGAAAAGAATTTGTTTCTGATATTGCTATGGACAATGTTACATATATGTTTCCTTCAAATACTTGTAGAGATACAGTAGAGAAAATACATGGAATCAATTTCAGGAAAAGTCATGTTGTTTGGAATGGCGTTTCAGAAGAATTTACTTCAAGTGGATATAATCGGAAAGTCCCCTCTGAATTAATATTGGGATACATCGGGAGAGTTCATCATGTAAAAAACCTGCCTTTTTTTCTTGGGTTGAATGAAAATATGAAAGACAATTCAAAATTGAAGATCGTTACAGACATTAGTGCCGCGGCAACTAAACCAACTGGGAAACTTTTGCTAAAAAAGATAACTGATGAGGAGGTTTTTTATTATGCTCCTCGATCTAAAGAAAGATTGAAAAAATTTTATGAAAAAGAAATCTCTGCTAATATTGTACCCTCCTTTTTTGAAACATACTGCAATGGTGCTGTTGAGTCTCTTGTCTGTGGAACTCCAACACTTCTTTCTGATCGGGCAGGGGCCAAGGAAGTTTATCATAAATACGGGCTTGACGACTTACTTTTTTCAATTCACGACATGAATTCATTTGAGAATGCTTTAGAGCATGCTCGTGAAAGAGATTTTACCATCAAACCTGGTTTATCCAAAGAAATTTACGAAAATCTTTATTGGAAGAAAGTTATTGGAAGATATAAGGAGATAATTGAGTCAATTGCCTCAAAATCATGATTATCCTTTAAAAGCATTCAACATTTTTATCAGGTAGGGCATTATAAAATAGAATTAACTTCCTTGTAGGAGCCATTAGCTAGGGATAATTAGCAACATACTCCTTTTTAAGAATTCCATTTTTATTTTTACTGATTTATTAAAGTTAAAAAAAGATGCAATTAGGGAGTTTCTTGAACCAATCTAATTTTTGATTTCTTGAAAGTTGTTTGATTTGGTATTCGTGTTTGCATGCTTCAGATTTGCTCTTGCATGGCTTTCCAAGAAGAAGTTTCTCAAAACCCCTCTTGTAAACATATTTGCTCCCCCTGCCTTCTACATGGGCTTTCATCCTTTTGTGAATGTCATTAGTCACGCCTGTGTAATAAGAGCCATCACTGCATTCAAGGATATAAACAAACCATTGCTTTTTCATATTAAGAAGAAAAAAAACAAATTATTTAAATCAAACCCTCTTAAAATAAAAATGCCTTCACAATATTATTCTAAGCACAAGAATCCGCCTTTAACTGAAGAAGAAATTAAAGAAAAGTATAAAGATATTCAAGAAGAAATGAAAGAAGTTTTGGAATGGAAAAAAGAAACAGAAGCTAATCTTGAAGATCCAAAAGCATCGCCGCAGAAAAAAGGAGCTGCAAAAAGAGCTTTGAAAAAAATTATGCGAAGAATAGGTACTGTTCAAGGCCAGATTGTTTATTGGGAACTTAGAGTGAAAGGTGAGAGTCATTTTAAGGCGAGCATTGAAAAAAATGAATACTGGGCAAGTTGTCGGGAAAAATGAACGCTTTTGTCCAACGCCCCCACCGAGATTCGAACTCGGGTCACTGCCTTGAAAGGGCAGCATTCTTGGCCACTGAACTATGGGGGCTCAAATGCTTCGTATAGAGCTTATCTGTGAAGGGTTTAGAATTAATTGTTAAAATCTGTTTTTAAAGATAACTGAAATATATCTTAAAAAATATAAACAGTTAAACCTCCTTTTTCTATGATTAGTTTATGTTGTTTAATGAATATGAAGTTGTGATTGTCTGTAGGAATATTGTTAGGATGTTAGATACGGGTTATTTTTTGAAGCAAGACCATCAAGCTCCTGTTATTGCTAATCGATTAAGGAAAAGATTAATCTCTGGGAATTTTTTAGAAAAAGGTAAAGGAGAATCGCATATAGAGAATTATTGAATAGGTTTATTTCGGATTAGAAAACTTTAATAATTCTATTAGTCCTTGTTTAATAAGAGCCTGTAGCTCAGCTTGGTTAGAGCACCAGTCTTATATGACAATGGTTCATTAGAGCTATTGCTTATTCCTGTCTAGGAAAGCTGGGGGTCCACGGTTCAAATCCGTGCAGGCTCATTTCTATAAATTTAAATAATTGGTTTTATCTTGGATGATATGTTAATCGGGCTTGTTGGAAAACCTTCGTGTGGGAAGTCGACATTTTTTAAGGCAGCGACTCTGGCAGATGTGTTGATTGCTAATTATCCTTTTACTACAATAAAACCAAATCACGGGATTGGTTATGTGAGGATTGATTGCTTGTGTAGGGATTTTAAGATGAAGTGCAGTCCGCAAAAGGGTTCTTGTGTTGGGGGTAAGAGATTTGTGCCTGTTGAACTGATGGATGTTGCTGGTTTGGTAAGAGGTGCGAGCGATGGTAAGGGGATGGGAAATCAGTTTCTGGATGACTTGCGCCAGGCAGATGCGTTTATTCATATTGTTGATATTTCAGGAGAGACTAATGAAAAAGGCGAGAAGACAAAAGGCCACGACCCTGCAAAAGATGTTGAGATGCTAGAAAACGAGCTTAATTTTTGGCATTTAGGGATAATGAATAAGGTTTGGAAAGGTTTTGCTAGAACTCTTCAGGTTGAAAAAAGGGATTTTGCAAATGCAGTTGCAAAGCAGTTTTCTGGCTTGAAAATTTCAGAAGATGATGTGACAGAGGTTGTTAGTGAGGGGGGTTTTGATGTTAGTAATGCTTTGAATTGGAGTGACAAAGAGCTGATGAAATTTGCTTCTGCATTGAGAAAAAAGACAAAACCAATGATCATTGCAGCGAATAAAATTGATTTGCCTGAGAGTAAAAGTAATCTTGAGAAATTAAGAAAAGAATTTCCAGATTTGTATATTGTTCCTTGTTCTGCTGATTCTGAGTTGGCTCTGCGTGAGGCTGGAAAGCCTGGCTTGATTAAATATATTCCGGGGGATAAGAGTTTTGAGATTACCGGAGGGGTGACTGGTAAGCAGAAAGAAGCTTTGGAAAAGATTAAGAAAGATGTTTTGAATATTTATGGTTCAACTGGCGTGCAGGAAGTTTTGGATAAGGTTGTTTTTGAGCTGTTGAAGTATATTGCTGTTTTCCCAGTTGATAATGCGAATAAACTAGTGGATAGTAAGGGGAATGTTTTGCCTGATTGTTTTTTGATTCCAGAGTATTCAACTGCCCTGAATTTTGCATATCATATTCACACGGATTTAGGAGATAAATTCATTAAGGCAATTGATGCAAAGACAAAAAAGGCGATTAGCAAGGAGCACAAGTTAAAGCATCGTGATGTTGTTGAGATTGTTACAGAGTGATCATTTAGTACTATCTGACTAAACTAAGTGAGTCCACCCTCTTCTGTAGGTTCTGTGAATTCAATTGTATTCAGCAAAGTTTCATTTGAGTTGTTTCTGGTTTTTCTTTTAGGGCTGCATATATTTTGCCTTTTATATGAACAGGAAGGGAGTTTTGAGTTCATATCCCCTGTCCTGTGAATATCTCACTTTAGATATAATTTCCATAAAAATAGACATTCTATCAATTACTTCACAAATTTTTTTGGGGTACTCCAATCTTTGGGCATCTTGGTTCTTGTTCTGGAAGTTTCTTTAACTCTTCCATCTAATACCCTAACCAATGTATGATTATAATCTCAGTTATTTTTTAAAATATATTTCCTGAACAAATATTTTAAAAACCCCTTGTATCTTTTTTTCAGATGAAAAGAGATTGTGGGAATTGTGATGGAAAGTGTTGCAGATATGTTGCATTGGAGATTGATAAGCCAACGGATTTGGAGGATTTTGAAAATATTAAATGGTATGTCTGTCATGAGAATGTGAATGTTTTTGTTGATATCGATGGAAAATGGTTTATTGAATTTTTAACCCCTTGTGAATTTTTAGGAAGAAATAATGAATGTAATATCTATGATAAACGACCTAAGATTTGTAGAGAATATTCTCAAGAGGATTGTTTGTTTCATAATGATGATTATGGGGAGAAGTATACTTTCAAAATAGTTAAAGATGTTGAAGATTATATAAAAAACAATCTTAAAAATGAAAATAAAAGTTAGAGTTAAACCAAATTCAGAGGAACAGAGTGTTGAGAAGATTTCTTCTGAACTTTTTTCAGAGAAAGGGTTTGATGGGTTATATTTTGTAAGATTAAAATCTTCTGTAGAAGAAGGAAAAGCCAATTTGGAGCTTATTAAAGTGCTGGTTAGGTATTTTGGAAGAGAAGTTAAGATAAAATCTGGTTTTACGTCGAGGACTAAGATTGTTTGGGTTGAGGATTGATTTTTATTTTAACATATCAATAAAAGGATAAAGTTCCCTTGCCATGACCCGGGCATAAAATTTTATATTTTATTTTAGACAATTTCTTCAAAGATTTTTCCATTTCCTTTTTGGAGCTTCCTGGTAAATCCGTTCTTCCTATTGTTCCTCTGTGAAAGATTGTGTCTCCTGAAAACAAAACATCGTCGTATAAAATGCAGAAACTTCCTTTTGAATGCCCAGGAGTTTCTATGATTTTAAATTCAGGAATATTTAATTCAGAGATATCTATCAAATTTTCTCCAAAATCTTTTTTGCTTGCGTAAAATTGCGCGTCTGGAAAAAGAATAACTCCTCCTGTATGGTCCCAGTGATTATGCGTCAGAATCACTATGTCAATGTTGTTAGTGAAAAGCTCGGCTTCCTTAATATTTTCTTCAAGTTCTGGAATATTATCTGAAGAGCCTGTATCAATCAAGATGTTTTTTCTTTTTAGTTTTATCAGATAAACATACGAGCCGAATTTTTTAAACGAAAATTTCCAAATGTTTGGTTTTATTTTTTGGAGCATGTTTTGAAAAAGGTGTTTTTATTTAATAAATCTATTGAAATTTGTGCGCTGATGCGCAAATTGATTTGTTCACAATTGGCTTTGTCAAATTGCTCGTTGAAAAAAGTTTGTTAAAAAATTCTATCTTGATAGATAAAAATGTGGAGCGATGTAGCAAGGTCCATCGTGAAGTAATAATCGAGCAAAATGAGCGAAATTAATATAAACTTATTCGTTTTTTTTTTAAAAATGAAATACGAATTTGCTCCTGACATTCAGAAAATTGCAGAAGAGATCTCTAAGTTGCTGTTTCCGCATGTTAGGATTGAGAGAATGAAGTGTTTCCGAAGTTATGGTTCTTCGACAAGGAGAACAATTGCACGATGTCATGCACTTGGGAAAATAATGCAAAAGGCTATGAGTGTTCAGGCGTTTTATGTCCTGGAGTTTTTGTCAGAGAGATTTGACAAATTTTCAGAGGAGGACAGAATTAAGACAATTATTCACGAGTTGATGCATGTTCCTAAAACTTTTGGGGGGGGATTTAAACATCATCATCTTGTTACTGATAAGAATGTTAATATGATGTATAAAACTTACAAAGCAAAAAAGGAGATGAAGGGAAAATATGAAGATTGGTTTAAAGTATAAAAACAAGAACTTAAACCTCGATGTCAAGAGGGGCAATTTTTTTCAAAAGTTCTGGGGGTTGATGTTTTGTCGTCGGGAAAATGCTAAAGTATTGTTGTTTGATTTTGGGAAACCTGTGAAGATTTCAATTCATTCTTGGTTTGTGTTCTTCCCTTTTGTTGCTATCTGGCTTGGTGAGAAGAATAAAATTCTCGAAATTAAAAAGATAAAACCTTTTGAATTGATGATTTGCCCAGGAGGATCTTTTCATAAACTTGTTGAGATTCCCTGTAGTCGGAAATATTACAACACTGTGAAATTCCTCGTCGAGGACACGAAAAGTTTAAATAGTAGATAGGCTATCATCTGTTTATTAAAAGGCATTTCTCCTCGGGGGATGTTTTTAAATCAATGAAAGGAGGTGAATATCATGGGAAAAGTAATTGCTAAAAAAGTTGTCAAGCGAAAGGCGGGTTATCTTTATTATGTAGATGGCAAAGGAAATGTCTGCGAGGCAAGGATGGCTAGAGGCGGCAAGAGAAAGAAGAAAGTAGCTAAGAAAAAAGTA
>NZBV01000016.1 GCA_002686355.1 Candidatus Pacearchaeota archaeon | reverse complement strand
CTAAGGGAAAAGGGGAAATCTTTAGTGTTGATATTCCTCCTCCGACAATTTCAGGGGCGCTTCATATGGGACATGCTTTTGGAGATTCGCAGCAGGATTTTTTTGTGAGGTTTAAAAGAATGAGGGGGTTTAATGTGCTTGTTCCTTTTGGGACAGATGATAATGGGTTACCTACCTTGAGATTGATTGAGAAACTGAAGAAGGTTGATTCTAGGAAAATGGAAAGGGAGGAGTTCGTTAATTTGTGTTTGAAGACTATTAAGGAAGAACTTATTCCTCAGTTTTTGGAAGATGAGAAGAAGTTAGGGATTTCAAATGACTGGGATTTGTTTTATTCCACTATAGATAAGAATTCACAGAAGATTTCACAAGAGAGTTTTATTGATTTGTATGAGAAAAGAAGGGCGTACAGACTTGAGTCTCCTGCTCTCTGGTGTACTGAGTGTAAGACGACGATTGCTCAGGTGGAGTTAGAGGACAGAGAGTCTGAGAGTGTTTTTAATGATATTATTTTTAAGGCAGAGGATGGAAGTGATTTAACGATTGCAACAACAAGACCTGAATTTTTGCCTGCGACTGTTGCGTTATTTTTTCATCCTGATGATAAGAGGTATAAAAAATTGAAAGGGAAAAAGGCAAAAGTTCCTTTGTTTGATTATGAAGTTCCTATTTTAACAGATAGATCTTGTGAACCTGAAAAAGGAACTGGTTTGATGATGGTTTGCACTTTTGGGGATCAGGAAGATGTTGAAAAATATAAGGAGCATAAACTTGATTTGAGAGAGTTGATTACAGTTGATGGGAAATTGTCTTCTATAGCAGGAAAATATTCTGGAATGAAAATCAGAGATGCAAGAAAAGAGATTATTAAAGATTTGAAAAAGGAAGGGTTTTTGGTCAGGCAGGAGAAGATTACACACGTTGTTAATACGCATGAAAGGTGTGGGACAGATATTGAGTTTCTTACGCATAAGCAGTGGTTTATCAAATATCTTGATTTGAAAAAGGATCTGTTGAAGTGGGGTAAGGAGATTAAATGGTATCCTGAATACATGGTTCATAGGTACAATAATTGGATTAAAGGATTGAAGTGGGATTGGTGTATTTCGCGTCAGATTCCTTTTGGGATTCCTTTTCCTGTTTGGTATTGTGCAGAGTGTGAGGAGATTATAGTTGCTAAGAAAGAGGATTTGCCTGTTTATCCGCTTGAGGATAAACCGCCTGTTAAGGAGTGTCCTAAATGCAAATCAAAGAAATTTGTTCCTGAGAAAGACATTATGAATACATGGGCTACTTCTGCTTTGACTCCGACTATTGTTAAGGAGATTTTGAAAGATAGTTCTGTTTATAACAAGATAAAAAATAAATCAATGACTATCCGAAGAAACGGTCATGATATAATTACTTTTTGGGATTTCAACACAATTGTTAAGTCTCAGTTGCATTATGGTTTTAATCCTTGGGAGGAGTTGTTTATTAATGGGTGGCTGCTTGGGGCAGATGGCAAGAAGATGTCGAAATCAAGAGGTAATGGTGTTTCTCCTCAGGAGATTGTTAAGAAATGGGGGGCAGATGTTTTGAGATATCTTTCTGCAGCTTCTAAGTTAGGAGAGGATTTGAATTTTTCTGAAAAAGAGTTAGTTGCAGGAAAGAAATTTATCACAAAATTAATGAATGCTTCTAATTTTGTTTTTATGAATCTGAAAGATTGGGATGGGAAGAAACCAAAGAAGTTGGAGAAGGCGGATGAGTTGTTTTTAGGGGTTTTGAATTCTACAATAAAATCTGTAACAGAACATTTTGATGGGTATGAGTATTCTAGGGCGAAATTTAATGCCGAAGATTTCTTCTGGCATGATTTTTGTGATAATTACCTTGAAATTGTTAAGAAGCGGATTTATAATGAGAAGGGCGATAAGAAACTTTCTGCTCAATATACTCTGTACCATTCGTTGCTGGTGGTTTTAAAAACGATTGCCCCGATTACACCCTTTATTACAGAAGAGATTTATCAGGAGCATTATCGTAAGAATGAAAAGGACAAGAGTATTCATTTGTCGTCGTGGCCAGAAGAGATTCCGGGTGGACGAGCAAGAGATACAAAGAGTTGGCAGATAATTAAGGAGACTGTTGCAAAAGTGCGGCAGGCAAAGACAAAGGCTAAGAAGCCAATGAATGCAGAGATTATTTTGGCACTTGATAAAAAAGACAAGGTGATGCTAAAAGATGTTTTAGATGATTTGAGTGATGTTACATGTGCTAGGGAGATTAAGGAAGGAAAAAAATTAAGGGTGGATTTTAAATGAAACTAACTAAAGATGAACTTGCGGAAATTCTTGAAGAATTGAGCAAACATCGCGGTCGGCATACTGAGCTAATAACTGTTTATATCTCAGAAGGGTTTGATGTTAATTCTGTTCAGAAACAGCTTGGAGCTGAGAAATCTACTGCAAAGAATATCAAGTCTGCTGCGACTAGAAAGAATGTTATTGATGCTTTGGAAAAGATTGTTCGTTATTTGAAGACATTAAAGAAAACTCCTGAAAATGGTTTGGGAGTTTTTGCTGGAAATGTTTCAAAGGTTGAAGGTCAGAGTGATTTGCAGTTGTGGATTGTTGAACCACCGCAGCCAGTTAAAGTGCGGCTTTATCGTTGTGACAAGAAATTTGTTTTAGAACCTTTGAGAGAGCAGCTTGAGGTTGATGAGGTTTTTGGTTTGCTGGTTATGGATAGGAAAGAGGCGACAATTGGTTTGCTTGAGGGCAAGAGAATTGAGGTTTTGCATAAGATGACTTCTGGAGTGCCGTCGCAGATTCGGGCTGGGGGGCAGTCATCTCAGAGGTTTGGCAGGATTATAGAAGGATTGACAAAAGAATTCTATAAGAGAATTGCAGATGAGATGAAAAAGGTATTTTTTAGCAGGAAAAAGTTAAAGGGTATTTTAGTTGGCGGGCCTATTCCTACAAAGGACGAGTTTCTTGACGGAGAGTATATGGTTACTCAATTAAGAGAGAAGGTTATTGGAAGAAAAGATATTGGTGGGAGTGATGAGTCTGGCTTGAAAGAGCTTGTTGAAAAGGCGCAGGATATTTTATCTCAGCAGGAGATTATTGCTGAGAAGAAAGTACTAGAGAGGTTTTTCAGGACACTTGGTGAAAATCCAGATATGGCGGCTCTGAAAGAACCAGACACAAAACAGGCACTGGATTATGGTGCTGTTGATGTTTTATTGTTGTCTAAGAGTTTAAAGAAGAGTGTTTCAAACCCACTGAAAGAAATTGCAAAAAATATTGGCTCAACAATTGAAATAATCTCAATAGATACAGATGAAGGCCAACAGTTTAAAAATTTAGGGGGCATTGGGGCTGTGCTGAGATTTAGGGTTTAAGATGACAAAAACAAGAGGATTAAAATCTGTAAAGAGGAAGATAGGAGATATAATCCTGGTAATTGATAAATTTCTAGAAAAAAAGAAAAGAATTAAAATTATGGAATTAGGTGTTGGTTTTGGAAACGCAATAATGGGATTGGGTAAGAAATATGGAAAGAATAAAGTCCAACTTATTGGGATGAATAAGTTGAAGAATCATGGGATTAAAACAAAAAAAGATTTTATAAAGCATGCATTGGATTTTAGAATAATAAAAAAAAGCGATTTGAAAAATATAGCTGTTCCAAAAATTATTATAGGGGATGCAGGAGAAAAAATTCCTATCTCTAGCAATTCTATTGATTTCATTTATAGTATTACAACCTTCTTTTTTATTTCGAATAAGGCAAAAGCAATAGAGGAAATTTACAGAATCCTAAAACCTAATGGTAGGGCAATTATTCACTTTAAACATTATGTTTCACATTTCCCAAAAGAATATAGAAATTTGTTCAATATTCGGAGGGAGAAGAATCCTGTAAAAGTTACAAGTTATTTAAAGAGGTTTAAATCTAGCGGGTTAAATTTAAAAAAGACAAAAGCAAAAGGTACAGAGGTTCTTTTAATAGAGAAAAAGAAAAGATCTCTTGATTTAGGATTGAGGTTCCTTAAGAATGAAAGTTACATACTTCGGGAAAAAGGATACCCTCATTTTGCAACAAAAAGCGTGTTTGAGGTAAAATAAATGGTGATATCAAGTGAGACTATAAACGAGGTTGATGAAGCAAAAGAGGTTGAGGATTTAAAACTTCTTGAGGCGGTTTTTTTTGTGTCTGGAAGGTTCCTTACAATGCAAGAGTTGATTTCACTTTCTGATTTAAATCCTGTTCTGATTCAAAATTTGATTGAGAGGTTGAAGGAGAAATATGAAAAAGAAAATTCTGCGCTTGAGATTGTGCAGAAAAATGGTTCGTGGAAAATGGATGTTAAGCGAGAGTATTCGCATATTATTAATAAGTTGGCGACAGGGAGTGCTGAGTTTTCTTCTGCTGAGCAAGAGACACTTGCGATTATTGCATTCAAGCAGCCAATAAAGCAGTCTGTGATAATTAAGATTCGCGGGAATAAGGCATATGATCATGTTAAGAAATTTGCAGAGCTTGGGCTGATTAAAAAGAAAAAAGTCGGGCGCACGCATGAGTTAAGTCTTAGTGAAGAATTTTATGATTATTTTAATGTTCAGGAATTAAACCCTTTAAAAGAAGTTAAAGAAGGTGAAGGATAATGAAATTTCTACCAATTGTATATCTGGCGTATATGTTTATTTCATTGTACTTTCTTTCATTTTATTTGCTGCTTTATAATCGAGGGAGAAAAACCCTTTTTGAAAGCCCTAAACTGAAAAAACATTTCACTGTTTCTGTTTTAATCCCTGCTTATAATGAGGAAGATACAATTGAAAACACAATAGAGGCGGTCCTTGATTCTGATTATGATAGATTAATCGAAGTGATTGTCCTCAATGATGGTTCTAAAGACAGGACAGTTGAGATTGTCAAGAAGTTGATGAAGAAGTATGACAAACTTAAATTGCTAGACAAGTCAAATTCAGGAAAGGCAGATTCAATTAATTTGGGGATTAAGAATGCGCGAGGGGAGTTGGTTGCTGTTGTTGATTCTGATTCATTCCCAAAAAAGGATGCCATTAGAAAAATGATTGGGTTTTTTGAAGATGAAAAGGTTGGTGCTGTGACTATTCCAATTCTTGCTCGAAATAAAAAACGGTTTTTTGAGAAGTTGCAGGCACTTGAATATCTTGCAATTGCAATCACGCGTAAATTGTTAGAAAGGGTTGAGGCAATTTATGTAACCCCCGGTCCTTTGGCATTGTATCGAAAGAAAGCCCTCATTGAGATTGGGGGGTTTGATCCTGAGAATCTTACAGAGGATATTGAGGTGACCTGGCATATGGGGATTAATGATTGGGACAGGAAAATGTGTCTTGATACAAATGTTACTACACTTGTTCCTAAAACATTTAAGCCATGGTTCAAACAGAGGCGAAGATGGAGCATGGGAGGGTTGCAGACAATGTGGAAATATCGGTCTCATATTGGAAAGAAAGATATATTTGGTTTTTTTGTCCTGCCTTTTTTTATACTTTCCTCATTTTTAGGATTAGTGGGGCTTTCGATTTTTGTTTATCTTTTGTTGTCGAGGCTAATAAAGGAATATCTCTTTGTGAAATTTTCTTTCATAGCTAATACAGCCATTGTTACACTGAATGATTTTTATTTTACTCCAAGTGTTTTGAATTATCTTGGAGTGGTTCTTTTTTTGTTTGGTGCAATATTCACTCTTTTGCTTATTTATCTAATCAAAGAAAATATAAAGTTAAAAGGAAATGTTTTCACGATTTTGTTTTACATGATTGTTTATATGGTGTTATATCCTTTTATTATGGTAACCGCAATATTTAAATTGATTAGAAGGGATATGTCATGGTGATGAAAAAGGATTTTTTTGGCAATGATAAACATGTCTTTTGGGAGGCATTAGTAGTGGCTGTATTTATTTTTGGAATTGGAATAATCTTTGGAATCTTCCTTGAGAATAGTCGAGCTGAAAGAATTTCTGAAATATATTCCACTTCTGAAATAAATTTGTTAGACTTGCAAATCCAGACAGAATTATTGGGGGTTGAAAATATTAATTGCGAGCAAGCGGTTAAGAAAAATATAGAGTTTGCTGATAAGGTTTATGAAGATGCTAAAATCTTAGAGGAATATGAGAGAGCTAGCAGGTTAAAAGAAAATCTTGTGCAGCAGCATGAAAGATATGATTTGCTTAGAACGCTTTTGTGGTTGAACAGTTTGAAAATTAAAGAGAGGTGTGATGGTGGAAATTTCCACACTGTTGTTTATCTTTATGATTATCTTCCTGAAGATATTGAAGAAAAAAATAAGCAGGCTGTTTTTTCAAGGTTCTTAGAAGAGTTGAAGGAGGAAAAAGGAGACACGATAATTTTGATTCCCATAGCAAAGAATCTGGATATTAGTTCTCTGGACTTGTTGATTGAGGGGTATGGAATTGAACAGACTTCTATAATCCTTGATGAGACTCTGGTTGTGGAAGAACTGTCTGATCTCAACAAGATTGAAGAAAAAATTGATAGTAGTTTGTAATTTATGATTAGCATTTTTTAGAACACAAATATTAAAAAAGAATTTTGAAGTGATTCCTATATGGAATGTTTTATTTGTGGGATTTCTGGTGATAGAACTTTCTTGTTTGATGCTATTTCTAGCAAGGGAGTTGTGAAAATTTGCAGGAGATGCTCTTTTGAAGAAGATGTTCCGATAGTGGGCAAAAAGAGCTCTTTTGAAATAAAGAATGACAAGAAAGTGAATAAAAAATTTTGTTCTGCTAATGAAAGGAATTCAATTGTAGAGAAACAAGACAAAGTCTTGAAACAACTTGTAGATAAGAATGCCTTTGAAATTGCGCAGTATTCAAAAAGAATGGGAAATCTTGTTGATAACTTCCACTGGGTGGTTATGCGAGCGAGGAGGGCTAAGAAACTGACGCAAGGACAGTTTGCTAAGCAGATTGAAGAGTCAGAAGTTTTAGTCAGGCTTGCAGAAAAAGGAGTTATCCCTGAGAATAAGTATTATTTTGTTCAGAAGTTGGAGAATGCTCTTGGAATTAAAATTTTAAAAGAAGATGTTCCTATTAAGTCTTTTGATGAGGAAAGAGACAGAGTCAAGGCGGAGTTAATAAAAAAGGTTGAGAGAAATGAAATTAGTTTTGATGAATCTACTGTTAAAACTTTGACAATTGCTGACATAAGTGAATTGAGGAAGAAAAAAGAGAGTGAAATTTTTGAAGATGTCAATAAAGCCCCACTATCCACATCCTCAACCAGTCTCCCTAAAGAATCCAAATCTGTTAAAAATGATTTGAGTGCTAAAGAAGATTTGTCTGATGATGAAATGGACGATATAATTTTTGGAAGAAGAGATTGAGTATTTTTTAATTATATCCTTCTTCCCACTATCAATTGGTTCATAACCGGCCTCGTCAGGCCATTCGCTTGAAAAATTTAGTTAATGTGTTAATTACTTTTTTAGAGGAGAAATCTGACAGAAGCCGATTTCGTAGTAAATAACTCTTGAGTGTGTCAATGCGAAACAAATTCTCAACCGAATATTTTAAAAACTAATTTTATTCTAATTCAATATGGAAATCGATATTATTAAAAGTTCAAAGGACGAGATTGAATTTAAAACAGATAATCTGACAATTGCAGAGATTTTAAGGGTTTATCTCAACAAAGACTCTACTGTGATTTTTGCAGCATGGAAGCAAGACCATCCGACAGAAAAAATTATTATGTCTGTTAAGACAAAAGACAAGACTGCTAAAAAAGCAGTTAATGATGCTGTTAGTTCTATAACAAAAGAACTTGATAAAACTTTGAAAGATTTTAGTAAGATGAAATGAATTTTAGCAATCTCTTCCAAACTAAGTAAATTACGTTCGTTATGCTTACAATATTTATTGCTCAGTCCTAGACTTCGTCAAGGAACTTCACAAAGAAACTATCAATGCATATATTCCATTAATAATTTTCCTTTAACGAGCAATTCAAATGTTATCAGGATTGTAAGACATAAAATAAACAACGACAATAAAGCAAAAACAAGCATTAATCATAATAAATCTTATTAACTTCTTTGTTTTGATTATTTCATGGCAAATAAAATTTCAACAGGCAGTTTTGATTTGACTCGGTGGCTTTATGGAGGATATGAATGCGATGTGATTACAATGCTTGCCGGGCCTCCTGGAAGCGGGAAAACTAATCTTGTGATTCTGGTTGCTTGTAGTCAGGCGAGAAAGGGAAATAAGATTCTGTTTATTGATACAGAAGGTGGATTTTCTGTCGAGAGGGTGAAGCAAATTGTTGGAGAAGAGCATGAAAAAATTTTAGAGAATATTTTGTTAATAGGGCCTGTGAATTTTGAAGAACAGAAAAAGCATTTCACAAAAATTCTCAATAAGATTAATAAAGAGCAGATAGGTTTGATTATTGTTGACGGAATGGCGATGCTTTATCGTCTTGAGTTGGGTGATGCTCAAAAGTCAGGTAAATCAGAAAATATAAAAAAGGTTAATCGTGAGATTGCAAAGCAGATGCAAGTCTTGGCTGAGATTGCACGGAAGAAAAGAATTCCTGTGATAATAACCAACCAGGTTTATGGGGCATTTCAGAGCGAAGAGGACTGGCGCCGAGGAAAAGAAAAGGAAATGAATATCGTTGGTGGAGATTTGATGAAATATTGGAGTAAGTGTATAATTGAGCTGAAAAACAATCGTGGAAAAAGAAAAGCTTGTCTGCTGAAACACAGGAGTTTAAAGGAAAAGGAATTGAATTTTGAGATAACAAATAAAGGGGTTAGGAAAAAAGGGTGGATTTAAGGATTCCAACACTCTTGGGATTTTTGAATTTTTTATGGCAAAAAATAAACTTGTTGAAATTACTATAAAAAACAAGGAACAGATTAATTTAATCGAAAAGTTCATAGGAACAAATATGTATACTCAAAGAAAAGCGGATGTTCCAGATTGTCTTGAAAATATAATTACTCTTTTAGGGAAAGGAGTTTTTTTACTACAAGAGTATATAGATGAATTTTATGAAGAGATATGGGATACTGGAATATTTTTTGATACTAAAGATTGGAAAGAAATAGGTGGCGCATTTAATTCAGTGTGTTATAAAAAGATAGCTCATGGGTTTTATATACATCCTAATGATATCAAAGATATAAATAGCCAAATGTATTAACAACATCCAATTAATTCTCGTCATTATACAATCAATTTTCTATTTAACCCCGAAGTTGTCACAAATCAATATAAACTTCCCCCCTCTTTATTTCTCTATGAAGGATGTGAAGTTTGAAGTTATCAGAAAGATTGCAGAAGTTAATTTTAAGTATAAGGATTTGGGAGAGATTTCAAGGATTGATTCAATCTCTCCGCCGAGTGTTTTTATTGGGTCAAAGCTGAAGTATCCTTTGGTTAATGTTGGAATTTTGTCACTTTTGGAAAAAGATGAGAATGCGTGGGTTTATGATGATGAAAAGTATTGGGCTGAGCATAGTTTTGAGATTGGAGAAGTTTTGAAGTTACGGAACAGTCTTTTGAATTCGCGATTTCAGTCAAAGGTTCAAGATTCTCGTTTGAACAAGAAGTTTGTTGAGGTTGCAAAAGAAGTTGCAATTGGTTGCAGGCCTGTTGATGTTGAGATTGAATTAAAAAACCGAATGAGATTTGACAGGGGTAAGGAAAAGATTTTTACACCTCATGGAATGAGGGCGCCGTTGAAGAAAGCAAAAGTTACAAGTAATGTTAAGGTTGACAAGAAAGTTGATAGGATTATGAATGATGAAGTAAAGGCATCTGAAGGAATTGAATATTTGTATAAGAATAAATTTAGTGAATATGTATTGAATAAGATTCTGAGTGTTGGAGTCTTAGGGCTGAAGAAAAATAAGAGGCTTGTGCCTACAAGGTGGAGCATTACTGCTACAGATGACATAATCGGAAAGACTTTGCTGAAGAATGTCAGAGATTATAAATTAATTGAAGATTATGAGTTTTTCTTTGGAGAGTTTCTTGGAAATCAATATTTGATTCTGCTTTTTCCAGGTGTTTGGAGTTATGAACTGGTTGAGTTTTATTCCCCTGGAAGTTCATGGAACCCTTCAAATGAGATGAAGGCATCTGTAGATTATGAGAGTTATTCTGGCAGAAAGAGTTATGCATTTGCGACTGCAGGAGGTTATTATGCGACGCGTTTGCCTATTCTAGAATATTTGAATAAGAGAAAACGACAGGCAGGAGTCTTGGTTCTCAGAATTGAAACCCCTTCTTATTGGGCTGGTCTTGGTGTTTGGGTTGTTCGTGAGAGTGTCAGAAAAGCATTAAAAAAAGGAAGAATGAAATTTGCTTCTCGTGAAGAATTGGTTGAAGGAGCAAAAAAGATTGGAAAGATAAAATTTGATTTTGATTATGAGGATATTTTTAGAAGGAGTAAATTGTTGAGAGAAGGAAAAGAACAGAAAAGGTTGGTTGAGTGGGTTTAAAAAGTTAATAAATTCTATTTTTTGAATTAATATATGTTCTACTCAATTGAGAAATGGCCAATTAGAAGCATAAATTCTTGAAATCCATATTATAACAAACTTGAGGATAACCAGCAAAATAATCCTTTTCCGAAAAACCCAAAAATTTTGTAACCTTCAAAATATTTTTTCTTTTTCTTTTATTTTTAAAAACGTTGGAATTTTAGATATTTTCATTATTTCAATTGAACAGTCATGCTCTTATTTCTTGGGGGATTTAAAAATTTGGAGAAGAGATGGATTAATTCCACAAACTTTTTAAATAAAATTTTCTTAAATCCAATATGATAAAAGTTGATAAGGGTAAATGCATTGGGTGTGGGTTGTGTGTTTCTATGTGCCCTGATGTTTTTGAGATGGATGATGATTTGAAAGCAAAAGTTATTTCTCAGAAAAACAATCCTTCTGTAAAAGAAGCTGTAGGATCCTGTCCTGTTGAGGCTATAACCCTATAATTTGGTATTTTTTTACTTTAAAGTCGACTAATAGTGCTAGGTGGTATGAGAAATTAAATAAAATATACCGAAAATTATAAAATAACAAAGTTGTTTTGATTCATATGAAGAAAAAAGGGAGAATGCTTGAATTTGTCAGACGACACAGTTATGTTAAAATCCCTCTTGGATTGCTTTGCATCCTTATAGGGTTTATAGGAGGATTTATCCCGATTTTTCAGGGATGGGTTTTTGTTTTTTTTGGATGCACAATTTTATTTGGATATGGATTCATAAAAAAAATCAGGAGATTTGTAAGAAGAAAAGTATGATAAAAACCTTTATTAATTCTCTTTGATTTTATTAGTTATGCAAGAGAAAAATGAGGTTGATTTTGTTAAGTGGTTTTCTGAACTGAATAAGGATTCTGGGCAAATTGCAGGAGGTAAAGGTGCAAATCTCGCTGAAATATATAATATGAAAATTTCAGTTCCTGCTGGTTTTGTGGTTACTGCGCAAGCATATGATTATTTTATAGAAAAAGCAGGAGTGAAGGATAGAATAACTAAGCTTTTGTCTCAGATAAATTATGAGGATATAAAACAACTTGACGAAACAACAAAAAAAATAAGAGAGATCATCCTTGATGCAAAGTTTCCTGTAGAAATGGAAGAAGAAATTTTAGAGTCTTATGAAAATCTTGATACAAGGGATTTAGAAAATGCAAAGAGTTCTGCGCTTGGCATTTTGAAAAATTCTGCAGAGCCTGTTTTTGTTGCTGTGAGAAGTTCAGCAACTGCAGAGGACTTAGCAGATGCAAGTTTTGCAGGACAACAAGACACTTTTCTTAATATCAAAGGAAAAAGAGAATTATTAGAGCATATAAAAAAATGCTTTGCTTCTTTGTACACTTCAAGGGCAACTTACTATCGGAATAAAAAAGGGTTTGAACACAGTAAAGTTAGTATTGCAGTTATTGTCCAGCAGATGGTTGATGCAGACAAGTCAGGCGTTATTTTTTCAAAAGACCCTTCATATAAAAATGAGAATACAATCATCGAGGCTGTTTTTGGACTTGGAGAAGGGATTGTTTCAGGGAAGGTTACCCCTGATAGATATATTGTTTCAGATGAATTTGAGATAATTGATTCTAATGTTGCAGACAAGAAGATTGCCTTTACAAGAAATTCTAGAGGAGAGAAGGAGATTGTGAAGCTCAAGGAAGATATTTCTAAAAGAAAAGTTTTGAAGGATTATGAAATTAAGAAGTTAACAGAGTATGCATTGAAGCTTGAAGAGCATTATCAAAAGCCACAAGATATTGAATTTGCAATTGAAGGGGAGGAGATTTATATTGTTCAGACAAGGCCCATCACAACAATGACAACTCGGGTTGAGGAGGGTGTTACAAGAGAACTGAGAGGCGAGGTCATCTTGACTGGCTTGGCTGCTTCTCCTGGAATTGCTGCTGGAAAAATTAAAATTGTTGAAGAGCTTTCTGATTTGCAGAAGATTGAGAAAGGAGCTATTTTGGTGACTAAGATGACTAATCCTGATATGGTTGTTGCTATGCAAAGGTCTGTGGCAATTGTTACTGATGAAGGAGGTTTGACGGCACATGCGGCAATTGTTTCTCGTGAAATGGGGATTCCTTGTGTTGTTGGGACACAGGAGGCGACCACTCGACTGAAAGAGGGGGAGATGATTACTGTTGATGGTTATACTGGGAAGATTTACAAAGGGAAGATTGCAGAAACACAGCAGAAGGAAGTATTGCCTGTCAGAGCACAAACAAGAACAGAGATAAAAGTTATTGTTGATTTGCCTAGTTTTGCAGAGCGTGCAGCAAAGACAGGCTTGAAAAATGTTGGTTTAACGAGAATTGAAGGCATTATTGCTGAGTCAGGAAAACATCCTGAATATTTTTTAAAACAGAAAAAGATTGATGAGTACGAGCAAGTTATTTTTAAGGGCATTGAAGAGATTGCAAAGTATTTTGAAGCGATTTGGGTTCGGACGTCTGACATTCGGAGTGATGAGTTTCAGAATCTCAAAGGTGCTCCGAAGGACAAGGAAGCAAATCCAATGTTAGGTTTGCATGGAATTAGATATGGGATAAAAAATCCAGAAATTTTAAAGGCAGAGATTAGGGCTTTGAAAAAAGTTGCTGAAATGGGGAAGAAGGTTGGGTTGTTGCTGCCCCAGGTGATTTCTGTTGAAGAGATTCAGAAGGTCAAGGAGTTTTTGAAAGAAGCTGATTTTGATGATTCAAGAGTCGGAGTAATGGTGGAAACACCTGCAGCAGTTCAGTTGATCAAAAATTTTTGTGAGGAAGGAATTGACTTTATTTCATTTGGAACTAATGATTTGACTCAATATATTTTGGCAGTTGACAGGGGGAATCAGGAAGTTCAGCACCTTTACAATGAGCTCAATCCAGCGGTTTTGTATCAGCTTGGTTTTGTTATAAGGACCTGCAAAAAATATAAAGTTGAGACGAGTATTTGTGGGCAAGCAGGAAGTAAAAAGGAGATGGCGAAATTCCTCGTGGATAATGGCATTGATAGTATTAGTGTAAATGCAGATATGGCAAGAGAGATTGCTGATTATGTCAAGGAATTGGAAGAGACAAAAATTAAAGGAACAGATAAGGAGCCAGAGGAATATCAATCAGAGAAAGAGGTTAAGGAAGATTTTGTAAAGCCCCAGATTGTTGAAGAGGAAGAAAAGATCACAAGCGATGATTCAGAAGTTTTTTCAAAGATAGAAGGGATTGGAAAATTAGAGAGAAGCGATAAAGAAATTGATAAGGAAATAGAAACAATTGAGGAAGAGAAAAAAGAATACTTAGAAAAACATTCCAAGGAAGTTGGAGATACACAGGAATTTACTGAAACAGATATAGAAGAGAATAATGAGGATACTTCTGCTGACTTGGGAGATGTTACGAGCGAGAGCGAGCCAGATGAAGATAAACCAGAGTTTAGTGAAAATGATTTTCCTGAAGAGCATGAAGAAGCTAGAAAGAAAGAGGGTGATGAAGTACTTGATATTTTTTGATATTTAATCATACTAACTTGTTGATCATATTCACTCGTAAGATTTCCAATTTAATTAAATTTATAAATAATCAAACCCTCCTTTAATCATGCAAAAAAAAGTTGTTAAGAAAAAAGTTGTGAATCCTATAATTAAAAAACCAGTGACCCAACCTGTTCCAAAATCTGTTGCCCCAAGAGTTTCTAAGGTTTTAGCTGCCCCAAGAGTTAGTGGCGAAGGTGTTGAAAAAGTATTAATAGAAAATTTTGTTTCTCTTCAAAAGGTTATGGTCAATCTTTCTGTGAGAATGGATAATTTAGTAAATCATATTTCTCAATTATTGAACCTTTTTGAAATTTCTGCGAAGTCTTTGGCAGAGAAGGGCGCTGATTTAGGAAGTGGTTATGAAAAGAGAATGATGGAAAAAATAGATAATCTTGCTGACCAAAATAAGACTATTTCGAGAGGAGTTGCATTATTGCATGAGGGTGAGGCTTCTCCACAACAGAGTTTTGCTCCCCAGCGACCAGCGCCCCCTCAGATGCCCCCTCAGATGCCTCCTCAGCCACAAAGAAAGACTCAAAACATGGAGGGGTATCAAAAATCAATTTCTTCTAAATTGCAAAGATTTAATAAATTGCCTCAGAGTTAGAATGCTTGAAAAAACTTCTTCTGATTTTAGGGCTTTTTTTATTATGCAGTTCACAAAAGAGTTGATAAGGAATTCAAGGCCCAGGGAATTTATTGTTAAAAAAAATTTAAAACCTGATGTACATGAGAAACCTTCTCTTCCTGTAAAAAGGAGTCAGCAAATGCCTCGTCTTAAAGAGATTTCCAAGGCGAATCTTTTGAAACCTCTAAGATTTCCCAAATTTAAGAAACAGGTTCCAAGGGATTCTAGAAGATCTTATATCTTTGAGCCACAACTTCCACCAAATCTACAGTATCTTAAACCAACTCCAACAAATCTTGATTTGGATTTAGGAAAATTAAATCCTTTAATTAGAGATCCTGTAGTGAAAATTATAGAATGTAATGGAGAAGATAAGAACCTAATTGTTAAAGGAACAATGGGGTCAAAGCCAACTAATATTGTTTTGAACAGAGAGGAGATTGACAGTGTTATTGAGAAATTTTCAGTTACTACAAAGATTCCTGTCCATGAAGGGGTCTTTAAGGTTGTGGCTGGAAGGTTGATTTTGACTGCGATTATTTCAGAGGTTATTAGTCCAAAATTTGTAATCAAAAAAATGACCCTCCCTATTGGCAGAATTTCAAGACCAGTCCCTAAAAATGAAGGATAAAATAACTTTACAAAAACTTGAAAAATATTCTAGGATTACGATTAGAGCTTTGAAAATTGCAAAAAAATCTGTGAAAAAAGGCAAGACAAAACAGGCTAAGGAGATAATTGACATGGCTTCTAATTATCTTTCTGATGCAAAATATTTTGAAGAGAACAAAGATTTTGTCAATGCATTTGCTGCCCTGAATTATGCACATGGTTGGCTTGATTCTGGAGTTCGGCTGGATATTTTTGAGGTTAAGGATGATAAGTTGTTTACTGTGAAATAAGTTCGCTTCAAAGTCGTTTCGCACTTTTGTTTATCAATGATAAATTTTTTATTAATAATTCTTTATCAATTTGTGAGTAAAACGAGTATCTATTTTTATAGGCATTTATACAAATATTTTATAAATTACGTTCTGTTTATCTAAATCATGAAAAAAAAGATGATTGTAATCTCTCTTGGAGGGAGTTTGATAATTCCGGATAAAATTGATGTAAATTTTTTAAGAAAATTCAGAAGAGTGATTATAAAAAATACAAGGAAATACAAGTTTGTGATTGTGTGTGGTGGAGGTTCTATTGCAAGGAAATATATTTCTGCTCTGAAAAATAAACCACTAAATGAGCAGGCACTTGCAGGAATTCGTGCTACTAGGGCAAATGCGAGATTGATGATGCAGTTCTTTGGAAAAGATGCAAACGATGAATTGCCTTTAAGCATGAAGGGAGTAAAACAAAACTTAAGGAAAAACAAGTTTGTCATTTGCGGAGCTCTAAGGTTTGCTCCAAAGTCAACTACTGATGGAACTGCTGCTAAACTTGCTGATTATCTGCAAACAGATTTTATTAATATTACAAATGTAGACGGATTATATACTTCAAATCCAAAAAAAAACAAGTCTGCTAAATTTATTGAAAGAATATCTTGGAAAGATTTTGAATCAATTACAAAAAAAATAAAATTCACCGCAGGCCAGCACTTTGTCCTGGACCACTCTGCTGCAGAAGTTATAACGGATAACAAAATCAAAACTTACATCCTTGGAAAAAATCTGAAAAATCTTGATAATTTGTTGAATGGAAAGAAATTTATAGGAACAATTATTTCTGGTTAGATGAAAAAATATATCTTAATCAAAGAAAACACTTTTGAAAAAGTGCGCAAGAAGATAAATGAAAATAAAGACAAGAAAATTATTTTCACAAGTGATAATGATGAGTTGAACCGGAAGGTTCTTGAGAAACTTGCAATAGATGTTCTTTTGATTAATCAATCTGGAAGAAGGGATTTTCAAAAACAAAGGAATTCTGGATTTAATCAGGTACTTGCAAAAATTGCAAAGAAGGGAGAGGTTGCAGTTGGAATCAATCTGGACGAGATAATTGTTCCAAGAGAGAAGAGCAAATTGGATATCCTTGCGAGAGTTCAGCAAAATACAAAGCTTTGTAATAAGAATAAGTTAAGAATGGTTTTTTGCGGAAAGAATGACCGGAGTATGCACGACTTAAAAGCATTAGGACTTGTTCTTGGGATGCCTACCTGGATGACAAAAGACCTGCAAACATTTTTTAACTAAAATTTCTTTATCTCTTAATATGAACATTAAAAAAATAATTGAGTCATTAAGCCCGAATGAACAAAAGGTTCTGCCTCATTTAGGGGAGAAGAATATTATTGACATTTGTAAAAAGTCAAATTTAGATAAAGTTGCTGTGATGAGGGCTCTTGAGTATCTTCAAAATAAAAAGATTGTTGAATTGTCACAGGAAAAAAAGAAAATTGTTGAGATTGGAATTAATGGGGCGTTTTACCTTAAAAGAGGCCTTCCTGAGAGGCGACTTTTGAATTTGCTTGATGATAAGAAGATTATTAGTCTTGGCGAGGCACGCAAACAGAGCAAGTTATCGCAGGAAGAATTTAAAGCATCAATAGGAGCTCTTAAACAAAAAGCCCTTGTGGGGATAAAGAATGGGAAGATTATCCTCAGTGCTAGCAAGGAGGATATTTCAAGGAAGATGCTTGAAGAATTATTCATTGAGTCCTTGCCTGTTGATTATGATTTTTTGCTTCCAGAACAAAGTCATGCTTTAAAATCCCTGCAAAAAAGGAAAGATATAATCCAAGTAAAAGAATCCAAGACAGTTAGAATTTCTATTACTGATGAAGGAAAGAAGGTTTTTCATTCTGGAATAAACAGTAGGGGGTTTATAGAAGAGGTCACGCCTGAAATGTTAAAGAATGATAAATCATGGAGGGGGAAAAAATTCCGTCGGTATGATGTTACTTCTCCTGTGCCGGGAATTTATGGGGGAAAGAGACATTTTGTAAATCAATCCATGGATCATGCAAGAAGGATTTGGATGGATATGGGATTCAAGGAAATGACCGGGGATTTGGTTCAGAGCTCGTTTTGGAATTTTGATGCCTTGTTTACTGCACAAGATCATCCTGTTAGAGAGATTCATGACACTTTTTTTATCAATAAAAAAATGAAGCTTCCGGAACGAAAAATTGTAGAGGCTGTGAAGAGATCTCATGAGAAAGGAGTTGATGGAAGTAAAGGGTGGAATTATTTTTGGGATGAAGAAGAAGCAAAAAAAATGTGTCTTAGAACCCATACAACTTGTTTGTCTGCTCAAACTTTGGCTAATTTGAAACAAGAAGATTTGCCTGCGAAATTTTTTGCTATGGGAATAAATTTTAGAAATGAAACAGTAGACTGGAAACACGGTTTTGAGCTTCTTCAAACAGAAGGAATTGTAATTGATAAGAATGCAAACTTTAGAAATCTTCTTGGCTATTTGAAACAATTTGCAAATAAAATGGGTTTTGAGAAAGTAAGGTTTAGGCCTGCTTATTTTCCTTATACAGAGCCGAGTGTTGAAGGAGATGTGTGGGATGAAGAAAGAGAAGAATGGGTTGAATATATTGCTGCAGGCATATTCAGGCCAGAAGTCACAGAGCCTTTATTGGGCAAATCAATCCCTGTTCTTGCATGGGGACCTGGATTTGGAAGAATGTTAATGCAATTTTACAAAATAAAAGATCTTAGAGACCTTCAAGAAAATAATATTACTAAATTAAGAAAAATGAAATTTTGGATTCAATAAAATGGCGAACATAAAAATTCCACGAAAACTTTTTGAAAGCGAGATTGGGAAGCTTGATGAAAAAATGCAGAGCAAGATTGCCATGTTTGGGACCACCTTGGAGAGTT
>NZBV01000015.1 GCA_002686355.1 Candidatus Pacearchaeota archaeon | reverse complement strand
GCCCTATATGCAAACCTTCTCCAGAAGGATAAGGGAACATATCAAGAACATAATATTTTTTCTTCTTACTTTCTTTTACTTCAAAAATTTTCTCCTTTTCCCATTTCTTCTGCCATTTAGTTTCTATTTTTTTAAAATTATACCCCATATATCAGATATTACTTAGGAACTTTTAAATATTACTTTTTATTAAATTAATTATGGAAAAAATACAAGCCCATATTGTTGGAGAAATAGTCTCAAGCAACTCTAGCGAAGCCCATACTCTTTACAAAAAAAGTGTTTTTGGAGAGCCAAGATCAGGAAAAGTTCAATACACCATCTCAGAAGCAATTTATTTAGTTGAAAAAGGCAAAATGGAATTAACTTCAAGAAACAAAAAAATTCCAAAAAAAGAACTAATCAACAAATTCAAAAGGATAGATAAAAGAATCCAAATAAAATATCCTGTGTTTAAAGACTTAAGAGAAAGAGGATATATAGTAAAAACCGCATTAAAATTCGGAGCAGATTTTAGAGTCTATCCTAAAGGGAAAAAACCAGGAAAATCACATGCACAATGGATAGTATTTGCAGATCATGAATCTAAAATCCTTAAATGGAATGAATTTTCTGCAAAAAATAGGGTAGCACACTCTACAAAAAAGAAACTTCTCCTTGCAATTGTCGACGAAGAAGGTGACATAACTTATTACGAAGTTGGATGGGTTAGGCCATAACAATATTTATAATCCCTTTCTCTCTCTTTAAAACATGCAAAATACTTCTGAAATAAAAGAGAAAATTTTGAGAATATTCAGAATAAAGGGCCCAAGTCTGCCAGTTCACATTGCAAAAGAAATCAACCAGAGCATACTTTTCACATCTGCATTTTTATCAGAACTTTTATCTGAAAAAAAATTAAAAATAACAAGTCTAAGAGTCGGCAACTCACCAGTCTATTTTCTTAGTGGGCAAGAATCTCAATTAGAAAAATATTCTGAACATATAAAAAGAAAAGAAAAAGAAGCGTACCTCTTATTAAAAGAGAAAAAATTCCTAAAAGACACGGAACAACTACCCGCAATACGTGTTGCTCTTCGGTCGATAAAAGATTTTGCAATTCCCTTTAAGAAAAACAATAAAGTGTATTGGAGATATTTCAACGTGCCAGAAAAGGGATTCATTGAATCCACCCCTCAAAAGAAAGTTTTTCCATCAACAGAATCTCATCATAAAATTATAGCAAAGCCCGATTTGAAACAACCAATCGCGAGCAGAGCGAGCCTAGATATCTTCGACAAAAAACTCTCAAAGAAAAAACCAACCGAAAAAGCAATAAGAAAAAAAACAACACAAAAAACAAATGAAAAATTCTTTAATAAAGTCAAGGAATTTCTTGTAAAAAAATCGATTGAAATAACAGGAATTGAGGGTTTTAGTAAAAAAGACTTGGTATTAAAAATAAAAAAGGACGGGGAAGAAAAACTTTTAATTGCGCACAATAAAAAACGGCTTACAGAATCAGACATTATCAACGCGCATAAAAAGGCATCAGAAGAAAGAATCGAATATATCCTGTTATCACTAGGAGAACCACTAAAGAAAATGACAAGTCTGATAGAAGCCATAAAAAATTTAGATGAAATAGAAAAAATTGAATAAAAAAGTTCTAAAGGTGGCTTTGCCAAATTTCTCCATTAAAATCTGTTAATATAAGTCTTAAAGATATTTTGCTTTAATTGTCTTTAGCGGAAAAATCTGACGGAGTCGATTCTGAAACACATCGATTATAATGAGTCAAGCGAACCGAGGTTTATAAACAATAACTTTAAAAAAACATTTAATCTCCAATTAATCATGGGAAAAATAAAATCAAAATTAGTAAAGAAAACTTCAGGAACACTCATAAGAGAAGGAATAAAATTTGAAGAAAATTTTGAAAAAAATAAACAAGTTCTCAAAGATATTGCTCCTAGTAAAAAAATCAGAAATCAAATCGCAGGATATGCGGCAAGATTAAAAAAACAAGAGAAATTAGAAAAAGATAAAAAAATGATTACTTAATTTTCAATTTCTTTTTTATCTTTTTTATGTCATCTGCAATTTCTTTGATTATTTTATTTGTCTTAAAAGTAAAAAAAGCCTTGATAATCATTACAATTAGATACAAGGAAAAAAGGATTCCAATTGCCTGCAAAAAAGTGATGAAACCAACCAGTTTGTCAACAACCTCCATTGGCAGAGTTCCTAAAATTTCTTCAACTACCATAGGATTTAATAGAAGAACCTTTTTAAATTGCTTTCGTTTTCTAGTTTTGGCTGCATAGTTCAGTGGTAGAACGCCAGTCTCATGAGCTGGAGGTCCTGAGTTCAACTCTCAGTGCAGCCATTTCAATGATAGCAAAAAGATAAGAGGACATGTGTATTTAAGAATCAAGAAAGGAAAAATCAGAAGTATATTCACTCATCTGGACAAATTTCAGAAAGAAAGAGATATTAACGAAGGCATTATCCATCTAAAGGACGAAGAGAGTTTTACAATAAAAGACTTTAAAAAATCTCATCTAAAAGACCACAATTGAATTAAAACTAAAAAAAGATGAATATCTCTAATTATTAATTCTTAGGCACAGGGTTTAAACCCATCATCTTTTTTTCTTGGGAAAATATGAATATGAAAATGGGGGATAATCTGTCCTGCAACCTTTCCATTATTTGCATGCAAATTAAATCCTTCTGCATTAAATTTTTTCATTAATTCCAAAGCAGTATTTTTTATACTATCTATAAACTCTGAGCATAAACCACTAGGGAGTTCCAAAATTGTTTCAAAATGTTTTTTAGAAATAACTAATGCATGCCCCTTAATAGCAGGATTCACGTCAAATACAGAAAAAAAATTATCGTTCTCATAAACTTTCTCTGATTTAACCTCTCCTTTTACAATCTTACAAAATATACAATCTTCAGTCATACTAAATGAAGATAACTAAACTTTAAAAATATATTGAAGAGCTAAATAAAAAATTATCTTCTCTTCTTAGCTTTTTTCTTTTTAGCTGCTTTTTTCCTAACAACTTTCTTTTTTTTCCTCACAGCTTTTTTCTTTTTCGTCTTTTTCTTAGGTTTAGCAAGTGCTTTCTTTCTTTGCTTCTCGAGTTTTGTAACCTGCTTTTTAAGAGACCTTATTTTAATTACAAGCTGTTTTGGTGTTTTAGCTTTTGCCATAACAATCACCTCAATTTTAATTAACTAAATCAGGAAAACATTATTTAAAAATTCTTCGGTAAAAATTATTTTCAAGATTTAGAAGATGTTTTACTATCAAGAAATTTAATTTATTGTTTTCCCAATTTTTTCAAATTCAATATCTCCATTGATTAATTTTCGTAAAACATCTCTTAAACCCTCAACTTTAACTCTAATTTGTTTTGTTGTATCTCTATCTCTGATAGTAATATTTTTATTTTTAATTGAATTACCATCGATAGTTATGCAATAAGGTGTCCCAATCTCATCGTTCCTCGCATAACGTCTACCAATTGAACCTGAAACATCATAAACAACATTCCATTCTTTTTTCAAATCATCATAAACTTCTCTTGACAAATCAACAAATTCTTTCTTATTTTTAACAATTGGAAAAATAGCTGCTTTCACTGGGGCAAGTTTTGCAGGCAGCTTTAAAACAATCTCACCTTTTTCATTTTGAGCATAAGCTTTTGTGAACAAAGCTAAAAAAACTCTCTCCATTCCAAAAGTTGGCTCAACCACTCTCGGAAGAACTTTCTTTCCTGTTTTCTCATCAAAAATCTCAAATTTCTCCTTGCTCTCTTTTTCATGCTGCGTTAAATCATACTGCCCACGATTAGCATTTCCTGCAACTTCCTCGCTTCCAAAAGGATACTCATAATCAATATCAAAAGTTGCAGAAGAATAAAAACATCTTTCATCATCCATATGTTCTCTAATCTTAATCTCTTCTAAACCCAACAGATAAAACCACAAAATCTGTTCAGCCAACCAATAAGCATGCCACTCTTCTAATCTTTTCTCTTTTAACATTTTTCCAATAGTCGTATCTTTCAACCCCACACCACCTTTCTCTTGAGTCTCTGCATCAAGTAACCTAACTTTCAAATTAAGATGCGCATCCTTCAACAAATTGCATTTCTTTTCTTCGGGATGGATAAAAAATTCAAATTCTCCAATGTGAAATTCTCTCAAACGGAATAAAAAATCACGAGGAGCAATTTCATTTCTAAAACACCTTCCAATTTGAGCAATTCCGAAAGGCAAATGCATTCTAGAAGTCTGCTGGATTAATTTAAAATCCATGAACATACTTTGAGCAGTCTCTCCTCGAAGATAAGCATCAGACGTATTCAAAGCGCCAACACTAGTTTTAAACAACAAATTAAATTCACCAGTTTTGTTATACTCTCCTCCACAATCACATTTAACTTTTCCAAACTCATTCATTTCAAGCTTAGTTGACTTCTTACAATTTTTACAAACAACTGCGAGATCCTTAAAACCAGTGATATGGCCAGATGCTTTCCATGTCCGAGGATGGGAGATTATACTTGCATCTATGCCAACCATGTTTTCTTTTGATACCACAAAATGATCCCACCAATTTTTTTTAAGATTATTAAACAATTCAACACCCAGCGGGCCAAAATCCCAGAACCCCGCAAACCCCCCATAAATATCAGAACTTCTAAAAACAAATCCTTTTCTCTTGCAAAAATTAGCAAGTTCTTCAATTGAAATTTTCTTTCTTTTCAAATTACCTGCAACACTCTTCTTCACACTCTTCTCAATATCTCCTCCTTTTCTCATTTTCTTCTTAATCTCCTCTACCCTTTTATATGCTTCTGTTTTATTTTTCCCCAGATAAGCCAGGGATTTGCTTATAACTTTATTACCCTCACGAACACTTTTCCTAAGATAATAATAATCCCTTCCATTAATTGTTTTCTTAATTACAAATGTCATAATATCATTTGGAAAAAACATTATTTAAGAATTTTTATTCTATTAATACAACATTTTTTGGGCATTATCAAGATGGCCCTGACAGGATTTGAACCTGCGACCTACTGCTAACTCCCAACTCTACCATTATCTGATAAAGCCAGATAGAAGGCAGTCGCTCTATCCAAGCTGAGCTACAGGACCTTATTTATCTAGACAAAAATTATATTTAAAGTTTTGGAATGATTAATTTTATATACAATCCTTTTCTCTCGATAATATGCGGGGGTGGCACAGCGGCTACTGCAATCGGTTGCAACCCGATTTTTCGCGGGTTCGAGTCCCGCCCCTCGCTCTTTTTAATTCCTCTCGTTCAGGGGCGCAGATTGTTCACTAAGGTCAAAATAGCCTTAAAAAATGTAAAGAAGAACCATAAAAGACAATCCCAGTAAAACATATAGTAAATCTCTTCTATTTTCAAACTTCAAACTTATCCAAATCTCTTGCTAATTCTGTTTTCTTAAAAACTTTTTTTGATTCATTCAAAATCTCTTTCTTCTTTGTTTCATAACGAGAACTCAAGTGAGTTAAAATCAATTTCTTAACTTTTGCTTTTTTTGCAATCTTTGCTGCTTGCTCAGCAGTCATATGTTTATATTCTCTTGCAATTTTCTTATTATCATCTCCATAAGTTGATTCAAAAATCAATAAATCAGAATCACTAACAAAACCAGCAACCTCATTATCCGATTTTGAATCTAAAACAAATGAAACTTTCTTATCTCCTTCTCGATATGTCAAATTTTTGGTAAGATATTTTTTATTTTTATAAATTATATCTTTACCCTCCTTTAATTTCTTTAATAGTGGTCCTTTTCCAATTTTGTATTTTTCTAATTTTTTTTTGTCGATTCTAATTTGCCCCTTTAAAACAAAAAAATAAGCATTTGCTGGTGTTCCATGAGGAACTTTTTTTGCTTCTAAATAAAAATCTTTATTCTCAAAAAGGACTCCATTACTGACTTCAACAACTTCAAAATTAATCTTTCCTGAAAAAACAAAAATCTTTAACATATCCTTCATGAATTTCTTGGTTCCTTTCGGACCATATATTAAAAGTTTTTTCTTATAATCATTTGTTGCAAGTGTTTGCAAAAGCCCAGGAATTCCTAAAACATGGTCCCCATGCCAGTGGGTTATTAAAATTCTCGTAAGTTTCATTGGATTCAGATGCGCCTTTTTAAACTGTCTTTGCGTTCCCTCGCCACAATCAACTAAAATATTTTCCTTTTCCCAATTGAGCAAAATAGCAGTATGATTTCTTCTTACAGTAGGAATCTGTGCAGATGTTCCTAAAAAAGTAATTTTTACCTTTGATGCCATAGATTCAAAAGCAAAAAATAGTTTAAAGATTTAACTAAATCACTCATCCTTCAATGCAGTAGAAGCAGGAGAAATAAAAAGAACTTCAGTCCCTCGAATAAAAGTCACACCTAAACTCCTTTTCATTTCATTATCATGCATCTCCTTTGTGTTATCCAAAACCAAATTGATATGAATGTCAAAAGCAAGTAAAGTACCAACAAATTGTTTCCCTCCTCGGAGATAAACAAGAACTTCCTTTCCTTTTGAATTATTCAAAACATCAAGAGGTCTTTCAATTCCATTAACCATGAATAATTTTGTATTAAACCGTTTATAAATATTTCGTAACAGAACAGGAACATTAACAAAAAGATATTTAAACCAAATTCATTCTTTCCTAATATGACAACAAAAAAAGGAAGAAAAACCACAGGAAGAAAATATATTAAACAAAGGAAAAAGAAAAAGTACGAAGCCATCGGGAAAAAAAGAACTGTTAGATTAGGGGAGGAAAAAAAGAAAACAAAACGAACACGCGGGGGAAACAAAAAAACATTTTTGTTAAAAGGCAAATTTGTGAATATCCAGGAAAAAGGAAAAAAATCGCGCGTTGAGATAAAAAAGATAATTGAAACTCCTTCGAATAGATTCTTAGCAAGACAGAATACTATAACAAAAGGAACAATCATTGAAACAGATCTTGGAAAAGCCAGGATTACAAATCGTCCAAGTCAGGAAGGAATCATTAACGGAATTTTGATTGAGACTGAATAATTTTGAATATCAGTCTATTAATAAAAGAGATTAGAAGAAGATATCAGTGAAAAAGATGTTGATAAAATTAAAGAACCCCCAAGAAAACAGACGGGTTAGGTCAATGTAATGTGGAGATAATCCCTCTCCCAACCTAATAATCGAATGCGTAAAAGCTTATATAGTTATTTTTTTGAATTATTCATATAAGGTATTTAAAAATGAAATTTGTGATAACTGGGCATAAGGGATTGATTGGAAGTTCATTGTTAGAACAACTTAAGAAAAGGGGGGATGAAGCCATACTATTAGTTGATAAAAGGTCTGGAAAAGATATAATGGATCTTGATAGTTTTAAAATGGATGGTAAAGCAGATATGTTAATTCATCTTGCCGCATTTTGTAAGATAAACAAAACCGTTTCTGAGCCAAGTAATGCGTTTGATAATAATGTTTTGGGAATTTTTAAAGTTTTAGAATTTTGTAGAAAAAATAAAATTCCAAAAATTATTTTTGTTTCCTCCTCAAGAATTCTGAAAGAAGAAAAAAATCCTTATACTGCAAGCAAAATTTATGGTGAAGAGTTAGTCAAGGCATATTCAGAATGTTATGGGATTGACTATGTTATTATCCGGCCCTCAACCGTTTATGGGCCATTTAACGACCACACAAGGAGATTAATTGATATTTTCATACTAAATGCTTTGCAGGGAAAGGAATTGAAAATTTTTGGTGACGAAACTAAAACCTTAGATTTCACTTACATAGATGATTTTATTGATGGTTTTTTAATCGCCCTCGATCAAAAGAACAAGGAATTTAATTTATCTTATGGAAAAGGGATTAATATTTGCTGGTTAGCTGACCGTATCATTGAACTAGCCGGAAAGGGAAGCAAGACATTCCAGAAAAAGGAAATTTCCCAGCCACAAGATGTTGAATTGGACATTTCTGCTATCCAAAAATTGGGATACAAACCAAAAATTGGCATCGAAGAGGGGTTAAGAAAAACATTCGATTGGTATAAAGATAATTTAGACGAGATTTTGAAGAGTAGATCAATTAAATAATTCAAGGAAAGTTTTTAAATATCAGTCCATTAATAAAAATACAAAAAAAATTAAAAAGAGGTATTTTGAGATATGGTAAGTATAAAGCAAAAAAAAGCGGCCAAAAAAAACATTAAAAAAGCACAAAAAAATGGAAGTCTATGAGTTCCAGACAGTATGCTTTAGCTCAACCACAAGGACATACAAAAAAATGTTCCAGAAAAATCAAAATCAATGTCGGTAATGCAAAAAGCTCAAGCCGCTCGTAGGAAAAAATAGATGGTCCTTCAATATAAATTAAAAAAAGAAACGCGTTGGAAAAAGTACCCTAGAAAAGATAAACTAAAAGAGCCTGTTAGTAAGTATGACTTCCGACTTTTAAGCGAGGATAAAAAAAAGATTCTAGTTGACAAAGGCTCATATCAAAAAGTCATGAAAAGATTCAGACAGATTGAATTTTTCAAGCATAGGAAATAATCAATTCTAAAATAGCATTGCCGTGTTAAAAAGAGTTAATTATAAGCGAGTATTGTAAAACAATCTAGATACTGCATTGTTGCATTAAAGGGAGCTGACTAAACACAAATCTTTATAAATGGCTGTACGTCTGTACAT
>NZBV01000014.1 GCA_002686355.1 Candidatus Pacearchaeota archaeon | reverse complement strand
ATCTGGCTTTTGCTGGTAACTAGTACCTTTAACAAAATCTGCCTTCAACCCAACAGCCTTCATGCCTTTCTCCCATTGCTTCAATTGCTTATTCACAAAATCCCAATCCCCTTTTTGATTTAACCATGTGTGCCAATCTGCCAAAAGAACCTTCACCTTAATTCCTGCCTTCTGCAAATCCAAAAGCTTAATTATCGTAACCAAATGCCCAAGATGAATCTCTCCTGAACATTCATAACCACAATAAACTACTCCTTTCTTCAAAAAATCCTTAATCTTATTCTCATTAACAATTTCAGTTGTATTCCTCTTAATCAGTTCAATTTTCTCCTCGATATTCATAACCATATCACAACAATAGTTATATATTTTATAAAAGTATTTATTAAATGTTCATTCAAATTTTCCTCTCACTCCTTTTAGGAATTCTTGCAGGCACATTCACAGGTCTAATCCCAGGGATTCACATAAATCTCATCGGAGTTTTTCTTATTTCAGTTTCCCTTTCGCTTCTTAATTTTGTAGAGCCAATTCATCTCGTCATATTTATTTCTGCAATGGCAATAACACACACCTTTGTTGATTTTATTCCGTCGGTATTTCTGGGTTGCCCTGACACAGACACAGAACTCTCTGTTCTCCCTGGTCATGAACTTCTGAAAAAAGGGCAAGGCTATCAAGCAGTCTTACTAACTTGCTATGGGGGCATCTTATCAATCTTCACACTTCTCCTAATTTCATTTCCTTTTATTTTTATCATAGGAAAGGTCTATACTTTTCTTCAGACACCCTATTTCATGGCAATAGTTTTAATCACAATTTCAATCATCCTGATAATTCTTGAGAAAAGAAAACTAATGGCCATGTTTGCATTCCTTCTCGCTGGTTTCCTGGGGTTATGCATTCTCAACCTTGAAAACTTAAACCAGCCCCTTCTGCCCTTACTAACTGGCTTATTCGGGGGCTCAATGCTAATTTTAAGTATAAAGAATAAAATCCAAATTCCAGACCAAGAAATTTCAAAACCACACAGAGAAATTTCAAAACCAATCTCAAGTGCATTTCTTGGTTCATTAATTGCTTCTCCTCTTTGCAGTTTCCTGCCAGGACTTGGAAGCGGCCAGGCGGCAATCATTGGGAATACAATAATACCAACAAGTAGGAAGGGTTTTCTTGTTCTCCTCGGAGCAACAAATACATTAGTGATGGGTTTCTCTTTTATCACACTCTACACAATCTCAAAAACACGAACAGGTGCAGCTGCAGCAATCAGGGAAATAATCGGCGACCTTTCCTTCAATGCTCTTCTCCTGATCTTAGCAACAATAATCCTCAGCAGTACAATTGCATTCTTTATAACAAAAATCCTTGCAAAAATCTTTTCTCAAAAAATTAAAACTTTCAACTACCCCAAAATCTCAATAATAACCCTACTCATCCTTCTTATAATAGTTTTTCTTATTTCAAGCTTCCTCGGAGTTCTTGTCCTTGTTGCCTCAACACTCACAGGAATTTACATTATCTCACTAAAAGTCAGAAGAACACAAATGATGGGTTGTTTACTAATACCTACAATTATACTTTATTTGTTTTAGTGAAGAAATTTTTTTAAAGGGCAAACTAAGGAAACAAAAAATCAATTGAACCAATCTTGAAGATCTTTTTGTTTCTCTAACTCCTTCCCAAAAATACTATCAATATACCTCTTGACCAGTTCAAGATTTTGCTGTATGTAAGTCGAAAGATTGTATTTCTTTGCAAGCATCATTGCAAGCTCAAGATATTTTTTAATTCCTCCTTCATGAATTGTGAAAATAATCTTCCCACGACACCGCGAACAAACCCCTGTCAGCGGAGGGCGCCTCATAATCTCATTACATGCAACACACCTAAAACCCTGCATTGAAAACTTCCTAAGATTACCCCTTATATCCCTCATAAAATGTCTTTCAATCATCAATCGCGCAGTATCTGCCTCATCAACAGCCCGCAATTTCTCAACAAGAGCCATCTGATGCTCAACCTTATCCTGCATTGTAGCTAAAAGTTTGTAAGAAGAACACAACACACCATCATTGAGATTAGAGGTATCATGAGTAAATCCAATTTTGATAAAAGGGTCCCCTCCTTCCCTCAAAACATCTTTAACAGTTTTAATTCCCTTCACTTCAGAAGAATGCTTGCCTTGCTCTGCTTTTTCATAAAGCTCTAGAGGATAAGAATTAGCATATTCAAAGTCCAAGATAGCATCGTCAACCTCCCCCGCATTAATCTTCGCATTCAAAACCAATGGAGCATCTTGTGTCCCCCCTCTATGGCTAGGTAAAAACTTCCTCGAAAAATTCAAAAGAACATCAGACAGCAACATAATCGCAGCTTCATCGCCATCACAATCACGACGAATAGCAGCATGCATATAAGGACTGGCATACAATCCTTGAGTTTTTGTAAATCCAATAAAACGACAGATGACTCCTGCACAATTATGCGGGGCCATACAAACCCCCAACTGTCCGACTAAATCTTCTTTCTTTTTTATATTATGAAAACTATCCAAATGATAAAACTTCTCAAGCTCTTCATCAACAAAATTACAAACTTTCACAAAAATATCATCTGTTTTTTCTTCAGGAGAGTCAGGACAACAAGGCAGCAAAATATCATGAGGCATTAATTCTAGAATTTGCTCATCACTAACAAGATCTTTTCCATAAATATCCTTATCATAATTGAGTTCTATTAATTTCTCAATACTAACAGAGATTTCTTTTGGTTTAAAAGAAACAATTGGCAACTCAGTTGCATCAACCCTGATTGTCCCATCCTTATTAACTTGCAACCCATATTTTGCCCTTAAAATTCCTTTAGCTAAATTTTCAACAACACGGCTTTCAGAAGAAAGCCCTCTAACCCCCTTAATCAACAAGGGCACTTCGCCTTTATCCAAACCAAGGTTCTCAATTGCCTTATTAAAATAATGATTAATATTCAAATCAAAAGTGCAATAATCTGTGTACCCTTCTTTTTTCTCAAAAGTCTTTTCGTCGCTCTCCCTAGAATAATACATCTTCTCGCATTTTTCTCCGCAAACTTCACATACAGAATAAACTGTTTCCTTTTCACATTTCTTGCAATAACGCAACGGAAAAGTATTCCTAACCCGCCCAACTTCACAAGCAGCCTGTATACTCCTCAAACGCCCCCCCTCTCTTCCAACAGGAAACAAAACATTAGGGCTTCCAGTTAGCTTTCTCAACTTTGCTTTTTCAGGACGCCCCATCCGTGCTCCAACAAAAGTTCCTGCTTTGTCCCTAATCTCAGCTTTAGAAAGTTCATTAACAATTTCAAGAACATCTTTATCCTTCTCAAACTTTTCTATCTCAATAAAATCTTTTAACAATCTCTCCTCACCTTTCAACAAATTCAGATCAAGACCAAGATTAACAAATAAAGACCCCCCATCAATTTCATCAAGAACAACATTTTCAATTGTAACTAAATGCTCAACACCCAAAAGCTCAAGCGCCCTCTTTCCAATTTCAAATTTTTCCTGTTCTGTTTTATTAAACGGAAAAACGACCCTCCCCTCACGAACAACAGAGTTTTTAAGCCAAGTAATCAAACCTAAAAATTGTTCCTTGGAAATCTGCGTCCAATAAAAAATAAATTTAGGATGCAAAGGAATTTCATACTCTTTACTTAAGTTAATTGCTTCTTCAAAACTTACATTGCCAAAATCAGGAACGTTTCCCTTCTCTCGCTTTAGGTCAAGGGCCCACCATTCTTCAACATAGCCAGATTTTAACAAAGGAAAATTCCTATTCAAAACATCACTAAATGGAAAAAGCATATCTCCTAAATAGAGAATCTCTTCAACATCAGAATAAATTTTTTTCGCCTCATCTTTAGTATTTAATTTTTTAACACTTCCATTAATTAATTTTACAATCGGCCCATCAACAGAATCACAACTTGTTACAACACAACCTTTTGTTGGTTTTTCAATTTTTAATTGAGTTCCCTCTGCAATAAAATCATCTGTTATTGCCATTGTAGCAGGATGCAATGCAGCTGCACTAAATCCAAAGGTCCTTCCACGACCATAACGAAAACGAAAACCTCCTGAACGCGAAGGGTGTCCAAAAATAGGTCTACCAGCAACCAAATCCTTGATGTAAGTTGGAATACTATCACCAACCTTTTTACCTTTTGCATCTGTAAGTTTCTCGTGCAACTCTAGATACTCTGGAATCCAGTCAAACCCAGTCATTTTCACACCATTCTTCTTTGCATTTTCATAAAGACGGAAACCCTTTGTTGCTTTTTGAGCCAGGCCTTCTGAAAAAATCAAACACATCCCTCCGCGAATAAAATTAGTCTCTACTCTATCAAGGTTCTTGTAATTAGAAACTTCCATTCTTTCTGTCGGGTCACCTGCAATCTGAATTGGCAAATATCTGGCCAAGAAAAGCATCTCTTCTTCAAGGGGGAAATACTGCAGATTCGTGATTCTCTCATGATAATCGGTGTTTTCTGTTGCATATCTTCTGATTTCTTCTTCACTCGGGTCATATTTTGCATAACCAAACAACTCTCTCAGATAATCAATCAGCATCAAAACCAGGCAACTTGCAGTTGTTCCTGCACTTCTAATCGGCCCTGAAAAATAAGCTTTAAAATATTCTTTTCCGTCGCGGGTTTTTTCAATTTTCAGCCCTGTAAATCCTTCAATTGGAGAAGCAACAACCCCGATAGTTGCATACGCAAATCCCAACCGAATTCCAGCATCAATTGCCTGCAAGGAAGTCTCAAATTTGCAAAACTTCTGCTTTGCCACTTCCCCTGCAATTTTAAACATAATTGTAGAATCCAACTTTCCACAAACATTCTCTAATTCAAGCATTCTCTCGTCAATCCCACAATCGCTCATCTGTGGATAAATAGTAGCAATCAGCTCAACACATTTTTGAGCCATTGTCTTCGCCAAAGGAACCTCAACTCCACTAACAGGATCAAGCCCTGTCGCCTTTGCTCTCTCAGCCATCTTATAAACCCTCTTGACCGCCTTGTCAAAATTCTCAAAATATTTCTGTGTTTTTTCAGTTAGCATTTTTTATTATGAGGATAAAAATCTCCAGACTCTATTTTGAATCCTTTCTCTACAAAAAACTACAAAATTCTCAACAGTATCTAATAATAACATCATCAATATAAACACCAATCTTTAATTTTTCCCCTTCTACAAAATTTTTTTCCTCTTTCATCATAATCCAAAAACTATCCTCTTTTTATCTATTTATACAATAAAAAATAACAATTAATTTTCCTCTGTTTCAAAATCAAGTATTTTCACGGATCTTGTTTTCAGATTAAACATCGGGACCTTACAATGGTCTGGAATGTTCCCAAATTTTTCCTGATAAGGTGTAAACCCTTCCCAACTGGAAACAGAAATTACAAGTATATTATTGTAGTAAGAAACAGCGCTTTTATGAGAATGGGCAGAAACAAAAATATCTGGGACAACCCGGATAATCAAAGGGTCTTTATTGAGGGGAAAATACTGGGCAGAAGCATGAGTCGGGGCAAGGTGCCTATTCACAAGAATATATTTCATAATCTCTTCAGGAGTGTTCATAGCACGGCTGGATAGCAATCTGGGGACACTATTTGCATAATAAGGAAGCGAGAATCCATGGTGAGCCAAAACATCAAATCCAGAAAACTCGTTAACAGAACCAATATTAAGATAAGAGGGATTTTCAACCAAAATCACATTTTCCATCTCATGCAAAGCCCAAGCAAACTTCTCATCAAAAATCGGTTGTGGCTCCATAAGACGCACTCCATCGTGATTCCCTGGAGAAATGATTATCTTAATATCCCTTCTAATCTCCTTTAACAATTCTGCAAAACCAGAAAATTGTTCTTCTAGATCTTTAATTAAAAGATCCCTTTCCTGATTAGGATAATTTCCAACACCAGTAACAACATCTCCCACAATAAAAAGATAATTTATCTTGGCGACTTCTGGATCTTCTGAATTTTCATCGCTGAGGTATCTAATAAATTTCTTAAAACTCTTTTCTAAAAAGCGTTTGCTCCCAAAATGAAGATCACCTATGAATAAAATGCTTTCGTCTTGTGGGGAATTCTTTCTCCTAGGAAGGTGCGCTCCAGGCAAAGCCAGTTCATTAACAAAAATTATCTCACGGTTTCCAGAACCTTTAATACCAATTACAGAATCAAGTGCAATCTCCTCAGCTCTTTCATAAAGTTCCTTCTTATCCTTACGAACCAGAATACGAATTTTGCCGGTTAAATCTTCTACCTCAAAAATAAGATTCTTATTTTTAGTGATTTTTCGTTCAGAAACAAGGCCAATAACAGAAAGGTTGTGTTTACTTCCTGAAATTTTATTTATTGAAACCAGATTGTCCAACCCCTGATGATCTTGCAAAAAGACCCTCATTTCCAGGAAACGATTTCTAAAATGAGTTACAAAATCATTGACTTCTATTCTTTGGTTTAAAGGAGGGGGTGTGGATGATAAAACTTTGATTCTGGGTTTGTCTTTAGAAACTTTGATGATTTCTTGAGGGGGTTGTTGGGTCTCCTTAGATATCTCTATGCTCAACCCAAGCTTAATCTTTAACTTTTCCAGATTTCGGTTCTGTGAAGGCAAACCAGAAAAAAGACCCTCAACAACTTCCTTGTTATAAAATGTCTCTTTTGTGATAATCTTTTGTTGGGTTTGTTCTTTTATCTTACTAATAAGTAATTTCGCAACAGCAAGGTCATTTGCCTCATTGAGAAGATTCAGAACTTCGTTATCCAGTAAGATTCCTTCTTTAAAACAATATTTTAAAATTTCCTTATTCATTTTTAAGAGTAATAAAGAGAGTCTTTAATAATCTCTTTCACTTTACCTAAAACATCATCAGTTATTGCTAATTTTATCTCCCTCATTCTTCCGCCCCTTCCTTTTGAAATAATCCTAACATTAATAATCCCAAGCATGTCAAATTCTTGTATAATATCGCTAACCCTTCTTTGAGTTAGAACCTCTGTTTTGTATTTCTCGCACTTTTCCTGGTAAAAATTATAAACATCTCCTGTAAAAAACGGTTCTTTTTTATTTTTTTCAGAAAGTTGGATAATTGAAGATAAAACTAATTGAAATTGTCTTGGTTCAGAAGACACAATATCTAAAATTTTATCCTTTTCTATTTTATTATTTGCATCATCTATGTGCTTAAGTTTGATTTTTTTTGAATCATTTCTCTCTGCTAATTCTCCTGCAACTCTTAATAAATCAAGAGCCCGTCTCGCATCCCCGTGTTCCCGTGCAGCATATGCAGAACATTTTGCTATAACTCCTTCTTCCAAAACTTTTTCTTTAAATGCTTTCTCTGCCCTCACCCGGAGTATCTCTTGTAATTGTAAGGCGTTATACGGAGGGAAAACAATCTCCTCTTCTGATAAAGAACTCCTGACCCGAGGATCAAGCTCATCTAAAAAAGTAAGATTGTTGCTAACCCCCACAACACATATTTGTGATTTTGAAAGTTCAGAATTAAGCCTTGTCAGATTATATAAAAAATCATTAGAAATTTTTTTAACTGCTTGATCAATTTCATCAAAGATTAAAATAATCAGCTGCCTTTCCTCATCAATAATCTCTACAAATTTAGAATAAACTGCCTGTGTAGGTAAACCAGTATCAGGAATATCTCCCCCAAGTTTCCGAATAATCTCGGCCAGAATTCTATACTCAGTGTCAGAAACTTTTTTTAATTTACAATTAAGATATTTTATTTTTAATTCAAACTTAGATTCATCTTTTATCCTTTTCATAAGTTCTTCCTTAACCCATTGTATTGAAAGGGTTTTTCCGGTCCCTGTCTTACCATATAAAAAAAGATTACTCGGTCTTTCGCCTCTTAAAGCTGGCGCAAGAATTAATGCGATTTGTTTTATTTGCCCATCTCTAAAAAGAATATCGTTAGGTTGAAAATTTATCTGCAAAGCAGATTTATTCCTAAAAATGTTATTTTTCTCAAAAGATTCAAATATTTTATTAAGTTCCATCTTTTAGCACCATGTCACGTTTATTTCCTATGGAAAATTTAATTTAGATGTATTTTCCGAGAATAAAATATTAAATTATTATATAAATGATTATAACTACTAAAAAAGAAGAACGCCTTCATTTCTAATGGAAAATTTGTTTCATGATTTATTTTCAATCATTTGTTTTATAATTTTTTTAATTTACTCTCCACCTGAATAAATCTAAAAATATTTAATCAATAAGAATAATTAAAGGATTTTTAATAAAATATGTTTAATTTCTATATATTTACAGAAAATTAAGTAATAATTTTATAATCTTTATCAAAGAAGTATATATTATATTATATCAAAGAAGTATATATTATATTATATCAAAGAAGTATATATTATATTATATCAAAGAAGTATATATTATATTAT
>NZBV01000013.1 GCA_002686355.1 Candidatus Pacearchaeota archaeon | reverse complement strand
AGTTCCAGTTCGTTGTTTTTTATTTTTGCAACTGTGCCTACGGTGATTGTTGTATTCACATTTAGCATTAGCATTTCTTTTGTTTTGATAGGCTCTACTGATTTTTTATTTTCTGTTCCAAGTATCTCTTTGAAGAGTTCTGATTTTATTTTTATGCTGTTTGTAATTCCTGGCAGGTTCCCTTTTGTTGAGACAACACATCCTGTGAGTGAATCGGTTTTTGTCAGAAAAGAATCAAAATTTGTTTCTATTGAAATACTTGCTCCTGGTGAAACTTCTTCGACTGATTTGTTTCCTTTGTAAAGAGAAAGAATTTTTGTGTTTAGTGGTTCGTAGATTTGCTGGTTTTGTTTCTTTACACTAAGCCCTGGTTTGATTTCTATTTCGTCTCCTACTTTTAACTTTCCTTTTTTCAGGATTCCTCCTAAAACCCCTCCATTTAATTTTGAGATTTCTTTTCCTGGTTTATTTGTATCAAAACTTCTTGCAACTAAAAAAAGAGGGCTTGTATCTGTTTCTTTTTTTGGGATTTGAATTTTTATCAATTCCTCTAAAATTTTGTCAATATTTATTCCCTGCTGGGCAGAGATTGGAATTATTGAAGAGTTTTCAGCAAAAGTTCCTTTGACAAAGTCTTTTATTTCTTTGTAGTTTTGTAATGCCTGTTCTTTTGAAACAATGTCAATTTTATTCTGAACAATTATCAGACTATTTATCTTTTTTGCTTGCAGCGCCATGAAGTGTTCTTTTGTCTGTGGTTTTATTCCTTCGTTTGCAGCAACTACCAGAATTGCGGCATCGATGATTGCCGCGCCTGATAGCATTGTTGCCATCAACATCTCGTGTCCTGGTGCATCTATGAAACTCACGTAACGAACTGGTTTTCCTTTTGAGAAATTTAATTTTCCGTTGTCGTCAAAGATTGTTATATCTGCATAACCGAGTTTTATTGTGATGCCTCTTTTCAATTCTTCTGAATGAGTATCTGTAAATTTTCCAGTAAGTCGGCTAAGCAAGGTTGTCTTTCCGTGATCAATATGCCCGACGACTCCTACATTTATTTCAGGTATATTTTGCGTCATAAGATTTGAAGAGAATGTTGGGTTATAAGGTTTTTGATTACAATAATGTTCATAAGTTATTGATGATTATCCAAATTATGGAGGCAATGGAGATAGAAAACCGTTCTTTCTTTCCTTAGGATTTTGCTTCTTCTGAAGTTTGTTCTTGAGTTTTTTCTTTGGGCGGTTCTTTAGGTTGTTCTGGTCCAGCTTCTGATTTTTTAATTTCTTCTTTTGGTTTTTTGGCTGGTTTTTCCTCTGGCTTAGCCTCTTCTTTTTTATTTTGTTCAGGAAAGATTTCAGACAATTTTTTACTTCCCTCTTTGAGAAATTTTAAGTTGATTTGAGAAATAGCTTCAGAGATGATTTTTCCTCGAACTGTTCGTCTTAATCTAAGACCTTTTGGTTTTTTACAAAGCTGTTTCTTTTTTCCTTCTTTTCGCGGACGCTTTTTCATTGCTTTGCCATAAGTTAAGAGGACTTTTTTTAATCCAACACCTTCAACATTTGCTACTGCAGTAAACCCTGCTTTATCACTTGCACCTGTGATTTCTAATTCATAACCTTCTAAATTAGGAGAAATCTCTTTACCATTAATCTTATCATGAAGTTGTTTTCCAATTAAAGCAGGTGCTTCTGCTTCTAGTTTGTATGTTTTTCCTTCTTTTGTCGATAAATTAATCTTGAACATGATAGATAAGAATAAGAAGTGTTTTTAAAGTTTTGTTGTTGTGGAATTTCTTAGAAAGTATCTCGCTCTAAAGTCGTGGGAATCAATACGAGTTCAAAAATCGCGTTCCGCAGATTTCTCCGCTAACTAAATTGTTAAGGTAAGAATCTAAGCGAAGCGGGATTTGAGCTAATTAATTTGCAAACAAAGTGAGCATAAATATCAAACCCCCCACTCATCGCCTTTTTTTTGTCTATTAATTTCTGCAATTTCCTGAAGAATTTTTTTCTCGCTTTCAGAGAGGAGGTCTTTGTTCTTTCTGAATTTGTGGAATTGAGATTTTGAGATTTCTGAATATAAGAATTTTGTATCTTTAAGTGCACGTTCAAAGTTAACACCGGGAATTGAAATTGCAACTTCCATCCCTTCTGTGGATTCTTCGACTGATTTATTTTCTGACTGAATGTTTTTTATTCTTCCGACTTTTTCTCCATCTCCATTGTTTAAATTGAGTCCTGATTTCATTTTTCCTCCTAGGACCTTAACCCCGAAAATTGCAGGATTAGAATTTCTAAAAACATATTGATGTAAAATTTCAACCTTGCAGATTGTTGCAAGTTCCATCAGACGTCTTTTTTCAATTTCTTTTGCTTTTTCCTGTCTAAACTCTACAAGATTTTCTATTAGCTTGTAGATAATTTCATCTGTTATAATTTTTATTTTCTCGTCTTTTGAAAGTTGCTTTGCATCTTCTTCTATTTCTGTATTAAAACCTACGACAACTGAGTCAAGTTCATTAATTCCAAAGTTTGCCTTTGCAGAAATGATGTCTGCCTTGTTTATGTTTCCTATCCCTGCTTTTACAACTGGAATGTTTTCCTGTTTTAATAAAATGAGCAATGCTTCTAGGCTTCCAAGTGAATCTGCTTTTGCAATTATGCCTTTTTTTTCTGTCTGGATATTCTCTCCAATTTCTTTTTTGAATTTTTGTTTTAATTCTTCTAGATTGTTCTTGTACACTTCAAAAGGCATTCCTGGCAATATGTTATTCTTTTCAATCAGTTGTATTCTTAATCCTGTTGATGCCTGAACTTTTTCTCTTGCTTTGAATTTTGCACAGAGTGGTTCAATTTCCTCGAGAATTCTTATTTTAGTCATCAGAGGTTCGCCTTCAAAATTAGCAATAGCAATTTCATTCTTTCTTTCCAGTTCTCCGTCGTATAAAATTGCTTCTGCGTAGTTTGTTGCTTTTTCTTTTTTAACTTCGAGGATTATTCCTTTTGCATCTTCTTTTAATTCTAATTTATTTGTAAGATATCTTTGGCTTAAACCACAGAGCATCATTATAAATTCTTGAATTCCTTCTTTTGTTTTTGCAGAGCATGGAATCAGTGCAATTTTTTTTGTGAAGTCCTGGATATTGTAGAACAAGTCAGCGTCAAAATCATACGAATTCAGAGAGCCAATTAATGTAAGATATTTTTCATCAAATACCTGTTTCACGTTCTGAGCTTGCGATTCTATATTTGCCTTTAGATCGTTTTTTATCTTTCTCCATCCTGAGATGTTATCTATTTTGTTTAATGCGATTAGGAAAGGTGTTTTATTGTGTTTGAGGATTTTTATGACTTCTGCTGTTTGTGGCTTAATTCCTTCGTTTATGTCTATGACAAGAACTGCAAGATCTGCAAGACTTCCTCCTCGTTTTCTGAGATTTGTGAAGGCGGCGTGGCCTGGCGTGTCAATAAACAGGAATCCTGGGATGTTTAGCTTTATTCCTGAGCTTTCAATCAACGGACATGCTTTTTTCAATTGCTCGATTGGATATTTTATAAAAGAAATTTTTTGAGTAATTTTTCCAGCTTCACTATCTGCAACACAAGTTCCTCTTAAACTATCAAGTATACTTGTCTTTCCATGGTCCACATGACCGCAGATTGTTACTATTGGTTGGCGGATTTTTGCCATATATATCCGAGCATAGATTTGTTTTTAAAGATTGGGATATATAGTGGATTATGAGAATCAAAGTTAATCCTGGGGAGAAAAAGGGCTTGTGTTTATGAATGTTTAACAAAAGATCAAATTATTTTTGTAATGTTAAAGGCAAATCTCCTAGAGAGATTTTATTTCCTTCAGACGAAGGGGATAGTTATTTGTTTTTTTGAGCATGAAGGAAAATCTGTTCAAATACTCTCTAATCTTAGGAAGAAGGATATTGTTGATAGAACTGAAGAGAAATTATTTGAAAAATCAAAAAATCAAGATAATTGCAAGAGGAATTAGGATAAATGCGATTAGGAAGTAAAGGGCTTTTTTTCTTGAGATGTGAATCAGTCTTTTGGAAGTATGCTTCGTTATCTTGAAAAGGATGTTTGTATTTGGCAGGAATATTATTGCGCCAAGGACTGCGAACATAGCATAGGCAATTGCTGTGGCGAGTGCAAGAGATTTGTCAATTATTACTGATGCTAAAAAGACATCAGTGAATGTTCCGAGGTCTGCTCCCAGAATAAATGGAATCGCTTTTTTTAGATTGATTAACCTGGCAATTGCAAGAGGAACCAGCAGTCCGATTGTAATGCTCGACGAGAAAACAATCCCGGTAAGAACTGCACCAATCAGATATGCCTTGTATTTTGAATTGAAATATTTGTTTATGAATTTTCTTGCTTTTTGTTCTCCCCCTAGAACAGCTATTATCACTTTTCCTAAATATCTTAGAGTTAAAATCAAAATTGCAAATGCGAGAATTAGAGTAAGGAAGTTATTTATTTTTAAAAGACTTATGATTGGATAAGTTATGGTTTCAATGAAATTCGGGATTTTCAATAATGATATTTTGTCTCCAACTGAGTTTGATATAAAAAGAGAGATTCTTGAAAACGCCTTGAAATAATATTCTAAAATAAATGCAAGAACGACAAGAATTGCGCTATATATTGCATAGCTTAAGCCGATTTCAAAACCGTGCCTGAAGTCTCTTCTCCTTTTTGTGGTCGTGATTATTGAAATTATAAGTGCTGTGATTGTTGTTCCTAGTGATGCTCCCGCGATTATGTAAACTGCTGTTGGAAGGGTTATTAAGTTGTTTCCTGTAAATGCCGAAGTAATCGATACTACTGCTCCTGAGGATTGCACAATCGAGGTTGTGAACCATCCGACGCAAATGGCTTTTATGGGGGCTAATCCCTGAGAAAGAAAACTTTGGATATCCGGAGCCAGGGCAAGTGAAGATCTTTTTATCAGTTCAATTGAAAATACAAACAAGTATAACAAACCGATTAATTTCAGCCCCTTTTTTACACCGTCTTTTTTCATAGAGGCTAAAAGATAGATTAATTTTTAAGTGTTGGTGTTATTAGATAGTTATGGCTAAGTACATATTAGAATTATCTATTGTTTATGAAAAGGAGGGTTTTTATGTTTATGGAGAAAATGACTATCCCATCCGAAATTTAGACATTTCTTCTTTTGGTGTAGGGGAAATAGTTAGAAAACAAGGTGCATTGATCGGTGTTGTCGAGGGGATACTTAAAGACGTTCCAGATCATTACTTAGTTATTAAAAGCATTCCTAGGAATCTGAGAGGCGATTTGAAGAAAAGTTTATATAGAATTAAAAAACAGCGAAGAGAAGGAAGGATATAAAAACCGAAATTATTTTATTTTTTTATGAAATCAATTAAAGATCTATGGGAGAAGTATGATTTTGAATTAAACAGAATTGTCAAAGAAATTAAAAGGAAAAAGCATAAAATTGTTTTGTTGCAGTTTCCGGATGGACTTAAACCTTATGCAACTGCTGTTGTTGAGCAACTTAAAAAAAAGTGCAAGGGTGTTGAATTTTTTATTTGGTTTGGAAGTTGTTTTGGTGCGTGTGACGCTCCTATCCTTGGAAAGGATTTAGAAAAAAAGATTGATTTAATTGTTCAGATTGGGCACAATGAGATGGTCCCTAAGATCTAATTTGTTTATAAAGAATTCTGTTCCATAGGAGATAATCACAACCAACCAACCAACAACCCAATACCTACTCCAAATAGTAAAATTCCTGCTATGAGGTGGAGAAGCCTTATGTTTCTTTCTTTCCAGCCAGATACTTCGTCTACTTTTCTGAATCCTAAGTAGATTAATCCAACTATTATCAGCATTGGAAGGACAAAGACAAGATTGTAATATAAAAGCCATGGTAGGGCTCCAAGAGTTCCTAGTTCAGATAATAATCCTGATGCTACGATGTAAGGCCCGATTGTACAAGGCAACAAAAAGAGCGTGACGAGAAATCCGATTATGAATGCCCCTTTCGCAGATGTTATTCTGTTGATGATTCTTTTGACTTTTGGCCGCATAAAGATTGGCATTTCTGTTACAAGGCTGCCGGGTTTATACATGAAAAAATCTTTTATACTCAGTGCTCCGATTAACATTGCGAAAATTGCGAGCCCGTTGTAGATATAAGAAGAGTTT
>NZBV01000012.1 GCA_002686355.1 Candidatus Pacearchaeota archaeon | reverse complement strand
TTGTCAGAGTTTCTTTTACTTTTTTTCTAAAGTATTTATGCAATTTTTTCGGAACTTTTTCCACGATTTCTCTTTTTTTGTTAAAATCAATTTTTGTTAACTTCTTTTTAACTTTTGATTTCTCATTTGTCAATTCAAATAAATCTAATAGTGCGACTTTGTTATTAATGATACCAAAATTTTTTGTTAACTTAAATGATTTATCATGAACGCCATATTTCCATAAGGTTAAGAAAAAATTAACTGATTTGTCAATTGTTTGTTTAGCTTGTTTGATCTTAGCTTTGCCCATTAGCCTTTCTATCTCTTCATGGACTACTTTTGCTCTTTTTTGTTTAACATGTTTTTCATCAATAAATTTTGCTTCTGCAATTAACTCTTTTGGAATCTTTGAATTTTTTAAAATCTTAGTGGAATTATTGATGTCTTTAATCATATTATTTGTTAATTTTTCTAATTGGTCTAATTTGTTTATTTTTATAAGATGTTTCTTAATCTTTTTTGTAATATCTTTTCTATTTTTTATTTCTTTGATTACAAAATTTCTATATATATTAACTTTGCATTGCCATCCTTCTTTTATTTTTATTGATTTCATCTTAATCAATGGTTTTAGTTGTATATGATCATAGAAGACTGCTTTTTTTAATTGCTTTTTTTGAGCTGAAGTTAAATTTCTATAATTAGGATGTTTTGAAGAAAATTCTTCTCTATTCACTTTTATAATTTTTAGTGGAATCTCAAATTCAGACATGTAAATTTCTCCAACCTTATATTTATTAAACTCCTTTCCTATTCTACTTGTCCAAAGTAATTTTCCTTCTTTAATATCTTTTTTATATCCTTTATGTTCATGTTTTGGGAATTTAATTATTTTCATTTCACCCTCCTAAACTTCGCAATAAAAAACCCTTCGGTGTTATTATCCTGTGGATAAATTCGTGCGCATTTTTTTACTTCATCTAAAAATTCCCTGTTGTCCCATTTTATAATCCCTTCTCTTGTTTTAACAGGCAAATTAACTTTTTCTAATTTTACTTTTCCTTCAAACTTTTTCAAAACAGCGTCAACAACCCCCTCGTTCTCCTCTGGCGCATGCGTACAAGTTGAATAAATCAAAACCCCCTTTGGATTCAAAATCTCAAACGCAGACATCACTAAATTTTTTTGTATCTTTGGCAAATTCTGAATAGTTTTAATATTCCACATTGCATAAGTTTTCAAAGAGCTTCGCAAAGTCCCCTCGCCAGAACAAGGCGCATCGACAAGAATTTTATCAAACTGCATTTTAGGATTATATTTTTTCAAACGATTACAAAAAGCAGCCCCGTCCTTACGTGTTATAATCGTATTTGCTGCCCCGCATCTTTCTAAATTCGACGCCAAAATTTTCAACCTTCCCATTGAAACTTCATTCGCAACAATTGTTCCAGTTCCTGCCATCTCTGACGACAATTGAGTTGTCTTGCTTCCTGGTGCAGCACACAAATCCAAAACCAATTCATCTTTCTTTGGCTCCAACGCAATCACAGGCAATATGCTCGCAAGCTCTTGCATATAATAATAACCAAGCTGATGCTCTAACGCCCGACCAACTTCACCTGGCTCAACTTCGCTTTCAACAATCATCACTTCTGGATATCTCTTCCATAGCTGTTTTATTTTCCAATTTTTTGCTTCAAGTTTTTTCTTTAACTCTAACGGAGAAATTTTCAACTTATTGCAACGAATTGATTTCACAGGATGAATTTTTAAAATCTCTAGATAGGTTTGATAATCTTTTTTATCTGGCAAAAGTTTTTGCATTCTTTCTAAGAAAAGTGGTTTTGGTTCTGGAGGGTTACGCGGTTTCATATTTTTACGAATAAACTTTATTTAATAAACTTTTATAAATCCCTAATCATTAATCTAATAAAGATAATAAGATGGATAATCCTCCTAAACAAAACAGTTCTATAGAAAGTTTATTTGCTTAATCAAAAATCCCTCAAAGTCATCTGCTTCTTGCCTTCAATAATTTCTTTAACGTTTATCCCAAAAACTTGGAAGATATTTTCAACTGCAGGCAAAATCTGTCTTTCTAAATAATAATTGATATCATATTTTCCTTTTTCATGCGGAAGCTTGACTTTTTCACGAACAAGTTTTTTCTTTTTTTGAGTTTCTGCAATATAATATTCGATAAGTCCTCCTTGTGAGACAGGAATTTCCTGCTCTCGCATTTTTTTTGCAGCAATGACATGCGGCCCATGTGCAACATATTCTGAAAGAGGTTTTTTCAACTGGGTTTTTATAATCAGGTCTTCCTGCTCAATCTTTCGTTCTTTTAATTTCTTAATAATTTTTTTCAAATACTCCAATGCTTTTTTTTCATTTCCATTTTTAAGAATCTGCCTTATTATCCTGTTTTGCAATTCCCTTGAGAGCATACACCAATCCCTACGAACAGTTTCAAAACCGCGAATTTTTAATTTGTTTTTTTTGTCCAAGAGTGCATATTTTTTTTTCGCCCCAATAATTCCTGCGCGTGTTGTCACCCACAACCCCCTTTTGTAAAAATCCTCTAATTCTAAATGCATAAGTCCTGGCAATTTTGAATTCAATTTATCCAAAAGATCTTTAATTTCTTTTTCAGATTTACCATCCATTAAGAAACCTACGCTATCTGTATCACCAAAAATAACTTCATATCCTTGTTTTTTTATTTTTTCGATAGTGTCTTTATTAAATTTCCTGACAAAAGCTAAAATAGATGCAGAAGATTCTAATGAATAATATCTTGCTCCAAAAAAACCAATATAGCCATGCACCGACGCTGATAAAACTTTGAAAGCATTACTCCTTGCTTTTGTGATTGGGTTTGGATTTTTCTTAAATTCTGCTTTAAATTTTTTCCTCATTTCAAAAATTTCATTCAGCAATTCAGGGAAAAATCCTTTTTCCTTAGAAAAATAAAATTTTTGTTTCTTCCCTTCTAATTCAACTTCTGGAGACTCAAAAGAATTCTTAGTTTTATTTTCCAATAAAGTTCCTTTTGAAATATTGTGGGTAATAATTATACTTGTATGCATCGACGTAAAATCAAACATCGCAATATTTTCATAAAGTCCGGGTTTTGGCTCAAAAACAAAAGCACCTTCAACACCTCCGCTATGCCGTCTTTCAGAAATCTCGTTGTAAGTTGGTCTCTTCTCTGGAATTTCATTAAATCTTTCAAGATTGTGCAAAATATAAGATTCAACTTGTTTTGATAACCCATAACGGGAAACATCGAAAATTGGCTCTTGCACAACTTTTGTGAATTCCAACAAATCGGGCCAAAATTTTTCAAAAAGATTTTTGACTAAAACAGAATCATGCAGATTGTATTCATAATAATCACTCCAATTATCCCCTAGTTCCGACGAATGTTTTATTTTAAAATCTTTTTTTGCATCGCCCAAAAATTCCTTTGCGACTTCATTCAAAGATAAAGTTTCTGATTTCATGTGTTGCGCATAGGCGGTTCTAATAAATCTTAAAATGTCAAGATGGGCAATCCCTTTTATTTTTCCAGTTAATAGATTTCCGCGCGAGAATTTTGGAGAGCTTCTATCAATGCCTATCTCCAATTTTACTTTTAATTTTTCTGCACGTGCTTTTAGATATGGCAAATCAAATCCATCAGAATAATAGCCAACCAAAAAATCAGGTGCAAAATTTTTAACTTCTTCGCAAAATTTTTCCAAAAGTTCTGCTTCATCCTCAACATAAGTAACATACGAAAATTTTTTATTTGCTTTTTTCCATGTCAGCACTTTCTTGAAATTATCTCCGACCAATGAAATCATTAAAATTTCTCCTTCTCCAATTTTCAATGAATCTGTTTCAATGTCATAAGCAAGAATTTTTGGTTTAAAATCGTGCGAGATTTTTTTTGCTTTTTTCAACTTAATGCAAAAATCCACATCAAGTCCCATGTCAATCCCTCCAAACTCTTGAGAATTATTCAGCATCTCTCCTTCAATTTCATACCATTGTAAGGGATTAATTTTTCTTTCAATTATATAATGAGTAATGAATCCTAAATCATACCCTCGACGTTTTTCAATTTCTTTAAAATCAAGTTTACCTGCAATGTCATGCAAATCCTTGTAATTTGTTGCGAAAATCTTCAATGCCTGAACTTTCTTTCCTAAAAAATTCCTATCATGCAATTCAACTTTCTCAACTTTTGTTTTCCTACCTTTTAAATCCAATTTTATTTTCTCAATTTTTGGGATTATCTTTTTAATTTTCTTTTTTTCCAAACCCCCGTTTAGAATTGCCCAGAGATAAACCTTGCAGGAATCAATCACACAAACCAGTTTACCATTGTCGTCCCTCCCAACAAGTTTTGCATAATTTCTTCCCTGAAAATCAAAATAATCATAATCAATTGGAATAAATTTTGTTTTCATAAAAAAATCAAAGGGAAGATGTTATTTAAAGATTAGGAATAAGTCAGAGAAAGGTTTATATACTACTAAAGAGTAGTTAGAATATGAGGGAAGGAAAAGGCAAAACAGGTATAAGTATCAAAATGGATGAACGAGATGCAAGAGATGTGACAAATAATTTTTGTTTTAATGAGAGATATTTAAAAAATCTTGTCAGGATGTATGCTCCTAATGCTGACCCTACAATGGATTACAGAGAACTTAGACGCCATGGATATGTTATTAGAGGTATCGCAAAGAAAATTCTTAAAAAGTCAGAGAAAGACAAAATCCCTAAACAACTTTCTCTCTTCCAATAATTATTTATATTTCTTTATTATTAATATGCTATGGGATTAAACATAAGTGAAATCATTTCGAGAAAAGAAATTGAAGTCGCAGAGCTAAAGGGAAAAATTCTTTGTGTTGATGCGTTCAATGTTTTGTATCAATTTCTTTCTACAATCCGCCAGCCAGATGGAACGCCTCTGATGGACAATCAAAAAAGAATCACGAGCCATCTCTCTGGACTTTTTTACAGGAATATTAATTTACTTAGTGAAGGATTAAAACTGGTTTATATTTTCGACGGTAAGGCTCCTGTACTTAAATCAAAAACACACAAAATAAGAGAAGAGAACAGGGATTCTGCAAAAGAAAAATATAAAGAAGCAAAGCAAGATGAAAATATTGGATTAATGAGGAAATATGGAAGTCAGTTGTTGCGGCTTGATGATGGGATGATAGAAGAAAGCAAGGAACTTTTAGAGGCGATGGGAATACCTGTTGTGCAGGCTCCAAGTGAGGGTGAAGCAGAAGCAGCTTATTTGTGCAGGACAAAAGAAAATGTCTATGCAAGTGCAAGCCAGGATTATGACAGCCTGCTCTTCGGTGCTCCGAAATTAATCCGAAATCTAACTCTAGCCAGAAAAAGAAAAACTTATTCAGGATTTGTAGAAATTAAGCCAGAACTAATCTCACTTGAAAAAGTCCTGAACTCTTTAGAGATTAATCTAGACCAATTAATCTGCCTTGGAATTTTAATTGGCACAGATTACAATCCGAAAGGAATTCCAGGAGTTGGCCAGAAAAGAGCACTTGATATTGTAAAAAAATACAAGCAACCAGTAATTATTTTCAAAAATGTAGAGGAGCAAATCATGAGTCTGTCAGAAAATGACCAATTTGATTGGCAAGAAATTTTTGAGTTGTTTCACAAGCCAACAGTTATTGATGCTGGATTTGAGTTTGAAAATATTAACGAGAAAAAAATAAAAGAAATCCTAATTGCTCGCCATGATTTTTCAGACGAACGAGTTGAAAAGCAATTAGAGAAGTTGAGAAAAATTAAAGAAAAGGGTAAGCAGAAAGGTTTGAGGGACTGGTTTTAGTATTCTTGTTTTTCTTTTTTTTCTATGCTCTTTTAGCAAATCTTCTTATATATCTTTCTTTGCTGTTTCTATTGGTTTCATCCTTCGTGCCGTTCTTCTTCTCAATTCTCTGACTTCATTTCTTTTTTGTTGTTCTTCAAGTCTTTTATAATAATTAGACTCTTGTTTATTTCTTAATTCTCCTGCTTTTTGGTTATAACCTATAGATTCTTCTTGGGGAGATGAAAAAATTTTTTGGGATTCCATTTCTTCATCCACCAAATTCCAGCCACTAACAAGCCAATCCCAATAAGAATTGTTGCGTCTTTTGGATAGATCCAATCAATAAAACTTATTCCAATTACTAATAATCCTAAAATAATCAATATTTTGAATCTAAACTTATAGGTTAAGTAACCCAGACCAGCTGATAAGATGGGAAGAAACAAAATATACAAATTAATTGATTGTTTTTTATAAATCCTCCCATACATTTAAATTCTCTTTTTCTCTTCCCTTTTTATGAAACCCCCTCGGGCTTTTGATTTTTTAGGGAACATTGCTATTGTGAATTTTCCAAAAGGATTTAGGCAATCTAAGAAAAAGAAATATGCTCAGGAATTAATGCAAAAAAATAAATCAATAACAACTATTCTTGAAAAAGCAGGGAAAGTCAGCGGGCGTTTAAGAAAACCAAAACTAAAACACGTTGCAGGTAAAAAAACAAAAGAAGTTCTGTACAAAGAAAATAATTGTGTTTTCAGATTCAATGTAGATACAACTTATTTTTCTCCTCGTTTAAGCAATGAGAGAAAAGAAATTGCTTCAAAAATAAAAAAAGGTGAAAAAGTCTTAGTCATTTTTGCAGGAGTCTCTCCTTATTCAATTGTGATTGCCAAAAATTCCAAGGCAGAAAAGATTTATTCAAATGAAATCAATCGTGAAGCAAATAAATATGCAAAGCTAAACATTGAACTAAACACGGTTAAAGACAAAGTTGAACTAATCCCAGGAGATATCAAGAAAGTAGTTAAGAAATTAGATTCACTTCGTTCGCAGATTGATAAAAAATTGTTAATGCAAAAAAACTCTAAAAAATCCATGCAATTAACTGTCTCGCAACAAAAAACCACAAATTTTTCATTGGTAAACTCTAATCAATCCTCGCATCAGCGAGCAAATCTTCCTAAGTTCGATGCAATAATCATGCCGCGCCCTCAACTAAAAGACACTTTTTTGGAACAAGCATTTAAGTTAAGCAGACGCAGAACAAAAATTTATTACTATGATTTTTGCAAGGTTGATGAAGAAAAATTAATTGTTGAAAAAATAAAAAAAGAGGCATTGCGAGCGAAAAAGAGAATCAAGATTCTAAAAATTAAGAAAGCAGGGGAGATTGCACCTTATAAAATCAGGATCAGGATCGATTTTAGAGTTTTATGATTATTTCCTAAAAAGTCATTCATTTATCATAAAATCTAAATACTTTTTCCCTTTTGTCCTGCAAATATTTTCTTTTTCTTCTTCAAAACTATTTACAGTTTTTTTATGTCCATATGGGCATTCCTGGTTACATATTAGAGCATCTCCTAAATGATAAGTCTCTCCCCCTAAATGTTTTCCACAATATTCCATATTCTGGTCTTGTTCCATCATATTCTTCTCCACTAATCTCTTTTTTAAATCTTTCTAATTCTTTTTCTTCTTCACAGCGATTGGTGCTTCTCTTGCTCCTAACCTCGCACGAAAGTTCCTTGAGAGTTATGCCTTCTACCACGAAGTTACTCGTCTGTACCTTAGCACTTCGTCTTGATCTATAATTTCTTTTCTTCTTTAATTGATGTCGGAGCCTCTCCTCCATGCCAGGTAAATCTCGGGCGAATTCTCATTGGATAAATCCTCTCTGAATTGTCATCGAGAATGATTGCAGAACCTTTTAAATTCGGGAGTTCATCCATATATCTCTTTATGCTCTCAAGCAAATAGCTCTGCATAATATGATTCAGTGCATCCAGATCAGGCTGAGAGGTGACCCTGTGAGCAATTACAATATCAGACTGAGTCATAACATCCCTATGAATCTGTCCTGGCTGCTGTGTTGCAAGAACAACAGAAATCCCAGGCTGCCTCCCTTCTCTCAAAAGCTGAATCAAAGCATCTGTTGCAGCTGTCTTTTCGTTCAAAGGCAAAAACTCGTGTGCCTCATCGATAAAAAGCCAGACAAGAGGGATCTCTTTTTTTTCAGACTCAGAACGATAATCAAAACCCTTGACAACTGATTGGACCTCTTCTTTCTTCCGCGCATCCATTCTATGATTAAAAATTTTTCTTGAGATTAAACTAATCACAAGAGCTCGAACATTAAAGGCCCCTATAGAATTATAAGCGCTCAAGTCTAAAACAGAAGTCATACCTGCAGAAACCAAGTCCCTCACCTGAGTAGCATCTTTCTCGCCTTCAGAAAAAACCCCCCAGGTTTCTGCTGCCTCAAACAATCCAACAGCTGCATTTTTTGTCTCAGCAGAAGTGTTTGTATCCTCTCTAAAACTTGTGATAATAGTTTCAATTCCAAAAGAGCCTTTTTTCCTTAACTTCGTAATTGTCCTCTCTATTAAAACAGAAACAGGGTCAACAATATCCAATCCAAAAGTAATGAGCCAGTCCTCAGGATTTAATTCTGCAACATCCAAGGCGAATTTCCTGTCAGCAGGAATCCCCTTTTCAAGATAAGCCTCATAATGGCCAAACGGAACAAAAATTCTTACAGGAAGTTTTTTTGGTTTTAGCTTCCACTCTTGCAAAAGATTCCTGTCCTTTTCATTCTGAAATTTCATTGTCCAGTAAATTCCCATTGTATCAAAAATGAGCGATGCAATATTCTGATTTGTTTCCTTTGGAAGATTTGTAAGTTCCTCTGTCAATACCCCAAGAGTGTAAGATTTTCCAGAACCTCTCTTTCCAGCGATAAGAACAACATGACTTCGTGCAACATCCATAAGAATCTGATTACTCAAAGAAGTGTACTGCCCCATTCGAACATAACCCTTACCAATGGAAATTAACCCCCTACCCCTAAAATTGATTTTATCTTCCTCACCTCTTCCTATTGTTATATCATATGGCATATAAAGACAACTCCAGTTTTCTTTATCAAACTTTCCCTTAAATTTGGGTCACGCCTGATTCTAAAAAAAGTTAAGCGGACTTTTAATTGTTTTGATACTAATTTCACTCAAATAATCTTTTTAGAAAAGATTAGGCAAAACCAGTATTCACCACAATCTTTTTAAAATAATTTTTCATAACTTTTAGATGGAAGAACACAAATCAGGAAATAAGTTTGATGAGGAAAAAAAGAAAACAGAAAGAGAAGGGTCTCTTAAAACAGATTCTGAGCAAAAAGAGCGTAAGGAAAAAGAAAATTTGACAGACAAGGTCAGAGAAAACCCCTGGATTGCAACGACAATCATGCTTGGTGTTTTAACACTAATATTAATCATCGGAAATTTTACAAATTTTACAGGAAGCATAATCACAGGAGGAACAATCGGAGTTTCAGAAAGTTCTGCAGCAAAGGCTTTAAACAAGTTTATAGAAATTAAGACAAACGGAGAAGCAAAACTCCTACAAATACAAAAATATAATGATTTTCTTTACGAGGCAACAATTGAACTACAGGGGAATAAAATCCCACTCTATATAACAAAAGATGGAAAATATCTTGTTCAGGGAATCACATCTTTAGAAATACAAGCACCTTCAGCCAGTTCAACAGAAGTTCCAAAATCAGACAAACCAAATGTTGAATTAGCAATCACATCACACTGTCCTTATGGTCTTCAAGGGACAAAAGGGATATTACCAGTATATGAATTATTAGGAGACAAAATTGATTCAAGTATAAGGTATTTTAATATTCCAAGCCATGGAGAAAAAGAAGAAATTGAAGCTAAAAGAGCGGTATGTATAAGAGAACAACAAAGAGATAAATTATTTGATTATCTTGCTTGTTATGTCGAAGCAGGAGAGTCGGAAAATTGTTTGAAGGAAGCAAAGGTAGATGAAACTAAATTAAACTCTTGCCTTACTAATGATATAGGGGATTATTATTCTGGGACTTCAGAAATCGGTCTTGGAGTTAGTTCTTCACCAACTCTTATAATCAATGGTGTTCAATTAGACAGTGGTAGAAGTCCTGCAGCTTATTTAGCTACAATTTGTAATGCTTTCACAGAAGGGAATCAACCTGAAGCATGCAATGAAGAATTAAATAGTGCAAGCCCAAGTCCTGGATTTGGTTATACTGCCTCTGCTGGTGGAAGCACAAATGCTCAGTGTTGATTGTTCGCTTTCTTATTATTCAATCAAGATAACTAAACGTAGCTAGAACCCCTCTCTTTAGAAATCTTTCTTCAATTGATTTAAGATTCAAATTATGACCTTTTGTTTTAAGGTACATTTTTTTGGCTTCTCTTAGTTAGAAGCTATGAGAGTTTCGTCATTAATTCCATCTCTTCCTACATCATGAGAAAAGATAAAAGCTCTATTCAATCCATATGGAATCCTGAGTTTTGCCCTAACCACTTTACTATTTTTAAATATCTTTTCAGTTTCCATTTTTTTAAACATAGGAGAACTTTATTGAAGTATTTCTCTTTTTGAATGTATATTTTTAAAAATCATCTCTCCAAATACCCAACTTCTTCCTCGTTTAATCTCAATTCTTTCTGAATGTTAGGATGTGACTTAATGAGATTTTTAATAATCGGAAATTCATTCATCGCCCTCTTTTGCCCGACATGAACATATCTTGCATACTTTTGTGCAATTGATTTTTTCTTGGCAGTTCTTTGATTATTCAACCAGATTTTCAAAATCCTCGACGGTTTCTTGTAACTTGTAAATCCCTGCCGTGACTTCTTCTTTGCTGCAGCAATTCCATAACTCAAAAGAATATTTTCATAAACCAAAAATCTCCAGTACTGCTGTTTGTAAATTCTTCCTTTGAACAAATCAACCTTACTCAGTCTCTCATAAGCCTTGGCAAGCTCCTCCCCACGATACTCATATGGGATGTTCTCCTCAACCCAGAGAATAATGTCATCAATTGGCATGTTAATAGAATCAAAAACATTCAAAAGTTCATTTGTCGGCTCACTCTTAAAAACATTACGTAGTGCATTAAAAATATCAGTTTCCTTGTTTCTCTCGTCAAAATCTGCTCCAGAAATCTCGTCCAACCCAGCAACTGTTTGTAAGTCATTTATCGCGGCCCGCAAATCACCCTTAGCATTAACAGCAATCTTCGTGAGAGTATCATCATCAACAAACTTCTTCTCCTTTCTCAAAATATCAGTCATGAGTGGTTTTATAATTTTATAAGAAATATCCTTCAGTTGCACAAGTTCTCCTTTCTTTCTTAAAGGAGCAAGGTTCTTTTTCCAGATATCATTTGCAGTTATAATAACAGGATATAATGTAGAATCAATCAAGGACAGCAACTCTGGAATCCCTCCTCTGTCATAATAACCACTAATCCCGTCCACTTCATCAACAAGGATTATTTTACTTTTTTTCATCAGTGACTTTTGCTCAACTGCCGGCCGAAGAACTTCCTGAAGCCTAAACTTGTTTCTCAAATCAGAAGCATTTAACTCAAAAATCTCAGAATTATTTTCATTTGCAACAACCTGTGCTAAAGTTGTCTTTCCAACTCCAGGGGGGCCATAAAAAATCAAAGCTTTTTTTGGTTTCCGAGTCAATCTCCCAATATTAAAGTTACTCACAAAAAATTTGATTTTCTTTATTGCCTCGTCCTGACCTCTAATATCTTCAAACTTTTTAGGTCTATATCTCTCAGCCCAATTCATCTTTTATTGAATATCTCCAGTTATTTTTATAATAATCAAATTTCTCTTTGAAAACTTCCTTAGGAATTAAAGACCCCCCAAGTTCATTTAATTTTTGTTTTAATTCTTTTAATACTTTTTCCTTATCTTCTTCTGAAGACATCTTTTCAAGCTCAATTATACAACCATAATCTTTCATAACAAGCGATAATCTTTCCTGTCCTCTTCTCTCTAATCCACTCTTAACTTCATAAAACCTTTCAAGAAATTTCATACTGCCGCATAAAGTTATTTTCATCTCTTTTACCTCAATCATTTCTTCCCCAAACCAGCCAACACAAACGAAGCAAGCAAAGCCTGAAGCTGAATAAAAGGATCTGAACCCTCCACAATTCTAAATTCTGTCTCGCCTGTTTTTTCTGTAAGCTTAACTTTAATTTCTGGCTCAACAGGGAGATTCCAGATTTCTTT
>NZBV01000011.1 GCA_002686355.1 Candidatus Pacearchaeota archaeon | reverse complement strand
TCAGGAAGTGTGGCTGCTGTGGCGGCTGGTTTTTGTGATATGGCGTTGGGAAGCGACACAGGAGGAAGTGTAAGAAATCCTGCGGCTCACTGTGGAGTTGTTGGAATAAAGCCAAGTTATTCAAGTGTTTCAAGATATGGCTTGATTGATTTAGGTATGAGCTTTGATCAAGTAGGGGCAATTGCAAAAAATGTTTCTGATGCTGCTTTATTGTTAAGTGTTATTAGAGGCAAGGATGAGAGGGATTCAATTTCTCAAGAGAGTAGGAATTTGAATTTAAACAAAATTGAAAGAGTTCCTAAAGGCATTACTATTGGTGTTTTGGATTTTCCGATAAAAAATAAAGAGATACAGAAGTTAGTTGATGAAAGAGTCGAGGGAGCTGTTAAGAAGTATGACTGGAAGATTAAGAAAGTGAAAATGGATTATATTGATTTGGCAATTGCGACTTATTACCCTTTGGTTTATGTTGAGTTTTTTTCTGCTACTCGAAGACTTGATGGAAGGAGATATGGAAAAAAGATTGAGGATGCTGCAGGGCCAGAAGTTTTGAGGAGGATTCTTGGAGGGAGTGAGATTTCTAAGGCAGAGCATCATGAAAGATATTATCATCTGGCATTGAAGGCAAAGAAATTGATTGAGAAAGAATTTGCTAAGAAATTCAAAGATGTTGATTGTATTGTTTCTCTGACAGTGCCTTGTTTGCCGTGGAAGATTGGGGAGAAAATTTCAGTTGAAGACTATTATGCTGCTGATGCTTTGACTTGTCCTGCAAATCTTGCTGGCAATTGCGCGGTTTCAGTTCCTGCCGGGAAAATAAATAATATTCCTATTGGAATGCAAATAATGTGTGACAAATTTGAGGATGAGAAAATGTTGAGGATTGCTAGAAGTTTTGAGAAATTAGACGATTCATCACAATAACTTTTCTAAAATATCCCTTGCTGTTTTGTAATCAGCTCTTTTGTTTGTTAATCGCATGACTTGCCCTATTAGGAAGTTCATTGATTTTTGTTCGCCTTTTTTGAAATCTTCAATTGCTTTTGGATAGTCTTTGATTACTTTTTTGATAATTTTCTTTATCTCTATAGAATCACTGATTTGTTCATGTCCTTTTGTTTTTGGGGAATTTGATTTTGTTTTCCAGCTTCGCAAAATCTCTTTGGCCTTTAACTCTGTTAATTTGTTTTCTTTTATCAATTTTAATAGTTCAATAAAATGTTCTGGTTTAATGTCTATGTCATCGAGTTCTTTTTTGTTATAGTTGAGGACACTGAGAAGTTCTTCTGTTACCCAGCGGACTGCGAGTTGTGGGTTTGAGTGTTTTATTATGTTCTCAAAGAATTCAACAATTTCCAGTTTTCTTGTAAGTATCTCTGCGTTTTTTTCAGGAATTTTGTATTTTTTAATTAATTTTTCTAATTTTGTTGAGGGCGTTTCTGGTAATTTTGATTTTAGGGTTTTTATGTTGGTGTCTTTTAGCTGGATTATTGGCAGGTCAGGGTCGCTGATGAATCTGTAATCTTGGGTTTGTTCTTTTGTTCGCATGAGTTTTGTTATCCCTTTGTTGTCGTCGAACATTCGCGTTTCCTGTTGCTTTGGCTTTGATTTTTTTTGCCTTTCAAACTCATACTTAATTGCTTTTTTTATTTTTTTCAGACTGTTGATATTTTTTATTTCAATTCTGGCTCCGTTTGTTACGGAAACATTAACATCTGCTTTTATTCCTGTTTTTTTGTCAATTGCTTTTATGTAGTCAAGAGTTGTAAGCAATTGCTTTAGCCATTCAGTGACTTGCCCTGACGATGTGAAATCTGGTTCTGTTATAATTTCAATAAGTGGGCTTCCTGACCTGTTGTAATCAATGTCCCCTGTTTGTGGGTTCCATGCTGCAGGGTCTTCTTCAAGGTGGCATCCTGTTATTTCTATCCCCTGGAATTTGCCTGCTGTTCCAACTGGAATTGCGTGGGGTCCTGATAAAGTATCTTGATAACCTTTTGGTAAGTCTGGCCAATCATAATGCTTCCTCTGCCAGATTAATTTTTCATTTATTTTGCAGCCAAGGATAAGTGCGATCTGAACTGCTTTTTTTATTGCTTTTGAATTCGGCATCATAGGTTTTGCACCTGGCTGTCCTGTGCATGTCGGACAGATGTTTGTATTTGGTTTTGAATGTTTTGCGCCATGCTCTGCTTTGCATGAACAAAATAATTTTTCTTTTGTATCAATGTATCCGTGGATTTCTAGGCCTACTTGAAGCATGATTGATTAACGTCTGAATAGTTTTTTAAATTATCTTTTTCTTTACGAGTGATGAAGAACGCAGAATTACATACTCATAGCTGTTATTCTGATGGACAAATCTCTCCTGTTCAGTTGGTTCGGTTAGCAAAAAAGAGAAGAATAAAGAATTTAGCACTTACAGATCACAATTCTGTTAAGGGAATTAAGGAAGCGATAAGAGAGGGTAAGAGGATTGGTGTTAATATTATCCCTGCTATTGAAGTTAGTTGTGACAAGGGAGAAGTATTGGGCTATTTTATAGATATCAAAAATAGGAAATTAATTAATGAGATAAGGAGAGGTAGCAAAAAAATTCAAGATAGTATAAAAGATCGGTGTGATAAATTAAGCAAAAAAGGTTATAATATCCGATTTAGTGAGTTACAGAGAAAGTATCCCAAGGCAAGAGGGAATATTAATATGTTTTATATTTTCTATGAATTGTTTTTAAAAGGATATGGGGAAACTAGAAAAATAGTAAAAGAATTAGAAGATCAAAAAGAATATAAGAGAAAAGTAAAAAGAATGTCTCTTATTCAAGGTATCCGTTTGATACGCGGTGCTGGAGGTGTTCCTGTTTTAGCACATCCCTGGATTGATGATGAAGTTTTGAAAGAGAAAAATTTTAGGGAATACATCAAAGAAGGATTGAAGGGTATAGAGATAAATAATGGGGATAGGGCGCCTTTGAGGCTTGTCAGGCATTCTAAGAGAATGAAGAATCTGATTAAGAAATATAAATTAATTGCAACTTCTGGAAGTGATTATCATGGTAAGGCATTGGTTAAGCATATGTCTGGAAATCATGAACTTGGAGCTAATAATTGTGATGAAAAAGTTGTTGAAGAATTGGGGAAGTTATCAAAGAATAGATAATAATCCCCTACAATAATCCTTAAAAAATAGTTGTGATTTGCATTCTTGTTTGAGATGGAAAATTTTTAATTGCTAAGCGAGCTGATTGGGAAAAAACATTTCCTGGGAAATGAGTGGTTCTAGAAGAGAAACTTGAAGTATTAAATTATGTGCTTAGAAAGAAAGATACTTTTGAGCATTGGTATAATGTTTTTGAGAATTATGTTAAGAAAAAAGTTATGGAAGAAATTGGATTAAAGATTGAGAACATTGATTGTGTAGCAAGCTTGATTTATATTAAAGTGATAAAGTCCCATTATTAATTATTAGGTTATGAGCAGAGCCTGTTGGAGAATAAATAAAACTTTGTCCTCCCCTGGTAGATTACAAATGGATTGCATTAGAAGAAGCAAGAAATTATGGTTTGATAGAGGGAATTTATGAAGAGTCAGATGTTTGACAAGAAGTTAAAGATAGAAAAAATGAACGAGTGAAAACGAGGCCCTGGATTTTAGAGTTACTAAATCTTTAAAAAGTTCTTGGGATTTTTTTTCTTATGAAAATAAATGATATTGAGATTAAATGGTTGGGCCATGCTGGTTTTTTGATTGAGAATCCAAAAAAGATTTATGTTGATCCTTATAAAATTTCTGATGATTGTGAAAAGGCAGACCTGATTTTGATAACCCATAGTCATTATGACCATTGCAGTATTCAGGACCTTGAGAAGATTATCCAAGAAGGAACGACGATTGTTATGCCTGCTGATTGTCAGAGTAAGATTGCGCGATTTAATGTTCCTGTTAAATTTGTTGTGATTGAAGCTGGTCAGGAATTGGTTTTAGGAAACATGAGCATTACCGCATTTCCTGCTTATAATATTGACAAAGATTTTCATTTAAAGGACGAGGGGTGGCTGAGTTATCTGATTAAGATAAATGATGTTCTGATTTATCATACAGGAGACACAGATGTTATCCCTGAGATGCACAAACTGACAGGCCACAAGCATGCCGATAAAAGATTTGTTGCACTTTTTTCTGTTGGAGGAAGATTTACGATGAATGCAGAAGAAGCAGTAGAAGCAGCAAAATTAATCAAGCCTGACATTGCGATTCCGATGCACTATGGAATTGTCGTAGGAGATGAGAGAGATGCAAAAGAATTTTGCGAATTGTGCAGGGAAAACAATATTAATTCTAAAATTTTGGAAAAAGAATAGTTATTCTTCGGTTATATTTGTCAGTAATATTGAGAAGTCATTAAAATAATCAGAAAATTGAAAACTTCCCTGTTCTCCTATTCAAACAGATTGAAAATTGTATTTGCTGTAATGTCTATTTTTGCCACGAATATAGATTTCAATAGCTCCACTATCACACAAATATTCTTTTTTTAATGTTGTAGGAAGAGATTTCCTCTTTGAGGCCCACTTGTTTAAGAGCATCAAAAAAAGGTGTGCGATATTCCATGGACAATTCAAATCTTTTGTAGAGATAATTTAATCTTGAATTTATATGTGCATCTCCACAATAATCCCTTCTTGGGGTTACCCCCCGTCTGCTTCTATATCCTTATGGTCCCAGTCAATGTGGGACCCTTTTTGTTTAGCGAGAAAATCCAAATTTACCGAGAGCTAAATGATTATTCGTTTTCTGTTGATGTTCATTAATTTTTTTAAATAACTAAAATTTTGTTTTTTGATAATGCTGATCCGTTTGTGGAAGCTCTATTAAACGTTTGTATAAGGCGATTTACCAATCTTATGTCCCAAAATATCCCAATTATGCCTAACCAAACATTAATGCCAGACATAAACAAATCTCCTAAAAGTATAGAAATTTATTTAAAGAAAGAATTATTACTTTTTTATAATAATTTATTCAGGTTGGCGCTTTGAATAAATTAACCGATGCATGCAGAGGTGTTTTACCTTTTTCTTTATGATAGCAGAAAGTGTGTGACCTATATAAATGTTTTGTAGTTCATCACTTTTGAAAACTCTTATATAATAAGAGAAGAAAGAATCAGAAGGAGGTCAAAAAATGGTGTTAGACTTTGCAAAAGAAGCAGTACAAAATACAGACACGCATAGTATTAACTTTAATGAGTTAAAAGCTGGCAAGGCAAATATTAAAGTTATTGGAGCTGGTGGATGCGGCGCTAATATGGTGACATGGCTTTTTAACAAGGGTATTACTGGTGCAACAGTTTATGGAGTGAACACAGACGCTTTGCATTTAAGTGTTACAAAAGCTGATGAGAAGATTCTTATTGGACGGGAATTGACACGTGGTCTTGGTGCAGGTGGTCTTGTCCAGAAAGGAAGAGAAGCTGCAAAAGAAGCAATTGTTGACCTGAAGAAAGCAGTCTCTGGAGCAGACATGATTTTTATCTTGTCTGGGATGGGAGGCGGAACAGGTTCTGGTGCTTCACCTGTAATTGCGCAGATGGCAAAAGAAACAGGAGCAGTTGTTATTGGTGTTGTGACAATGCCTTTTGAGTCAGAGAAAGCCAGAATTGACAAAGCTGAATTTGCTTTGCAGGAGTTAAGAGAAGTTACAGATACCTGTATTGTTCTTGACAATAACCGACTTGTTGATATTGCAGGTCAGTTACCAATAGAGCAGGCTTTTGCTGTTGCTAATGAATTGGTAAGTACAATGGTTAAAGGGATTGTTGAGACAATCACTCTGCCTAGTTTGATTAATCTTGATTATGCAGATGTGTCGTCGATAATGAAGGGCGGCGGTGTTGCTGTTATTGGTGTTGGTGAGGCAGACACACAGGACCGTGTTATGGAAGCAGTTAAGCAAGCCCTTACACATCCTTTGCTTGATGTGGATTACAAGGGTGCTACTGGTGCTTTGATACATGTCACTTGTGGCCCTGATTTGAAGCTCGAGGAGTTTGATGTTATTGGCCGGGCAGTGTCTGAGAACCTTAGCTCTGAAGCACAGGTTATTATTGGTGCTAGGATCAGCAAGGATTTTATAGGCAAGGTGCGTGTGATAACAATCATGACTGGAGTTAGTTCGCCTTATGTCCTTGGAAAAGAAATTGAACAACAATCTCTGCCTGTGTCAAAAGAAATGTCTGAATTAGGCATTGATGTTTGGAGTTAGTTTTTGTTTTATTCCCGCCCATCCACCCTGAGTGCGCTGACGCGCACAAGGGGATTAATGGAGAAGCGGGGATTTGATTTTTTATAAAGATTTTGATAAGAAGTTTTTAATCTAGTCTATTTTTTTTTGGCAGTTGAGAATTGTTTGTGTGTTGATATCTCTTTTTGGTTGAATTAGAACTCTCTTTTAATCTTTTGATTAATCTGCCTAAGTGTATTGCAATCTTTTTGTACCTCTTTTAATGTCCCTAAATTTTTCTGAATGGTTATTTAAACATCCATCTTTGGGATTTTTTTCATTTTTTTGTTCTGGTACTTATAGAAGTAAAGTATGTTGTCTATGTCTATCTCTTTCTTTGACTTTGTTTTTCTGAATTCATACCCTACTGGAAGCAGGGCTTCTATCTGAACATTGTCAGGAATGCCGAGAATCCTTTTGACTTGCTCATCTACAAAGTGTCCTACCCAGCAGGTTGATAATCCTTTTTCTTCTATTTTTAGTAAAACGTTTTGAATCGTTGCACCTGCCTGTTGCCTGACATAAATCTCTCCTCTTTTTCCAAAATCCCTGATTGTTCTTCCTGGGTTCGAGCATACGATAATTATATAACATACTTCTTTGATAAACTCCTGCTGAGCTGCTTCTGCTAATTTTTCTATTGCTTTTTCGTCATCAATGATAATGAATTTCAGAGTGTAGCGTCCTCCTGCCATTGGAGCATATCGCGCAGCGTCAACACACTCTATTATGTCTCTCCAGTCTGGTTTTTTGTTTTTGAAATTTCTCACGCTTTTTCTTTTTTTAATTGTTTTATCAAGTTCCATGATTGATAAACGAAGGAGATGTTTATAAAATTAGTGGAAAGGGAATTAATTAAATCATGTTCTTTTCATATCCCATTGATTTTTCTGAAAAGATTGCGCAAAAATCTCTTATTTCAAATAACTCTTCTTTTTTTGTAGCTCTTCCAAGAAGGTGATTGTCTAATCCAATCACTACATCAACTGCTATTTCGCTTAAATATCTAGTCCATAAAGTCATAATAACTTTATTTGTTTTAACTCCAAATAAATTTTTATCCTGAGAATCTAAAACGTCCCGGGTAGGACTCGAACCTACGGCACCATGGTTTCTACGAACTTAACGTAACAGCCATGCGCTCTACCAATTGCTCCTTTTTATCGCTTTTTTATGACGATGAAAAAGTCTGAGCTACCGGGACAAATTCATCCAATCCTTTAATTAGATGCTTATCTAAAATCTTGTAATAAATATATAAATCTTTTGGGATGATAAGTTTTGCATAATAAGTCGTTCTTGCACAAAAAGTCTATAAATTAGTTTTCTTTTAATCCTTTAAGTATGGAAACAAATGAATTAAGAAAAAGGGCTATTTGGCAAGATGTAAGTGGTAGCAAAGCAGAAAAAAGCTTTTTTGAAGTATCTTCAAAATTGTTTGAAGGAACTGAGTTTAGAATAAGACCGAGACCAAAGAAATTTAACAATATCTATAATGGAGTAAAATTATTTTATAACCTTCCTGAGTTAAAGGAACGTTTATTCCCTTAATCCTAAATCTTCTGTTGGTTTGACTTGATGTTTTTCTAAATAAGAATATACATTACTCTGTTTTGAGCCTTTGATTATTGAGATAACTGCTTCTTGTGCGTTTTTAATTTTTTCTGGTGAGCCGATGATTCCCATTTCATTATTTTTTAGTTCAAGATAGCAATTTGTCAAATCGCTGAGGGTTTTGAGGGTCTTGCCCTTTGTTCCGATAATTCTTGCTCTTATCATCTTTAGATCTTTTCTTTTTGTGTGGTCTTTGATGTTTAGAATTTCAAATTCGTATTCGTCTTCTTTTATTTTGAGTGCAGTTAAAAAAGGAAAACCAAAGTTCAAGGCATCAATTACTTTTTCTGCTGTAAATTCGTCTTCTGGTTTACCTTCTATAAAAATTTCTTTTCCGCGATTTGTTATTTTTACATTTAATTTTAGTTCAAGTTTTTTCCTGTTCTTTATTATTCTTGGAAGTTTTTCAATGATTAATTTTTTCATAATTTGATAAAGAAACAAATAGTTTTAAGTTTTTCCTTAAAATTCCATACTTTCTGTTTTCAAATAGCCGTTTGCTTTTAGCCATTCGATTTGATTCCCAGGGTATTTGAAGAGTAGATCGCCTTTTGTGTCGTCTAGTTCCCATGGTTGGACAATCACAACGTCGTTTGGGCGTAGCCATAATCGTCTTCTTAGTCTTCCTGGGACTCTGCAGTTTCTTGTTTTTCCGTCAAGACAAATAACACTCATTCTGTTTCCTCCTAAACGTTGGTCAATTGTCCCAATCACTTCTCCTTCTCGCGGAAGTTTTGCCCGCTTTATTCTTGGCTCGTTTGGATTTGGAAGAAATTTTTTTGGTTTCATTATAAATTGAAAGAAAATAGTTTTATAAAGTTGCTGTTAAAGGAACATGATAATTTATGGACTTAGATATTTTGGAAGAGACGATTATTCTCCTTGGAGATTTTGAACTTTTGAGGAGGCAAGAAATAGTCTTAGGAATTCTATGGATTATTGTTTTGATAAGACAGATAGTTTTAAATGGGAAATTTTTGAAAAGAAAGGGGGATATTAAAGTTGTTGAAGTAATTGAAAAAGTTAAGTGTTATCGCACGATTGATTAATTAATGTAACCTTAAAATTGTTGTTAAGATGTGTCCAGTAATTTATTGATTAATAGTTTGGGATTTAGTTTTAGTAATTAATCATGTGTTAGTGAGCTTAAATTTATTAGAGAATAACTCTTTTGAATAATTACAATAAGACCAAAGCAAAAGGAATGCCTCTAATTTTCTTGATTCCGTCTTCTGAAATTATGTTGCAATCAAGAGCACATTGAACTGATTTTTCTCCGATGATGTTGAATGTTGCATCTTCTGCTGATATCTTTGAGATAATCTCTTTTGTTTTTCCCTCTGAACATTCGTCTCCCTTGAAAAAAGATTCTTTTGCATCAAGCTGGAATTTTCCCTCTTCAAATTTTTTCCCAAGAAGTTCTTTGTCGCATATCGCGACTATATCTCTGTATGATTCATGAATTTTTATAAACATGATTATCTGAGAAATAAATGATTTAAAAATTAATCTACTTTAAAAGTACAGACAGTTGTTCCACAATCAGGGCATTTGCCTTTTATCATCGCTTTCCCCTTAGACGTTGTTGTCTTCTGAGGGCTTTTTATCTCTTTCATACCTTTTGATTTGTCCTGTCTTCCGCACTTAACACAATATCCTCTTGGCATTTTTATCTCCTTTGTTTAGTTAAAATTCCGAAGAATTTGTTAAAATCTATAGGAAAATTTTCTTTTTAAGGGTTTTGATTTATATTTTTCCTCTCACTGAGTGTTTTGCACCGCAGGCCAGGCAATGAATGAATGTCAGCCTGTCTTCTTTTTTTATTTCTGTGTCTGGTTTTCCACATTCTTTGCACAGAACAAACTCTTTGACATATTGTTCTATTTTTGGATTTATTTTTTTACTTGGGACTTTTTTATTTAATACCAACCTGTCTCCTTCTTTTTGTCCTGCTGCTGCTAATTCTTTAAGTAAAAATTTCTGAAAATGTTCAGGATTTCTTCTAACATGTGATGCAATTTGAAAAAAGTTAGTGAGAATTGTTTTCTTTCCCTGGAAATGACCTTTTATTTTTGGTATTTCAAATCTTCCGTCGGATATATCTATTTGTTTTACTTTCTTGTATGCTTCGTCCAGAAGTTTTTCATATTCCATAATTTAAGTGTGGGATTGGAGTATATAAATTTTTATAAAAAGTTGAAGAGTGGAAGGATTATGGTCAAAGTTGAATATAAATTTGAAGAAAAAGTAAAAAAGAAAAATGAAATTAGAAAACGACACTTAAAAATCTGGGGTATTCCTAAAAAAGTTTTTGGATTTTTGTTGTAGTAAGGCTTGTTTTTTCTGAAAAAGAATTTGAATTAAAGGAACATTGGTATAGGAGAATTGGGTCTGTTAATTCTGAAGAATTTGAAATTGAGCTTCGTAGACCAGGATATGAGGAAAGAGCCATAAAGCTTTCTGAAAAATTATTTAAGGATAAATTGACGTTTTATGCAATTGAGGTAAAATATACTGTGACTGAAAGTAAAGACTAATCATCCTAAATATCTAACTCTCCCTGGTCTTGGTTCAAAAATAATCCCTTCTGCGATGAATTTTTGAATTTCCTGATTGATTATTTCTGGTGAGATGTCTCGCAAGTTCATTATTATTTGATCAACATCAATGCCTCCGCTTTCCTCTGCATTTTTTATTGTGCCTAGAATTTTGTCTTTTACTGCGGCGATTTGTTCTCTTGGAACTGCACTTGGATCTTTGCTTCTTTCTTTTTCCATTTCAAGTTTTCTTACAAGAAGATATTTTGGATCAAGATCCCTTATAATTTCAGGTGAGATGTATGTATTGTTGTTCCAGTTTCTTAAAACACCGATTACGAGAACTGTGTCTCCTTGGTTTATTGCCTGGAATTTTCCCACATCATCTCCAAAGATTCTTAACTGGATTTGACCTGAACCATCATCAAGTGTTAGAAAAATATATTTTTTCTCTCCTTCGCTTTCGTATTTATCGACTATGTTTCCTACAATGTTTATTCTCACGATTCTTCTGTTTCCTAATTCAAGAAAACTAAATCTCTCTCCGTCCATTACTGGCTTTCCAATTAGGATATCTCCGATTCTTAGTTTGAATGCAATGTGTCTCTTGAATTGTTCTGGCATTTTTGTTTGAAGTTAGGCGCTGGTGCGCTGATTGACTAGCTCAAAACCGACATTATGACAAAGTTTTGTTTTGTCTAATCTTTTTCAAAAAGATTATTGTTCTGTTTTTCGCTTGTTAAATCTATTGTGTTGTTTTTATTATTTCGGTATTTAATTATTTGTATCCTTAAATGAAATCACATCCTTTGGACATAGCCTTTTCGTGGCTTGAAGATTATACTATGCTTTTCAAGTTCTACCAGAGCGTCCTCAATTTCATTTTTTGTTAATTTGTCTTCTAGCTCATTTTCTATTTCTTCAACTGGGATTAACTCCCCGACTTTTCCTTCTAGTTCGTTGATTGTTTCTCTTACTGTAAAGACCTTATTTCTTTGAGAAGCAGTCCTGCCAAGTGTTATTTTGTCAATATCAAAGGTTTTTGATTCATAGTCATAACCAACCTGCATGAGATAGTATTTCATTAATTCAATTGCTATTCTTGAGTCATTGACTGTGACTTGTTTTTTTAGTTTTAATTTTGCAGATGCTTCTGCCATTCTTATTAATGCCTGAAGTTGTCTTGCAGAAATAGGAATTGGTCTTAGTGCGCTTTCAGAAGCAATAGGCCTGTTTCTTAGGTCAACATAGAATTTTTTTATTTCTTCAACTGCTTCATCGCTCAGTTTTGGTTTTATTCTTTGTTTTGAATATGCAACATATTTTCTGAAAAGTTCTCGTGGGATTAACATGGCTTCTCCTTCTTTTTGATGTTCTGTTAGCACATGTGTTGCAATCTTTTGGTCATTTTCCCTGTCAGGAATATCCCGGAGCGTGAAGATGACATCAAACCTGTTGATTAATGTTGGAGGGATGTCAATCTGTTGGGCAATTGACTGATAGGGGTCAAACCTTCCGAATTTTGGATTTGCTGCTGCGAGCACAGATGTTTCAGCTCTTAGAGTTGCTTGAACATTTGCCTTTGAGATTGTGACTGTCTGTTGTTCCATTGCTTCATGCATTGCACTTCTATCACTTGGATCCATTTTTTCCAGTTCATCTATACAGACCAAACCCTTGTTTGATAAAACCATTGCACCTGCTTCAAGACTCCAGCCACGCAGATATTCATCACGCACAACTGTTGCAGTGAGTCCTGCTCCTGAAGCAGATTTACCAACGACATATCTTCCCTTTGGAGAGATGTTTGCCATGAAGTTTAGAGTAACTGATTTTGCAACACCTGGATCTCCGATAAGAAGAATGTGGATGTCTCCTCTGCTTTTTTGTCCGTCTGTAT
>NZBV01000010.1 GCA_002686355.1 Candidatus Pacearchaeota archaeon | reverse complement strand
GATTCTTTTGATGTCTCCCTCCGTGAAGATTTTACTCCTGTAATCGAACATCAAGATTATGAAATTGATTATGCATATCTTTCAGGAGGTGAGAGAACCGCTGTTGCTCTTGCATACCGTCTTGCTCTAAATCAGGTTATAAATTCTCTGCTGAGCAAGATTAAAACCAGAAGTCTTGTTATCCTCGACGAGCCAACAGACGGATTTTCGGAACAGCAGTTAGATAAAATGAGGGATGTGCTACAGGAGTTGGAAATTCAGCAATTAATAATCGTCAGTCACGAGCAGAAAATTGAAAGTTTTGTCGAAAACGTGATTAGATCTAAAAAAGAAAATAATGTAAGCATAATTGAGAAGTAATTCCACTGAGCATAAAACTTTTTAAACTGTATAACATCTCTTTTTTGTGAGGTGATGGTCTGAAATCCCCTTAAGATTTCTTAAGAAAAATGCCACTTGATTTACGCACCAGAAGATTAGCAAAACTTGCAGTAAGATATGCTGTGTTTGTGAAACCAGGAGAAAAAATAATTGTCTCAGGAGGCACAGAAGCAATACCTTTTCTTGTTGAACTTTACAAAGAGATAATTTTACAGGGTGCGCATCCGAATGTAAAAATTGGTCTTCCGAATGTTTCTGATTTTTTTTACAAATATGCAAACAAAGAACAAATTGAAAGATTTCCAGAAGAACTTATGGACACAGCAAAAAAAGCAGACAAATATATTGGGGTTGTAACAACAACAAACACACGAGAATTAACAAACTGCGATTCAAAAAAAATAACCGCAAGAGCAAAAGTTACACATCCAATTTCAGAATATGTTTGTAACACTCCTGAAGAAATTAACAGATGCACAATTGCTTATCCTGTCCAGGCATTAGCTCAAGAAGCAGAAATGTCTTTAACAGAATATGAAAATTTTGTTTATGGGGCCTGCTTGCAAGATTGGAAAACAATTGGAAAACAAATGAATAAAACAAAAAATGTTTTTGAAAAAGGGAAACATGTTCATTTAATCGGAGAAGGAGTTAATTTAAAATTTTCAATTGCAGGAAAAAATGCAATTGCTGATAAGGGGCACAGCAATATGCCTGGTGGAGAAATCTTCATGGCTCCTGTTCGCGAGAGTTTAAACGGCTGGATAAAATTTGAATATCCTGCAATCCGTGCAGGAAAAGAGGTTACAGATATTGAATTAAAATTTGAAAATGGAAAAGTCATTGAATCAACAGCATCGAAAAACCAAGACTTCTTAAAAGAAATGATAGCGACAGACAAGAATGCTTCTTATGTTGGAGAATTTGGGATTGGTTGTAATCCCAAGATAACTAAATTCACAAAAGAACTTTTATTTGACGAAAAAATAAGTGGTACAATCCACCTCGCACTTGGAAGCGCATACAAAGACAATGGCGGAGGAAACGATTCTGCAATCCATTGGGACATTGTCAAGGATATGTCAAAAGCAAAAATAATTCTGGATGGAAAAATCGTGCAAGATAAAGGAGTTTGGAAGATTAAAGGCATGAGGATTTAATCACCCAGATAAACATCTTTTATTCTTTTGCCTTTTAATCTATTTTTATCTCCTTTCAATGCAACTTTTTCATTTTCTGACACATAAACTTTGTCCACAATTTTAATTGCTTGCTTTACATTTTGCTCAACAAGAATTATTGAAACATTTATCTTAGTTATTCCTTTTATTTTTTCAAAGACTTCTTAATCTTTTTATGCTCCCGATAAGGTTTTGTTAATGGACTTTCTTGATAAATTCCATTCTTTGTAAAACAATCTAAAATCAAATCAATATCTTGATTCTCCCAAGCTTCACTATATTTTTTCATTACAGATTTTATTTTTGTTAGTTCCATTTGAACCTCTTTCCTGTATGTTCTAAAAGAAAAATATGTGTTTAATTCTTTCCTCTTTGGAAAATCGCCAAAAAATAACATCCGAAAACTTTAAATAATCCATTTCTTCAATAAAAACATAGCTTCTAAAAAATTTGAAGTAATTCTGAACTAATAAAATGGACGAAGAATTAAAGAAGTCAATTTTGAAAACAGGAACAACGATTCTTGGAATTGTCTGCAAAGACGGAGTTGTCATGGCAAGTGATAGGCAAGTTAGTCTTGGACATAGTGTGGTGGGAAAGAAAAATTTTGTTAAAACAAGGCAATTAAATGATTATATTTTAATGTCTATCGCAGGGCAAGCTTCTGATGGGCAAAGATTATGGAAAGTTATCCCCGCAGAATTAAAATTAAAAGAACTTCGTTCAAAATCTCGTCCATCTGTAAAACAAGCGGCAAATCTTTTAGCAAGCATTTCTTTTTCAAATATAAGACAACCATCAATGATTCCAAGTATTGTTGGAAGTTTGCTTGGAGGATTTAATGAAGATGGTTCTGTTGAATTATATACTATCGGAATTGACGGATCCATAGATATAGTAGATGATTATGATGCAAGTGTTGGCTCAGGAATGCAATATGTTTATGGTTTGTTAGAAAGACAATATAAAAAAGATTTAACAATCAAAGAAGCGATTGAATTAGCACAAGAAGCTCTGAAATCTTCAACACAAAGAGATGTTGGAAGTGGTTATGGGATTGATGTTTTCACAATTACTAAAGAGGGTATTAAGAAAGAAGTTGAACAGACAATTGAACCAGGATACAAAGACGATAAGTAAATGAATTGATGTTGATAATTTTTTGGTTAAATAATGCAGCGAGAAATTTTAAAGATAAGAGTTAAATTAAGAATTTATGCGACTTCCGTTGAAAGCATCGAAAGAAGTCGCCCTTCAGTGATTAGAGGAAAATCGAAAAAAATCAGGAGGTTGTTTTCAAAATGGACATTCTAAAAAACGTAACCGGGAGGTTGCACGGAAAGATAACAGAAGCAAGTTTTGAAGGAGCAAACATAGTTCTCTATACGGATCATGAAAACTTTTTCAAGACAGGCGAGCGTACAATCAAAGAGATAGTTAATGACATAAAAAAGAGAATTGAACTCAGGGCAGATACAAAGATTATCCTGAAAAAAGAAAAGACAGAAGAAGAGATAAAAAAAATTGTGCCAGAAGAAGCGGGCATAACAAACATTCTTTTTGATTTTCATCGAAGCATTGTTGTTATAGAGGCAAAAAAACCGGGTTTGGTAATTGGAAAGCAGGGATCAATTCTTAATGAAATAAAAGCAAAGACTTTATGGACTCCATATGTCCAGAGGTCACCAGCAATAAAAAGCAAGATTACAGAAAACATCCGGGAGGTCCTTTACGCAAACAATAATTATCGAAGGAAGTTCCTTAATGAAATCGGAAAAAAGATTTACAAGGAATGGAATCCTGAAAAAGTTGACAGTTGGGTGCGATTGACATTTCTTGGGGGAGGAAGACAGGTAGGGAGAAGCTGCATATTACTGCAGACTCCAAATTCGAAGATACTCCTTGATTGTGGGATAGATGTTGCTTCGCATGGAACAGACAAATTCCCTGTTTTTGATATTCCTGAATTTGACATTTCACAATTAGATGCAGTAATAATAAGTCATGCACATTTAGACCACGTGGGGCTTTTGCCATATCTCTACAAGATGGGTTATAAAGGACCCTGCTATATGACTTTGCCGACGAGGGATATTGCAGCATTACTTTCTCTTGACTTTATCGGAGTTGCATACAAGCAGGCAGCACAGCCATTGTTTGATTCAAAAGACATTAAGGAAATGGTAAAGCACAGCATTAACACAGGATACAATGAGGTCACAGACATTGCCCCTGATGTTCGGCTAACTTTCTATAACTCTGGCCATGTTCTTGGAGGTTCCTTGGTTCATCTGAACATTGGAAATGGTGCTCACAACCTTCTTTATACAGGTGATTTTAAATATGCAAGGACAAGATTATTGGACCCTGCTATTTCTAATTTTCCAAGAGTAGAAACAGTTATAACAGAATCAACTTATGGTTCAAAAATGGACATCCTCCCTCCAAGAAAACAGACAGAGGAGCAGTTTATACAAATGGTTAAGGAGACCCTTGATAGAAGGGGGAAGGTTTTATTGCCAGAACTTGGTTTAGGACATGCTCAGGAAACACTGCTCAGAATGGAGGAAGCAATGAGGACAGGAGAGCTTCCTAAAATCCCTATTTATATTGATGGGATGATTTGGGATATTAATGCAATTCATACTGCCTACCCTGATTTCTTAAGCAATAAAATACGCTCACAGATTTTCGCAGACAAAAACCCTTTTCTATCAGATGTCTTTTCAAGAGTCGGTTCTGCTCAGGAAAGAAAACAAGTCATTGAAGGAGGTCCTTGTATTGTCATCGCAACTTCTGGGATGTTGCAAGGCGGGGCATCTGTCGAGTATTTCAAAAATTTCGCAGATAATAAAGATAATCTAATGCTATTAAGTTGTTATCAGGGGCCTGGCTCTCTTGGTCGTCAATTACAGGAAGGTGCGCAAAAAGTAGTTGTTGAAGATGAAAGTGGAAAAAGAGAGATTGAAGTTAAAATGAAAGTCATTCTTTTCAGTGGATTGTCTCCTCATGCAGGAAGAAATGAAATTATGTCTTATTTTAACAATATGAAACCCAGACCAAGGAAAATAATCGTAGATCACGGAGAAGTATCAAAATCCCTTGACCTTGCTTCAGCACTATACAAACTCAATAGAGTTGAAACAAATGTTCCGAGAAATCTTGAGACTTTGCGATTAAGATAATTTTATAAAATAAAATTCCTTTTGATATGTATGAAAGAGAGGTTATTAGTTATTCTTCTGATTGGGATATCTGCCTTGAATTTTGTTCCTGCAGATTTCAGTCTTGGAGATATTTCTTATTCAATAGACTCCCAGTATGGACCTTCAGGATCTGTGAGAGGGTGGCTCAACATTAGTTTCTCAAATGAATCATCAAATTCTCTTTTTTCTGCTTCTTTTGGAAATTCAATAACCCTGATAGATTTGCTAAGAACTGATTCAAATTATGATTACTCTTGCACAACAGATAACTGTACTTTTGATTATTCTGCCAGCAATGGGACTCCAACAAAGAGTTTCAATCTTGGAGTAGGAGATTCAAAAATCCTTGGAATTCAGTTTAAAGAAGATATCATTGCAATAAACTCTGTTGATTTTATCGTGGAAAGTACTGCAGAGCAATCTTGCTTTAATCAATTAACAATGGACTTTTTAAAAGATGGTTCGAATGACTTTGGAAATACAAAATCAATAGTAGGAGATTGCGCATTTACTAAAAGTTATGGCTGCTTTGATGCAGAAGCAAGTGCCAATGATTATATCATTGGAAAATTTCCCAGCAAGCATTGTCAAAGAATCAATCTTTCAGAATCGCCCGGGTTTAAATTAGGAGCCTGGATAAAAAGAAATGGGGGCAATAGGGATTTGACAATGGCTCTTTATAACCTATACGGCAGTGCTATCAGTGGAGCACACTGCATTCTTCCAAACGTAAGTGAGGGGGAGGTTTCATGCGAGGTTAGTCATTTAGTTCCAGAATCAGCAGAATATTATGTTTGCATATATTCAGAAGAGCAGGGCACTTCAGAAATAAGAGGATATTCAATGATTGATGGTTGCGGATTTTACGGGGTAAATGTCTTAGATGAAAATGCCGCTTTCCAAATTTTTGCAGAAGGAAGAAAATTTGATGACATCGAAATATTGAATATAACAAATTCATTACCCCATGGAAACACTCTTGGGGGGGAAGCAGAAGATTATCTTATAGAAACATACGGAAGCTTGGGTTGTTCAACAGGCTGCATTATTCCGTTAAAATTCATTTCACAGAAATTACAGGATATAACCTTAAAAGATTTAAAAGTAAAATATGAAACAAACCTCGGTCCAACAACTTTAACAACCTTTTATGAATTAGAAGAATCCCCCCCAAAAATAAGTTCAGACTTGCAGAAACTTTCTATTGACGGAGGCGAGTTTTTGCTTCCTTCTGGTTATGGAGAAACAGTTTTCAAACTAGAATTTAATGAAGAAGAAATTCTGTCAAAGAAAGTTTCAATCGAGGAAGTTCCAAAAATAAATTATATCACTCCAAGGAAAACCGCTTCTGCATATCCAACAACCTTTAAGGCAAAAATTAGTTCTTCTTCAAATATTACAGAATACAAATGGAGATTTGGGGATGGAGAAATTAAAACAACTGATACAAATACTGTTATTCACACATATGGTTCAATTGGAGATTATTTATTAAAATTAACTGTGACTGATTCAGTGCAAAGAGAGTCTTCTAAAACTTTTGAGATAAATGTGGAATCTCCCGATGAAATAATTAACAAAACTTTAATAGAAATGCAAGGTGACCTTATAAAGATTAATACGCAACTTGAGAAATTTTTATCATTTGAAGGAAAAGGTTTGAATGAAGTTTTGGAATTGGATTTAATGAATGATAAATTAAAACAATCCCAGAGAGATTACAAATCTGCAGTTTCAGACCAGGACTTCAATAATGTAATGACTAAAATTTTAGAAATAAAGATACCAAAGTCAATTATTATTAGTAAGAGTAGTGAGTTTCTTGTTTTTTATCCAGATGAGAAAAATATTGACCTGCAAATCTTGTCTGAGATAAGCAAGGAGGATTATGATGCAAGTAAGGAGGACAGTTTTATTGAAGGTGTTTTCGCATGGCACCATGAAAACTTAGATGTAAAAATAAAATTTTTAGAAATGTCTTCAAAGTATGAACATTATAGTGAGCCTGTCTTGAGATCCTTTGAATTAGTCATCAAGAAAAAGGATCCAGGAGTAAAAGATGCTTATATAATCCTTAAGCAACTTGATAATTTGAAATTTAAGGAAAATTATTTAGAAGAATCAGAGTCAGGATATGTCTATATTGATTTATCCAGTGAAGAAAAATCACTTGCATTCTCCACGACAGAAGAAGTTGATGTTACTGACTTAGCTCTTTTTATATCTCCTGAAATCTCAAGATTGCCTTTAATAGAACTTCCTGAGCAGGAAGAGGAAAAGAAAAAGTGGGGGCTTTTTATTGCAATTATTGTTTTTCTTTTAATAATTGGATTAGTCGTTTATGTGGGCTTGCAGGAATGGTACAAAAGAAGATATGAAAACTATCTTTTCAAAAACAGAAATGATTTGTATAACATTGTGGCTTTTATCCAGAATTCTAGAAACAAAAAAGTCGAGGATCCTAAAATAGCTTTAAAATTAAGAAAAGCAGGATGGGCATCAGAGCAGGTGAATTATGCCATGAAAAAATATGTCGGAAAAAGAACAGGTATGCTTGAAATTCCTATCGATTGGATTTTGAAATTTTTTAAGAAAAAAAAGCCTTCAAAGATAGATGCCAAAAAAAGAATGTTGTCTACAAGTCCAATGGGAAAGTTCCAAAAAAGATAAATTAATATATATTCCACTATGCAAAATTTAATAAACCAAACTTTCAAATTTATATTATGGCTATAAAAATTTTCAGAAATTTTTTCAAAAGAGTGTTTACAGGTATTTTTAGAGATAAAAAAGAAATAAGCCTTGGATTCTATGGCCCCCCAAATGCAGGGAAGACTAGTCTGGCAAATCGTATTTGTAAGGATTTTACAGGTGAAGAAATTGGGACTGTGAGTAAGATTCCGCATGAAACAAGAAATGTGCAGTCGAAAAAAGTTGAAATTGAATATAAGGGGAAAAAGATAATCTTTAAGATGATTGATACTCCTGGGATTGCAACAAAAATTGATTATGAGGATTTTCTAAAATTCAAAGTCAAAAAGAAAGAAGCAAGGAAAAGAGCAAAGGAAGCAACACAAGGGGTTGTCGAGAGCATAAAATGGCTCGACGATATGGATTTAGTTGTTATTGTGCTGGATTCAACAGAAAATCCATATAATCAGGTGAACATAACAATCATTGGAAATTTAGTTGCAAGAAAAATCCCTGTTCTAATTGTTGCAAATAAGACTGACTTGAAAAAATCAAATATCAAAAAAATTGAATCTGCATTTCCTGATTATGATATCGTGGAGATAAGTGCAAAATACGGAAAGAACCTAGAAGAATTTTATGAGTCGGTATTTAAATTATCAAAAAAGGTTTAAAAATTAAAGATACTTCACATACTTATAAAAGATGGTGAAAAAAAGAAAAAAAAAGTTAGGAAAGATAAGAGGATTTTCAATACAATTTATGCCTCACTCAGAAATAAGGCCCTTGAATAGCGACCAGAGAATAAGAAAAGTACTAAACATTGTTCTGGGGAATAATCTTTTGTTGTTGCAGGGGATGCTCTTGCCTGAAGAAGAAACACGATTGATTGGAGACGCAATGGCAATGATTGGGCATGTGAAAAATTTTAAAGGAATTGAATTAGCTGTTGTTGCAGGAAATAACAATGACGGGTTTTTTTCAAAGATGAGAAAAGGTTTGGCAAATGCACTGTCAGGAGGAGACCTCGGAGCTGTGACAATAATTGGTCCTGCAACAATCGTCAAAGAAATAAAGAGAAATCCAAAGAAGATTGAATTGTTGTTGAATAAATGATTTTCTACGAAGATTAACTTTTGTTATAGAGTTAAATAATCCCCCATCATATTAAAATTTTTTTGTATTAATTGTTTTTAATAATTCGCGTGCGAGCACGTTATTTATCACAGATAAATTTATTAACTTCACTTTTTTTCTCCAGTTATGCCCCATCAATGTGTCCATTGTAAAAGAATTATCCCTGCTGCGAGTAAAGAACTCCTAGAAGGATGCGAAGAATGCGAAGGTCGCTTTTTCTTTTATATTAGAGATGAACAGTTGGAAAAAGTAAGAGAATCACCAATTGAAATTCCAGAAAAAGATAAGAAAAAAGTAGAACAGGACTTAAGGGAAATAGCCGGGATTGCCAAAGAGGATGCGCCTATAATACTTGATTTAGAATCTGTGAGAGCAATTGGCTCTGGAAAATTTGAAATAGACTTGGCAAATCTTTTTAGAAAAGACCGCCCGCTCATTTATAAGATGGAAGAAGGAAAATATATAATTGACTTGGGTTCTACTTTGAAGAAAAGTGTTAAAGATATAAAGGAGATTAAGAATCCTGAAAAATCAGAGAAATAACTTTATTAACCTTATTCTATTATTTAATTTATGGCTCAAAAGATAAACCAAATTTTAAAAGAGGTTTTAGAAAGAATTAAACCCCCAAAAAAAGATTTAAATTTTATTGATAAAAATCTTAAGAATTTTTTAAAGAAACTTAATGAGAAAATTAAATCTTCAAAGATAAATGCGGAAATTTTTATCGGAGGGAGTTATGCAAAAAAAACATTAATCAAAAAGGGAAAGTATGATATTGATATCTTTCTAAGATTTGATAAGAAGTACAAAAATGGGGAGCTTTCAAAATTAACCGAAAAACTTTTGAAAAAAACTGCAAAATTTTCAAGAATCCATGGTTCAAGAGATTATTTCAGAGTAAAAATTTCTCCTTTGCTATTTTTTGAAATTGTTCCAGTACTAAAAGTAAATAACCCAAGGAATGCAAAGAATATAACAGACTTGTCATTTTCTCATGTGAGATATGTTAATAAGAAGATGAAATCAAAAAAGATTCTTGAAGATATAATGATTGCCAAATCATTTTGTTATGCGAAAAATTGCTATGGTGCAGAGTCTTATATTAATGGATTTTCTGGTTATGGCCTGGAATTACTTGTTTATCATTATAATGGTTTTATTGAATTTGTCAGAAGAATTTCAAAAATAAAAAGCAAAAAGGAGATAATTGATATTGAAAAATTGTACAAGAACAAATCATCAATTCTTTTGGACATAAATGAATCAAAACTTTTTTCTCCGATTATATTTATTGATCCTACTTATAAGCAGAGGAATGTATTGGCTGCACTATCAGAAGAAACATTTAGAGAATTCCAAAAAGAATGCATAAAATTTTTAAAATCTCCTTCAATAGACTCTTTTGAACCTGTGAAAGTAAACCACGAGAAAATAAAAGAAGAAGCAAAAAAAGAGGGTTATGAATATGTTCTTCTCAGAGCCGATACAAAAAGGCAGGAAGGAGACATTGCCGGAAGTAAATTGTTCAAGTTTTATAAGCATCTCTCATCTGAAATTAAAAAATATTTTGAAATAAAAAATAGATACTTTGAATACTCTGGAAAAAAATTTGCAGAATATGTTTTTGTTGTTAAATCAAAAAATGAGATTCTAATAAAAGGGCCTTTTGTCGATGATGAAACAAACAAAAAATTATTCATAAGAAAACACAAAACAACATTTGTTAAAGGAGGAAAAATCTGCACAAAAAAGAAAATTAATTTCAGCATTAGAAGATTTATTGAAGAATGGAAAAAAGATAATCAAAAGAAAATCAAGGAAATGGGAGTTAGTGGGTTGGGATTACTCTAATCTAAAATTTATTGATGATAAAAATTCATTTATATCTCTCATTTTCACTTTCTTCTGCCCACAGCTTTCTCAAATAATCTTACAAATGCCTGAATGAAAAATTCAGAGTTTAGCCAGATTGCTGCATCAGTGTCATTTTGCTCTTTTGAAAGATAGAATAAGATTTCTTTTTTGTCAATCACAAAGAACTTTGCATCAATATCTATTCTTTTAATTTTTATTCCAAGATTATTAGAAAGTTCTTTTATTAATTTCTCGTCTCCAGACAATGCAATCTTGACTTTAACATTCGCTTTTTTTAAAATTTTAACTGTCTGGTGAAATAATCTTAATTTTGAATTGAACCCTTCAGCATTTGTGCAGATTATCACTTCCTTGTTCGCGTTTTGTAAAATCTCTCTCAAATAATTTGTAATATTTGACTTCCCTTTTAGAGCTGCAGAGATGTCTTCTCTCTTAATTGGGCTGATTCCCCCCTTGTATAATTCTTCAAGTTTTGCAAACTCCTCTGTATTTTTTATTTTTGAAAAAGAAATTATTTTTTCATGTGCATCCGTTCTGACATTGTTCCTTAGTTTCTCAAGGATTACTTTTGGTTTAACCCCAATATACTTAACTGGCTTTCCTAATTTGACAATTGCGAATCCCTTCTTCTCTAAGCTCTCCAAAACATCGTAGGTTCTGCTTCTTGGAACTTTTGAAATGCTTGCGACTTCACCAGCTGATGCAACCCCTTTGCTAAGCAAGGCTAACCAGACTTTTGTCTCGTAAATATTCAGACTAAAATAATCCTTAATCTTGCTTATTAATTCCTTGTTGATAATCATTTTTCCTTCTCATAGATTCTTTTAATAAATTTCCTTCAATAATTTTAGCAAGAGTATGACATTTCTCACTAAATTCATTTGCGATATCATTTACAGTCTCTATTTTTTGATATTGAGTTGAACAATTATGCAAAAGTTCCTCATATCTTTCAATTTCAGAAAGTTTAGCTTTCTCATATTCTGGTCTTAAATCATAATCTAATACAACTTTTCTTTTCATAAATATTCCATACAAATTCTCTTTTATAAATGTTTCTATTTGTTACTTTTTCATAGTGGGAACAGATTAGAAAATAATCCAACTCAAAATCATTCCCATAAAAATTCCTGCTGTGATAAATGGCATTGCAGGATAAAATTTCTTTTTTTCTGAAAAAAAGAATAGATATATAAGCCCGAGTGTTGCACCTCCTATCACAAACAACGCTGGCGCAAGTCCCCCAGTTTTCAGAACAACTCCTGCAGTGATTATAGGAAATATAACATCCCCCCCTCCTAAAATCGCGACGTTAATCTTGAATTTTTTTCGCATCATTTTTTTAGGCATTTTCTTTCCTTTATACTTCTCCCTTATCAACTTGATTCTCTTTTTTGTTTTCTTGTCTGCATGCGGAATAAAAAACCCAGCAAGAATATTTAGCTTGTTTATCTGATATTTTACCATCTTCTGCATTATTCCTGATTTCCAAACAGCCCACATATCATAAGCAGAAATCAAAATCAAAAGAAGGATAATTGTTGTAATATTCAGGATAGGAACAAAGACGGTTGCAATTCCAGGGTAAATAAATAATTCAGTCAGATTGTGAATCAAGAATTCTCTCTTATAGATTTTAATAAAAGCAAGAGGAAGAGCAATTGCTGTTGCTATAACAGGAATTTTAAAAAGAGTTTTCTCTATCCCAAGATTATTTGTCAAGACATAAAATGAAATTCCAAGAGCAATAATCACGACTATAAAGAACCACAACTTTAAAATAACAGCCAATTCAAATTTAGTAATCAGGAACATCATTCCAATGGCAATGATAAAAACAACTAATAACCAAAAAAACAAACCATAATATTCTATCGGGGTTTCTATCTCAGGAGGATTCATATCAAATGGCAAATCAGGAGCAGAGACATTCTGAACCTCTCCATCTACAATTTTTGTATCAGAATAATAATTGACAACATAAAGACCAATAAACTGCGTTATTAAAAACATCCCTAAAAGAATTGCTATTATTTTTAGACTGTGCTTCATAGTAAAAGACACCCCCGGTTTCTCTTACGATTCTCCCCTTTTATAAAAGTGGGACGACTTTTTATTTGTCTCTGCTGAAGTCGCAGAAAACCTTTAAGGTTTAGCCTCTTTATATTAATTAAAAGAAAACTTGGTTTTTAAAGTTTTAACAAAGGACACTCATGCATTTAATTGTTATTGGGCTTTGTGGAGTGAATCCGCAACAGAACCCTTCATAGAACACTTCATCACCGCATGGTTGTCCAACAAGTTCAGGGCAACTAGAACAATGCGGAGAATGACAATTACATGAACCATCGAATACTTGGCATCCCACAAAACCACATCCACCTTCGTCAACTTCTTGCCATTTTAGACAATAACATGATTGAGTATTACAATTTTGAGATTCAGAACAAGCTCCCCCGCAGGAACTGCAATCAACATTACCCTGGGAAATTCCATTAACGTATTCTTCACATGTTCTTGTTCTTGATTGTGTGCCTCCTCCGCAACTCGTTGAACAAGAACCCCAATCAGACCAGCTACCATAAGAGTAAGTAGTTACAACACAAAAATCCCCATTATCAATCGCTTCCTGCAATGTTTTTGTCCAACCACTAACAGTGATTTCAATTTCATTTGCAAAATGTCCTGGATTTATTGAGCCTGTATATGGCACAGATGTTGTTCCGCACAAATTATCTGTTGCAATTGCAGCTGCAAGAGTCATTTCACTTCCGTCGACAGAAACCCAGATTTCCGATGGTAAATGTCCAACAGAAAGTGAGGTTGTCCCTGCACTCATCGGAGAATCTGCATTTTGGCTTATATAATCGCTGTTAATCGCCTCTTGCAATGTCATTTTATATCCTTTTACTTCAACAAGAATCTCTGTTTGAGAATGCCTTGTTCCAGCAATCAAAGCATTTACTGCAAAAATTCCTGCAATTAGTATGAAAATTCCCAATGAGAAATATAATATTTTTTGCTTGAACAATTCCATAGTATCCTCATAACCTTGGCCTTTATAAAATTTCTTATCCCGATTTAGTCTCTTTCTCTTTTAATTAAGTAATAAATCAATCCAACTAATATCATTACAGAAACAATATTGAATATTCCAAAGAACGGCAATCTTATCTGTACAGGGCAAGGAACTGTCTTACTTCCACCAGTGCAACTATCTGATCTTAAGTTTGGGTCATAATGCCATTTTGAATCATTCCCTAATATGTAGGTTCCTTCGCTGCCAGGATTGTTATCAAAAATATTATCTATCCCCCAACTCCATGCGCTTTCCCACGAATAACTCAAAAAACCATCTTCACAATCATCAGTTGTAGATTCACCATAAAAACAACTTCCTATCTCAGAGGGGTTGCCTTCTGGTTCACAATCTGGCTGAATGTTTTCTGTTTTTTTAGAAATGCAAGTATTATCCATCCACGAGCATCCGCAAGAAGCCCATATTTGACAACCTTCTGAATCTGTCTCAATTTCATCACATGAAATTTCTGAATCCTTGCTTTCAATACTGAACTCTCCAACATTACAAATGTCTGATTCACATTCTTGCTGGAATTTATAATCACCGCATAAGGTAGCAAAACCGCAACTGCTCACATTCACCAAGGTTAGACTCAGGAGATTACTGGATTCACCATTTACTTCAAAGTAGAAACCATCAAAATCAGTTTCTCCTGTCGCATCTAAGTCTGCTTGAGTTACTGTCCATATGATGTTTGCAGTTTCATTATCGTCTACAATGCCATTTAGAGACCTTATTAAATCTGGGAGAAGAGGATCTTGCTCATAAATTTTAAACGTGACTTCTGTTCCCTGGCTTAGTCTTGAATTACTAAGTACAAGTATGATTTGTGTGTTTTCAACCAAAACATCTTGATGAGTTATGTGATTTCCATCTGAATCTGCCCAGTAGGCTGCCTGTGCTATGGTACACTGGTTCTCAACATATTCTTCTCCTTCCTCACACATACCAGAACAACATATTTTAATTGAATAATCTCCTGCTCTTCCAATGTGCGCGTCGATTAAATCTGACAAAGAAAGAATCCCCATTTCTAAAGAATTACATGCCATCTTGTTTATGCAATCCAAATTTTCATAACAAATATCATTTGTATAAGTGATTCCAGCTCCAACTTCTGCATGAGAATTTGTCGTGTTTTCAAGACCAATAATCTTGTTTTCCCCGTTGCATGTTGTGTTGCCTGTTCCAAGATCACAACAAAGAACATAATCATAATTGTTTTGGTCTGCAACCTCTCCGTGGGCATCTGTTTCAGCAGATACTCCCATTACAATGTGATTTTCTCCTGTGCAAGAATCCCTCTCAACAATTGCGCAATTTTCAGCAGAAATAATTCCCGATAAAAATATTACTAGAAAAAATACTATTATAACCCCCTTTCTTTCCATAGCTCTTGTAAGAAGGATTGTTTTATAAATTTATCTTAGTTTAATTTTTTTAAGGACACTATAACATACATATTGTACTAAATCACAGCATAGACAGAGTTGCATATCAATCAACAGCCGTCAAGCCCTAATCGGTATCTTTCTAATCTGTTCCCAACTCGCCTGCATATTCTCTACACAGCATTCATTATACAAGAAAGTGCACACGCAGGACAAGGGCCTCCACAATTTACTCTTGTTTCATAACCATTCTTAATTCCATCATTACAATCCGCACAAAAATCCCCATTATCAATCGCTTCCTGCAATGTCATCGTATGATTACTGACTATAACTAAAATAGTGTGAGTAGCATAATCAATGCCACTTGAGAAACTGATAATTGCAAATCTTGTAAAAGGGATGTAAGTTCCTATAACTAAAAAATCTGTTAATAATATTAATAGTGCAAATAATTCACTCTTTGTCCATTCCTATGTAAGAGAAGCATTGCTATTTTTCAAAATTATCCAATCATTACTGCAATAGGTATTAATTTTGCTATTTTTTTTGAGATCCCTGAATCATGGGTTATGTCTATGACTTCTTCAACATCCTTATATGAAAACTCAGATTCTTCAATTGTTCCTTTAAAGCTTCCCTCGAGAATTATATCTTTCTCAGAGAGTTTTTCTTTTACTTGTTTAGCATTCAAAGATTTATGTGCCCAGGCTCTGCTATGTGCTCGTCCTGCTCCATGAGCACTTGAACCAAAAGATATTTCTTCTGCCTTTTTTGTTCCACTTAAAATAAAGGAAGGTGTTGACATGCTTCCTGGGATTATAACAGGTTGCCCAACTTTTCTGTAAACATCTACAACTTCTTCACGACCAGGACCAAAACTTCGTGTTGCACCTTTTCTAACAACAAGAACTTCTTTTGAATTGCCATTAACTCTATGTTCTTCAATTTTAGAGATATTATGAGCAACATCATACAATAACTGAGTTTTTGATTTTGGGAAATATCTCTTTAACAATTTTTGAATCTTATGCATAATTACCTGTCGGTTACAAAAAGCAAAATTAACAGATGCTTTCATTGCAGAAAAATATTTTTTCCCTAATTCATTGTTAATTGGGACATAACCAAGTTCACGATCAGGAAAATTCTTAGAACCATGTCCCTGTTCAATCGCCTTGATATAATCACTTGCAACCTGATGTCCTAACCCTCGAGAACCACAATGAATCATAAAACAAATGCTGTCTTTTTTTAGATTAAAAATTTCTGCAATTTGTTCATCATAAATCTCATCAACAACCTGGATGTCAACAAAATGATTACCAGCTCCTAAGGTCCCAAGCTGCGGGAGACCCCGGGAAATTGCTCTGTCTGAAACATCTTCAATATTAACCCCTTCCATTCTTCCATTTTCTTCTGTTCTTTCTATATCCTTTTGAGTTGCCATTCCTTTTTCAAGAGCCCAATAGCAACCTTTAACTAAAATTTCTTTGATTATTTCTCTTGAATACCTCTCACCACCTCTTCCTAGTCCAGAAGGAATTGTCCTTTTAATGTCATGTAAAACTTTCTCTCTTGAAGACATAAACTCTTTTTTATTTATCTCTGTTGTTAAAACTCTTACTCCACAATTTATGTCAAAACCAGTTGCTCCTGGGGATATTACCCCTTTTTTCAAATCAAAAGCAGCAGCAGAACCTATTGGAGCCCCATAACCCTGATGCCCGTCAGGCAACACAACAACATTTTTGATAATTCCGGGCATCTTTGCCATGTTTACGGCTTGTTTGAGAGTATCATCCTGTTGCATCTGCTCAATAAGCTTATCACTGGAAAAAATTTTAATAGGAACATTCATTTCTTTTTCCTTAGAAATTTCATAAATATTTTCTGATATTTTTTTTGGTTTCATGAATTTTCATAGATTAAACAATATTAATACTTTCCTATCTAAATGTTTAAACATAATTTTTAGATCAGGATATTTATGAATACAAGCACTCCTGATAAAGCCTTATTAAGATATCTTTTTTGTCGAGAAAGAACAGTAAATCAAGAATTATCTCCCATAAAACCATCATTGGAAAAATTAAGAGATTGGAAAACTTAGCAAGAGATTATGGAATTGTATCAAGTTTGTATTATTATCCCTTCCCTGATGGATTTTTTAGTTATCTTATAAGAATGATAAATTATGATTCAGAAAACTCTCAAGCCCAGATCACAGAACTAGGAAGAGGGTTTGCAAGTCCGTTTGAATCCCCAGGAAATTTAGAAAAGGTAATTTTAGAATATTTGCTTCTAACAAAAGGAAGAATCAAATTAAAATCTAAACATCTAGAACAACTTGGGCCACCCATTTGTCTCTGGCTTTTTTGACAAACATTCCATTAAATGTTATTGCTTTAACATCATTGGTAAAATTATAATTGCTTGCTTTGCCTCCTGAAATTACTGCTTTCAAGGTTAAGTTTTTCTCATTTATTTCCAACTCTTTAATTTTACTAATCAAAAAATCTTCAGCATCAAGCAGATAAAGAAACTCTTCTAAAAAATCATAAAGCAAAGCTTCAATATCTTCCCCTTTAGATTCAACTCTCTTTTCTTCAGATTCTTTTACTTTAATCTTTTCCTCCCCAATAATAGTTTTTTTCAATGCCATTGCAGAATTCACAAAAACTTCTTCAAGCGAATTTCCAAATGCCTGGAACTTTACATCTGCTGTATGCTCAAGGAATTTGAATTTCATAAACAAATAAGAATAAGATTATTTATTAATCTTCCCAACAAAATAATTTTAATTGTTTTGGAGCGTATGTATCCTTGGTTGCATATATGCCTGTAGAACTTGTGTAGATATTATTGCTGATGTTTTGATTTATTATGCAATCCTCGCCAATTATGCAAATTTTTGCAGAACAATTTAAGTAATTAGGTGTCCTGCCAATGACAAAGGTTTTTAGTTCTGCTAGATTAGTCGATTCAAAATCTTCCCATTCCACTGGAGAGGTTGCCACCAGAATTTTCTCACGTAAACTTTTATCCAGTTGAATTGCCTGTAAAATAGAATTACTTTCTTCATAAACTTTTTCAGAATTTTTATCATTAGTGATATCTTGACCAATTGCAACCAGGAGAACTCCTGTTATCAAGACAATTACAAAAAATGCTTCAAGAATTCTTATCCATCCTCTCTTGTTTTTGATCACCATACCCATACTTTTAACAAACCCATATTTAAATTTGCATTGCTGTCCACATATTGCATATAAGCACTATCCAGATATATATTCATTGATTCCGAAGAAGGATATTCTGTTCCAACCTCTGTTCCATTGTTATAGACAAAACTAAAACCAAATTCTGTCCCTTCCGGAATCTCAAATTCATTTTTCAGGATTTCATAATCATTATTATAATTGCTTAACAGTTCTTCTACTGAATTTTGCGTGATGTATTCTTTTGTCCTTATTGAACTAAAATCATATTGGGTTATTGGTTCACATCCACCTCCTACACTTCCTATTGAAGAATCCAGTCCTTCTGAAGAATAAATTTTCAAAAATCCACTAAAGAGATAGCCCACTTCAATTACAAGTGCCTGTTCTTCAATAGAATAATTTCTCACTTTGTCCGAGTCATCTTTAATTGTCAAATTTCCCTCACTTGGGATATCATCCAAAATGTTCTGCACTTTGATACAATCTTTATTTGGGTCTATCCCATTAATTTCAATCACAAAAGTAGTCATTTCTTCGATAGAAAAGTCTCCTACATTCACTTTTAATCTGTCTAATACATTTTGCTTGCTTCGCTGGGTTTTTATCATAGGATTTAAGGAAGAAACAATAAAAATCAAGAAAACCACAAAAATTGCAAAAGACAGTACAATCCCAATATGCGAGCCTTTCTTACTTTTTATCCTCTTTTTCATTTTAATGGAAAGCGTAGCAAGATTTTCTCATTCAATAAAAATTCTTGCTCTTCTTTATACTATAGATTATCTAAGAGGCTTTTTATATTTTAATAATATGCCCTTCTCGGTTTTTAGAATAAAGGAACATTTTCTTAATCGTGGGAGAGGGCACGCAATTTCATAAATAGAATCATCCCAATATCGTTTTGAGATAACCCCTCATTTCAACCCCAGATTATATTTGCTCCGGTAGAAGCTATGAAAGACATAAACATCAGAGCAAACGAATGCCTGATTCCTGATTTGATTTGACCTTCTGCCAGTTTCCCAATTGTAAGTCCACTAAAAAAACCCTGAACCAAAAGCAAGTACAAAAAGGCATTAGCCATCTCTTCTGCACTAACTGTTTCTCCTCCAATATCTCCTATCTTTGTATCTGCAATACCAGAAATCATTGGAAGAATTTTAAATTGCATAACAAGTATAATCCCAATAAAGATAAAAAAGATAATATAACCCTGAATCACCAAAGTAGATATAGTTGTCTTTCTTTCTTTCTTTAATTTATCTGACATACTAACTGCTTCTGTGACAGACTCTAGAATTTCTCCGATTTCCCCTCCTGCCCTTTCAGCATTTCCAATTAAAGTCAGTGCCCTGGAGATTGTAGTATTATTAACATCCTTGGCAAAAGTATTTAATGCAGTATTAAGCGGAATCCCAAGATAAATCTGGTTTGCCAGTTTTTTCACATTTTCACTAAGAACCCCATAAGATTTATTTTTGACATTGATTATGCTCTTGCTTACTGGAGTTCCTGTCTTGACACTCTCAATGAGATTTCTTGCAAACTCTAAAAACATTTCCTCTTTTTCTGTGGCAATTCGATTCTCATTGATTATAGTGAATACAAATGGTGAAACCCCGATTAGAATCCCCATCCCAATTATAAAAAAGAAAAACTCAGTTCCAATCGCAAACAGAGAAGAGATGACTGTGATTACCCCAAAGGCAATTCCAACGATGTGTCTCTTTTTTATTTCCATTTTATTTGGCAGGGCTTTTTAGTTGTAAGAATACAAGAAAGCCTATGTTTATTAGGATTATTCCGAGAACCATGATTAATGAAATCATCGAAGAGCTAAGAGGAATTCCAAATCCACTTATTTTCATCATCATAAGCAGGAGCATAAATATCATCGGAGCTGCAATAACAATACTGATGTAAATATCCATAAAAGTCTCAGCTGTTTTTGTTTGTTTTTCTCTTTCAATCTTATATTCGAAAAGCAAACTCTCTGCCCTTTTCTTAAAAAATTCTGCAAGGTCCCCTCCTGAATTAATCGTTGTTGAGAGTCCGTTAAGAAGTTCTGAAAGTTTTGAACTTGCAGTGTTAAATGAGAGCTCACGCAATGCACTGGTTAAATCCTGTCCATAGATATTAATCTGATTCAGAAGTTTGGTAAATTCCTTGCTTATGTTGGGGTATTCATCTGTTGAGATTATAATTTTGAATATTTTTGTAGGGTCAATCATCGAACCTGAAATAGCAGACATGTGAATAGTTGCAAAAGGAAGCTCACTATTAACTTTGTTTTCATGGGATTTTTTCTCAAGTGAAGGATAATAATACATAACTATTATTGTGACAATCGGAACAGCAAACAATATCCAGAAGACTTTTAGAAATCGAATCCCAAGGGATTCGAGAGCCAGGGTTATTATCGGAAGTTTTGAACTGATATTGAAGAACAGGAAGAAAAAAGTCATAAAAATCCCAAATATTGCAGAAAGAAGAACTGTGAAAAACGAAATTGAAATATAAGTTTTTGGAACAAACTGGAGATTTGATTTTATTAGATTTCTTCTTAAGTCGCGAAATATTCCTTTGTTTGCAAGTTTTTCTGAAATTTCTGCAAAGATTCTGTTTGCTAGTCTAATATATGTGCTAGGTTTTTCCATCTTTTTCTTCACAGGTTTCTTATCTTTCTTCCAGATTCTCTTTACTGTGTGTTTTTCAAGGTCAGAAAAACTACTTCCCTTTGAAGATAAGAATTTTGGCAAAAAACTTTCTTTTTTTGGTTGGTAACTTATTTTGGGCTCCTTTATCCCTTTTTCCTGAACTTTTGGTTTCTCCAGCGGTTGAGCAACTTTCAACTGATTAATGATTTTCTCTAGTTTTTTGTTCTCTTTTGTGAGAGATTCTTTTAACAAATTTAACTGTGACTCAATAGCTTGTTTTCCTTCACCTTCTTCTGAATTTTCTTTAAGGAGAGTCATTTCTGAGTCAATCTTTTTCATTCTTGAAACTATTTTCTTTAATTCTAAGAAAATATCTGAACTTTTTGAAATCATTTCAAAACCTCTGAAATATGTTTTTGAATTTGCAAGATGGCTTTTTTTGATTTGTTAAACTT
>NZBV01000009.1 GCA_002686355.1 Candidatus Pacearchaeota archaeon | reverse complement strand
GCAGTTGCAGAAGCAGGGATTAAGACCGGTGTTGCAAGAAAAAAAATTGATTTAGATGATTATAAAAAGAAGTTAGAGGAAAAGTTTTTAGATTAATATTTCTCGTTGACACCCGCATATTTATCTCCTCACATTGGAGTCCCTCACGATGTTCTGCTGAAATATTATTAACGCAAAAATGGGTTATTTATCGATTTTTTAGATTAATTGATCTTTGGCAGAGAAATCTAACAGGGTTGATTTTGGAGACTTAATTAATAAGCGAACGAAGTGAGCCAATCTCATCAATTAAAAAATTTTATAAATCCTATTTCTTAGTAAAAATATGGCAAGTGAAAATGTTCCTGAATTAACAAACAATGAATTTGGAAGCTTTACAGAAAAAGGGGTGGTATTGATTGATTTCTTTGCAGATGGGTGCATGCCTTGTATGATGATGGTTCCTGTTATTGAAGACCTGAGTCAAAGGTTCAAAGGCAAAATCAAATTTGGCAAAGTTAATGTTGGAGAAAATGCTGACATTGCGCAAAAATTTGGAGTCAGTTCAATTCCTAATTTTGTTATACTCAAGGATGGAAAAACAGTTGACCAGTTTGTCGGCGCTATTTCTGAAAATGAATTAGAGAAAAAGTTGGATAATCATCTAGGATAATAATTTTTACAAAGAGATTGGGGTAAATATGAGGAATGAACGTGAATTATAAATATCAAGAATAGGGGAATCTTTTCTTTTTTGGTTAAGACCAATGATAGAAAACTGGATATTAAAGAATCAAGAAAGACCCAACACCCCAATAGTGTTGAAGCTAGGAATAAAAAAAGAGATAGACTTCAAAGATGTATCCAATCCAGAAGAAACCGCTGAAACTTTGATAACTAGATTATAAGGGTATTATCTAACTAAGACACAAGAAAGGGTAAAAACTTATATAATAGAAAATTTATAAACTAATCCTTCTAAATAAATGGATAGCTCTGTTCTCTGGTTTGGATCCATAAGAAAACAAATCAGTAGCAAAGAGACAAACAAAGTGAGGCTCCGTAGCTCAGCCTGGTCAGAGCACTAGCCTTTTAAGCTAGGTGTCCGGGGTTCAAATCCCCGCGGGGCCATTAGTTACAGAAATACTCAAATAAGGCTATTTTTAGAACAAATTATAGGATTAAGTCAAGAAGAATTTATCCAAGAAATTGAGAATCTTGGTTTTGGACCAAGACGAGTTAATGGCAAAAATATTCTTGGACAGATTATACATTAATTTTTTAATAAAATCAGGTTTTGGTTGATTTTCCAATAAAGCATTCACAGAATTGCCAAAGGTTGAAAGCGGGGGGATAAGATTGAGGCAGTGATAGACAATAAAGGGAATATTACTCTAAAGAAGGAAGAATAGAAGAAAAGTTTTTATAAGATAATTCTAATTACAACACCATGAAAGTTAGTGATAAATGGGGGGATTTATTTTCAAAAAATGGATAAGAAAAATAAACCTATATTTTTTACAATTTTTTTAATTTTAATTTTATTAATAATAATTCTTCTTTTAAGAAATAATAATATTGAAAAAAGTACTGATGAAATGGATTTTGAGATTATTATTGAAAATTTGGACACTCCTTGGGCAATTGATTTCCTGCCAGATGGGAGGATGGTCTTCACAGAAAGATCAGGTAATGTAAATTTAATTGATTTTGAAGAAAAAGAGAAAGACATTATTGCAAAAATCCTTGTTACTGAAATTTCAGAATCTGGTTTGGCAGGAATTGCAGTCGATCCTGATTTTGATGAAAATAATTTTGTATATTTGTATTACACATACGAAGGTAATGATAATATCTGGAACAGAGTTTCAAGATTTGTTTTAGAGGACAAAAGATTGAAGGACGAGAAAATACTTTTAGATAATATTCCCGCAGCAAGATTTCATGATGGCGGCAGAATTAAGTTTGGACCTGATAAGAAACTCTACATAACGACCGGTGATGCAACAGTGCCTTCTACTTCCCAGAATCTTAATTCTTTATCAGGTAAGATATTAAGAATGAATAAGGATACAACTATCCCCGCTGACAATCCTTTCGGGAATTACATTTATTCTTATGGTCATAGAAATCCTCAAGGCATTACATGGAACGAGAATATAATGTATGCAGCTGAGCATGGCCCTACAAGAAAAGATGAAGTGAATGTTATTGAATTAGGGAAAAATTACGGATGGCCAACCACTTGCGATGAGCCTTCTAATTTTGAAACTCCAATAAGGTGTTATGAAGAATTTACTTTGGCCCCTGGAGGAATTGCTTATCACAAAAATACCTTGTATGTAGCCGGTTTAAGGGGAGCACAAGTAAGAAAACTTGCACTAGGAGAAGATAGAAAAACTGTTTTGGATGAAGAAGAGCTTTTCTCTGATATTGGCAGGATAAGGGAAGTTGTTATCCATAATGATTTTCTTTATATTGCAACTAGCAACAAAGACGGCAGAGGATTTCCGGAAATTAATGATGATAAGATACTGAGAGTGAGATTAGATTGATTTCTTTTATCCAATTGTTCTAAATATTGTTTCAATTTAATTTTTACCTGAGCTAAAACCATCATGGGGGATTTAGAATTGCTGAATTATACTTATGGAGAAACTCTAAGAGGCAAGAAGACAACCTCTCGGATTAAATTTATGAAAGAAGGATTTTTCCTTTTTTTGTCCAATTACATATGACTCTTTTATATTCCAAATAATTTTTAAGCATTTTCAAAACTTCTTTTCTTTGTTTTCCTTCTGTTGACAAACCCGCAATTACCCAAAGATTTATAAATTAAATTTTTGTAATTTTTATTATTGCATAGTTGTTAAAGTCGTTACCAACTCTGTAAAACTTCCTATAAAATGCACATTCTCCAATCAGAACACACCAAACTTTCTGAAAAAGACGCTGAAGAACTTCTAAAGAAACTAAATGTTTCAAAAGCACAGCTGCCAAAGATTTTTATCACAGATTCTGCATTGCCAGAAGGGTGCCAGATAGGAGACATAATTAAAATCGTGCACAAGGGAGGCGACAAGACAAGCTTCTATTTCAGAGTCATTGTATAATATGCAAAAAAATAATCATCTGGTTGTGAAGGAATATCTTAAAGAACACTCTCTGGTTGAGTCAAATATTACTTCTTTTAATAATTTCATAGAAAAACGGATGCAGGAGATTGTTGAGGAGATTTCAGCAACAATTAATAACGAGGAATTTGAAATTAACCTTGGCAAGATAAAAGTTGGAAAACCAATGATTACTGAAGCAGACGGAAGTTCTTCACTGATAATGCCATATGAGGCACGGCTGAGAAACTTGACTTATTCTGCTCCTGTCACAATTGAAATAAGTGTAAGAAAAGATGACCAGGTTGATTCTGAGATAGTTGAAATAGGAAAAATTCCAATAATGGTCAAGAGCGAATATTGTAATAGTTTTGGATTGTCGAAAGAAGAATTAGTAAAAAATTATGGCGACCCAAAAGACCCTGGCGGATATTTTATAATCAAAGGCAACGAAAGGGTTATGGTGCTTGCAGAAGATCTTGCAGAAAACCAGCCATTTATTGAACCAGACAACAAAGGAAATTTAGTTCTAAAGATGTTTTCTCTTCGGGGGACATACAGAATCCCAACAACGATTACAGAGGGAAAAGAAGGTTTGTTCCAAGTTTCATTCAGCAGATTCAAGGACTTGCCTGCGATTGCAGTCATCAAAGCACTCGGGCTTGTGAAAGAATCAGAGATTGCAAAATATCTTGGAAAAGAAACTGACAATGTTATAGTTAATCTGTATGAGTTTGTCAAACTTTCAGACAAAGAGGATGCAATATTGGATATCGCAGAAAAAGCAAATCTTCAGGGAACAAAAAAAGAAATTCTTGACAGGATTAATCAGAGAATTGATTCTTATCTGTTTCCGCACATTGGCCAGAAAAAAGAGGACAGAATAAAAAAAGCTATCACCCTCTGCAAACTCATTAAACAATTTCTGATTGCAAAAGAGAATCCCAAACTAACAACTGACAAAGACCATTATTCAAACAAAAGAGTCAGGTTATCAGGGGATTTGCTGGCAACTTTGTTCAGAGTTAATCTTGGAATTTTAATAAGGGACATTCAATATTCGCTGCAAAAAGCATCAAAAAGGAGGAAGTTTTTTTCAATTCGTATTATTGCAAAATCAACTTTGTTTTCTCACCGGATTGAGTCAGCAATTGCAACTGGAAGCTGGACAGGGGAAAGAAGTGGTGTGACACAAAATATGCAAAAGACAAATTACCTTGACACAATTTCACAATTACAGAGAGTATCAAGCATGCTTCCGAGTGACCAGGAGAATTTTCTGGCAAGGACTCTTCATCCAACACATTACGGGAGGTTTTGTCCAATAGAAACTCCAGAAGGAACAGAAATAGGACTGAGAAAAAACCTCGCGCTATTGAGCAAGATATCAACAAGAGAAGACATTGATGAAAACAAGTTCCTCAAAAATTTAGAAAGTCTGGGATTGAATAAAGATGGTGTCGGAGAGATGGATGTTTTCTTTAATGGAAGATATATTGGAGGAGTTAAAGAGTCAGAGAATTTTGCGAAACAAATCCGGGAAAAGAGAAGAGTCGGAGAATTTCCAATTCAGATGAATGTGAGGGAAAATGTGAGTTTTAAAAATGTGACAATTTCAATAGAACCCGGAAGAGCCTTAAGACCGTTAATAATTGTTGATGATGGGATTCCGAGACTAACCCAGGAACATCTTGTACAATTAAAAGAGAAGAAACTCAACTGGAAAGAACTTGTGAATCAAGGAGTCATTGAATATCTCGACGCTGCAGAGGAAGAAAATTGTCTTGTTGCGCTATACGAAGAAGAGTTAACTCATAATCACACTCATTTTGAGATTGACAGCATTGATTTGTTTGGGGTTGTGACATCCCTTGTTCCTTACGGAAACCACGACCAAAGTGCCAGACTGAATAGGGGGAGCAAAACTCAAAAACAAGCACTTGGATTGTATGCTGCAAATTATCTGTGCCGGCTTGACACTGACGTGAGCATTCTTCAATATCCTCAAAAGCCAATTGTAAGAAGCTTTGTTTATGATACTCTTGATACCTATCCTGCAGGACAGAATCTTGTTGTTGCAATAATGACTTACAAAGGATATAACATGGAAGATGCATTAATACTAAACAAGGGAAGTCTGGACAGGGGTGTTGGAAGAAGTTTTTACTTCAGGCCATATTCAACAGTAGAAATGAATTATGCAGGAGGGCTAAAAGATGAAATTACTCTGGTTGAAAAAGACACTTCTGGCTATAAGATGGAAACAAATTACAGGTTTTTGGAAAATGATGGGATTATTTACCCCGAAGCAGAGGTCGACGAGGGCAGTGTTTTAATTGGAAAAACTTCTCCGCCTAAGTTTCTGTCTGAAGCAAGAGAGATTTCAGTGAAGACTAAGAAAGACTCAAGCATTACAATGAGACAGGAAGAAAAAGGAGTTATTGACGCTGTTTTTGTTACAGAAGACAATGAAAGCAACAAGATTGTTCATGTTAAAACAAGAGACCATCGAATTCCTGAGTTAGGAGACAAGTTTGCAACATCGCACGGTCAGAAGGGGGTTGTTGGAATGATCGTACCTGAAGAAGACATTCCTTTTACTGCAAGCGGAATAAAGCCTGATGTTCTTTTTAACCCTCATGGCTTGCCGAGTCGTATGACCGTCGGATATCTTTTGGAATTGCTTGCAGGAAAGGTTGGCTGTTTAAAGGGAAAGATAATTGACGGAACTTCTTTTTCAGGAGTCGGCAAAAAAGAGCTAGAAGAGCAAATGAATGAATTGGGTTTTAGATATGACGGAAAGGAAACAATGTATAACGGAGTCACAGGACAGAGAATGGAAGCTAAGATATTTGTTGGTAATTTGTATTATCTTAAACTTAAATATATGGTCGGCAACAAACTACATGGAAGGGCGTCTGGAAAAGTTGCGCTGCTTACAAGACAACCAATTGAAGGGCGTTCTCGTGGCGGGGCATTAAGATTAGGCGAGATGGAACAGCAGGCACTTGTTGCTCATGGTGCCTCATTATTATTAAAAGAAAGATATGACTCTGACAAAGTTGTTCTTCCAATTTGCACAAAGTGCGGGGCAATTGGGATAGATGATAATTTAAGAAACAAAGTTATTTGCCCGCTTTGCGACAGCGAAGAAATTGGATACATTGAAGTTTCTTATGCATTTAAATTATTGCTCGAGGAATTGCAAGGAATGCACATTCGAACGAGTTTTCAATTAAAAAATAAATATGAATAAAATGGAAAAAATAACTTATAAAAAAAAGCTGAGAGTTACAGATCAGATAAATCATGAGGAAGATAAAAGTAAATTTGTAAATGGTTATAATAACCATCCAGAATGTGTCCATAAATGTGATGAAGCACATCGAGATTTTGGGACATTCCAAAATTGTTGTGAAGGAAAATGTGCTGTTAAAATATCTGTATCTTATTCTTACCGATTAAAAATGTTAGAAAATAAAACAATTCATTAAAATGCCACGAAGAATAATTCGTAAAAAAATTAAAGAAATAAAATTTGCCTTGTTCAGTCCTGAGCAGATAAAAAAAATTTCAGTTGCAAAAGTAGTAACACCTGAACTGTATAATATTGACGGATACCCTGTTGATGGGGGCTTGATGGATTTGCGGCTTGGGGCAATTGACCCTGGGGTAAGATGCAGGACCTGCGGAGGAAGACTCAAAGAATGTCTTGGTCATCCAGGAAGCATTGATTTGGCAAGGCCAGTTATTCATCTGAAGTACGTTCCATTGATTGAATTGGGGCTTAGATGCTTTTGCCAGGAGTGTGGTAAGTTAATGCTTGCTGACAAGAATTTAGACAAATACACTGCAAGCCAGAGAGCAAAGAAAGCGAAAGACACGAAGAAGTGTCCTCATTGTGAATCAGTACAGAAAAAGATTAAGCTTGACAAACCTACAAGTTTCCACAGAGAGAGAACAAGAATTTTTCCAATAGAAATCAGGGAAATGCTGGTTAAGATTCCTGATGAGGAGTTAATGAAAATCGGAATCAACCCAAAAACTGCAAGACCAGAATGGTCTGTTTTGACTTCACTGCTGGTTCCACCTGTAACAGTAAGACCAAGTATCATCCTTGAATCAGGTGAAAGAAGTGAAGATGATTTGACACACAAACTCTCAGATATTATTCGTGCTAATCAAAGGCTATGGGAGAATCTTAATGCAGGTGCGCCAGAGGTCATTATTGAAGACTTATGGGATTTGCTGCATTTTCACATCACGACTTTCTTTGACAATACTGTTGCAAGAATTCCTCCTGCAAGACATCGAAGTGGCCAGCCGTTAAAGACAATCACAGAGAGAATCAAGGGAAAAGAGGGGAGAATACGAAAGAACCTGGCTGGTAAAAGAGTGAATTATTCTGCAAGAACAGTTATCTCGCCAGATCCTTCTATTGAGTTAAATGAGGTAGGTGTTCCTTATGAGATTGCAAAGATAGTTACTGTTGCAGAGATGGTTAATGACTTGAATATTAGGAAGGTTGAGATACTAATTGAAAGAGGAGAAGAATATCCTGGTGCAAATTATATCATAAGGCCTGATGGGAAGAGGAAAAAGATAACTCCTGAATTAAAAGAAGAGATTATTGAGGAACTGGCTCCAGGTTATAAAATCGAGAGGCATTTACAGGACGGAGATATTGTCCTTTTTAATAGACACCCAAGTCTGCACAGAGGAAGTCTGATGGCTCATTTTGTAAGAGTTTTACCTGGTAGAACACTTAGATTACATCCTGCTGTAGCAATGCCTTACAATGCTGACTTTGACGGAGATGAAATGAACATCCATTCTCCTCAAACAGAAGAGGCAAGAACAGAAGCAAAAATTCTTTTGGACGTTAAAAGAAATCTGATTTCCCCAAAGAACCACACAAATCTGATTGGGTGCAATGTGGATTCAATCACAGGGGGATATTTGTTTGGAGAAAATGAGTTCTCCCAAGATTATGCAAACCAAATTTTGTATCAGGTGGGTATTGATACACAGATTCCAAAAAAAGGTGTTGAAGGTAAAAAATTGTTTTCAATGATTCTCCCAAAAGTCAATTTTTCAAATGATTCAATAAGAATCAAAGATGGAGAAATTATTAAAGGAAAAATTGACAAGTCTGTTCTTGGGAAAGGGGCAGGGGGCCTGATTAAAGAGCTGGATAAAATAGTTGGAAAGAGAGGGGCGTTTGAGGTCATTAAAAAAGCATTCAAGTTGGGGACTAATTATCTCTCACACAGAGGTATAACTATTTCTGTTGAAGATTTTGATTTGGAAGAAAAAGTTATTGAAGCAGGGAATGATATTATTAAAAAATCAGAGAAAAAGACAGAGGGAATTTTAAAGTCATTCGACGACGGCACATTGGAGATTATTCCAGGCAAAACAAAAGAAGAATCAAGGGAAATAAAAGTCTTGAAAGTGCTGAATGAAGTCAGGACTAAAACCGGGGAAATTGTTAAAAAAGAATTTCCTGACACTAATCCTGTTAGTCATATGATTAAATCAGGTGGGGGAGGGAACATCCTTAATATTACTCAAATGGCTTGTTGTGTTGGTCAGCAACAGTTAGGGGGAAAAAGGATCGATTTTGGATATACAGAGAGAACCCTACCATTTTTTGAAAAAGACGATTTATCTCCGAGGGCGAGAGGATTTATTCACAGTCCTTTTATTAAGGGATTGAGACCTGATGAATTTTTCTTTGGTGCAATTGCAGGAAGAGACTCACTCATGGACACTGCACTTAGAACACCAAAGTCAGGATATTTATATAGGAGGTTGTCAAATGCTCTTCAGGATTTGAGAATAGAATATGACGGCACTGTGCGTGATGGTAATAATAATATCATCCAGTATGTTTATGGTGATGATGGTCTCGAGATTTCAAATCTTCACAAGAAAGAAAAGATAGAACCCGGGGAGGCAATTGGAATCGTAACGGCACAATCTTTTGGAGAGCCGTCAACTCAAATGGTCATGAGGACTTTCCATATGGCAGGTGTGGCAGAGATGCAAGTTACAATGGGTCTTCCGCGACTTATTGAAATTTTTGACGCAAGGAAAAAACCTTCATCTCCAAAAATGGAAATCTATCTTGACAAGGATTATAATAATGAAAAAAATGCAAAGATCTTTGCAGAAAAAATAAAAGAGGTCACACTGAAGGAAATTGCTGCTGAGATTAATCTTGATTTCAGTAATAAGAAAATTGAAATTAAAATAGACAAAGAAGGTCTGAGACAGACACATGTCTCAATAAAGACTGTTATTGAGCGATTGAATGAGTTAAAGTTCAAAGCAATGGAAGGAACAAACTCTATTATTCTTAATGCTACTCAGTATGATTTTAAAGAGATTTACAAATTAAAGGAAAAGCTAAAAGGAACAATAATTTCTGGAGTTAAAGGAGTCAAGCAGATTTTAATTGTTAAAAGGGACAGAGATTATGTCATTCTTACACTTGGAACAAATTTAAAAGAGATGTTGAAATTCAAAGATGTCAATAAAAATAAATTAGTTTCAAATGACTTGCATGAAGTTGCGAGTGTTTTTGGAATTGAAGCGGCGCGACAGCTAATAATGAATGAAATCAAGGAAGTCCTTAAATCACAGGGATTGGACATTGATATTCGTCATCTGAAACTCGTTTCTGATGCAATGTGTAATACTGGAGAAGTTAAAGGAGTTACAAGGATGGGGATTATTGCTCAGAAATCTTCTATTCTAGCAAGGGCGACTTTTGAAACTCCAGATAAACAGTTTGTCAATGCGACGCTGAAAGGTGGGAAAGATGAATTGTCGAGTGTGATTGAGAATATAATTGTTAATCAACCAGTTCCAATCGGAACAGGATTGCCAGGGCTTCTTGTAAAAGTTATTGGGCCACTGATAAAAAAAGAAGATGAAAAAAAGACAGCAGAAAAGAAAGTTGTGGAAGAGGCGAACAAATAAATTTATAAAACAACTTTTTCTAACAGCATTATAAGAGGAAGAAGTGAATCAAAGATTTCCATTACTCTTTTGACAGATTAAAAATGGTAAAGATTATTGACATGCAAGATATAAGACATCTAAATTTATTTGGAAAAATTACGCAGGTTCAAACAAGATTCTGTTTTAAGTATAATAACACTTTAATTTTTTGTGTCCCTTACCCTTTGTTGCACAAAGCAGTTGGAGAAAATGGAAAAAATGTCCAGAAGATGAAGGAAGTCCTTAGAAAAAAAATCCGGATTGTTGCAAAACCGCGGGGAATCCAGGATGCAAAAAACTTTATTGAAAGCATTGTTAATCCTATAAAGATAAAAGAAACAAACATCAATGGAGATGAAATTATAATTAATACAATGCGGCAGAACAAGGCTTCTTTAATCGGGAGAGACAAAAGAAGATTAAAAGAAATGCAGGTTATTGTCAAAGATTTTTTTGGAAAAGATGTTCGGATTATCTGAAAATGAGTTATGTTCTTAACAATGGTAAAAGAGTTATTATAAGAACTCCAAAAGAAAAAGAATACCCTCTAAGAACTTTCCCTGATGATATTGAAATTTTTTGGCAACTGATGGTTTCTATGAAGAGTTTACATTATCAATTAGGGAAGTTCGGTTAAAATACTAAGAAACAGAATTGGCTGTTAGTCCTACCTTGTGGAGATTCAAAAGGAAAGTTGTGAGATAAGCTGCCACACCACAAAAAAACATGCAGATTTGTGTCAGAAAATGGGGAGATTCTCTTTTCGGCAAGGACTCTTGATTGAATTCCCATTGATATTCAATCTTTGCTCTATCTAACAATTCGCTACAAAAAATTTCAAATTCCTGATTGTTAATCTATAAATCTTTTCGAGCAGAAAGCAAATAAAGTTTTTTAGAGAAAGATCAAAATCTTCCACTATGAATTTTCTTTCAGAAACTTTATAAACCAATTTAATTCTTACTTAATATGGGATTAAAAGCAGCTGGAAAATTAATCAAAAAGAGAAAAAAATTCAAGTGGAAAGACAGGAAGTATAAAGCCAGTACTCTGGATTTGTTTGCAAAATCGGATCCTCTCGAAGGTGCAACTCAAGCAAAAGGGATTGTTATTTCAAAATTTCAGAAAGAGGCAGCGCAGCCAAATTCTGCAATGAGAAAGTGCTGTAAGGTTCAGCTTAAGAAAAACGGCAAGACTGTTGGTGCCTTTATTCCTGGAAATCTTGCGCAGAAATTTATTGACGAGCACGATGAAGTTATGATAGAAAGAATCGGGGGGAAAATGGGAAGGGCAAAAGGAGACATTCGTGGGATCCGGTGGCAGGTTATCCAAGTAAATGACCAGCCCCTGCATAGATTAGTCAAGGGCAAGATTGAGAAGGGAAGAAGATAAAATGGAACAAAAAACAACCCCACAATTTAAAATATTTGACTTGTATGATTTGTCAGAAATTGAGATAGAAGACCCTAGTTTGAAGAATGTAATTAATCTTGAGCCAAGGTTGGTTCTAAAAAGTTATGGAAGAAATGTTCAAAAATTTGGGCAGGTGAAAGTTAATATTGTTGAGAGACTGATGAATAGGGTTGCAACTGCAGGACATAGGGGGAAGAAGCATAAAATTATGTTTGGAACTTCTACTGGGAAATATTCAAAGAATATGAAAATTGTTTTAGAGGCATTTAAGCTAATTGAAGATAGAACTAAAAAAAATCCTGTTCAGATTTTGGTTAAGGCAATTGAAAATGTCGCGCCCCGTGATGAAGTTACTGTGATTGAATATGGTGGTGCGAGATACCCCCAAGCAGTTGATGTGTCGCCGTTGCGAAGAGTTAATCTCGCGTTGAGATGGATTGTGCAAGGTGCATCTGATAAAGCATTTAACAAAAAGAAAACGATTTTGCAGGCACTTGCTGAAGAAATTATAATGGCTTCTGAAAAAAATGGTGAAAGCTTTGCAATAAAAAAGAAAAAAGAAGCAGAAGCTCAGGCTGATAGTGCGCGGTAAAGGTTATTTGTGTTTTTACTTATTTTCAATTGTTGCCACGAAATCGCGTCGCGCAAATTTCTTTGTTAAAGATGATTAATCCCTCAACAAATCCCGTATTAATCGCAAATGTAATGTGCCAAAACCTAACCAACAACTTTAAAAAAGATTTTCCCAATTAATTAATATTCTGATTTAAAATGGAAAATTATGAAATACCCAGAAGAGTATGTCCCTCTGAATCAGATATAACTAGATTAATATTTTGTATTCCTCAAGTATCATTGTGTTATTTAGAAGGTGAAACTGCCAATAAACCATTTCTTTTTTGTTATGATGATTTAAACGTTAATAAGAAAAATCAAGTGGGTGATTAAAAAATGACAACTGATAAAGATGTAGTAAAATTAATGAAACAGCAGGACAAGATTCGAAATATAGCAATTGCTGCGCATATTGACCATGGAAAGACGACATTCTCTGACAATCTGCTCTTTGGTGCAGGAATGGTCTCAGGAGAAGAAGCTGGAAAAGCACTGAAACTTGATTTTCATGAGGACGAGACTTCGCGGGGGATTACAATCGATTCTGCATCTGTTTCAATGATTCACAAAGTCGGTGGAAGTGATTACCTTATTAATCTGATTGACACTCCAGGGCATGTTGATTTTGGGGGAGATGTCACAAGAGCCATGCGTGCGGTTGACGGATGCATTATTCTTTGCTGTGCTGTCGAAGGTGTAATGCCACAAACAGAGACTGTTGTTCGTCAGGCACTAAAAGAATTAGTCAAGCCGGTTTTATTCATTAATAAAGTTGACAGATTAATAAAAGAAGTCAAGCTGACTCCAGAAGCAATGCAGGAAAAATTCATTAGGATTATTGACCATGTTAATGAGTTGATTAAAAATATTGCGCCAGAAGGTTACAAAGAAAAATGGAAGGTTGGAGTCGGAGAGGGAACTGTCGCATTTGGTTCTGCTTTTCATAACTGGGCGCTGAGTTTTCCTTACATGAAAGAGAAAGGGATTACATTCAAGGATGTTATTGATGCTTATGAAAATGATGATCACAAAAAACTTGCGAAAAAAGCTCCGCTTCACGAGGTTGTTTTAGAGATGTGCATTAAGCATCATCCTAATCCTGTTTATGCTCAGAAATACAGAATTCCAAAAATCTGGCGCGGAGAGCTTGATTCTAAAGTTGGGAAGGCATTGATTAATTGTGACCCAAAGGGACCTCCTGTTTTTGTGCCGATTAAAATTGTTGTGGACAAACATGCAGGAGAAGTTGCTGCAGGGAGGCTGTTTTCAGGGACAATCAAACAAGGTGATGAAGTTTATATGAATCTTGCAAAAAGAAATGTGCGGGTGCAACAGGTTTCAGTTTACAAAGGTGCGCAAAGAGTTATTGTTGACGAAGCTAATGCAGGGAATATTGTTGGGGTTGTTGGATTGAGGGATGTTTTTACAGGCGAGACAGTCAGCGAAGAAGAAATGGAAGTATTTGAAGCAATTAAACATTTATTTGATCCTGTTGTTACAAAGTCTATTGAAGCTAAGAAGGCTGCTGACTTGCCGAAGCTAGTTGAGATCTTGAAACAGGTTGGTAAAGAAGACCCGTCTATAAGAATTGAAATTAACGAACAGACAGGTGAAAGCCTGATGTCTGGAATGGGGGAGTTACACCTTGAAATTATTGAAAATAGAATCAAGACAGAGAAAGGGCTTGATGTTAAAACTTCTGCACCAATTGTTGTTTATCGTGAAACTGTTGGCAAAGAATCTAATGCTGTTGAAGGCCGGAGTCCTAACAAACATAATAGTTTTTATATGATGGTTGAACCACTTGAAGAAAATATTTATGAGGCAATTCGGAACGGAGATGTTCCTGAGGGAAGATTGAAAAAAAAGAACAAGGAAATTGGGGAGACACTTTTGAACCTTGGCTGGAGTGGAGACACTTCAAGGAATTTGAAAGATGTTTACAAGGGGAATGTTTTTATGGATGAGACTCGAGGGGAAGTTCATATGCAAGAAGTTATTGAGATGATTCTTGATGCTTTTGAAATGGTTATTGACCAGGGACCATTGGCTCGGGAGCCTTGTATGAAGATGAAGATTTCATTGATGGACATTCGGTTGCATGAAGATGCAATTCATCGTGGGCCTGCGCAAGTTTATCCTGCTGTCAGGGAGGCTATCAAAGGTGCAATGAAAAAAGCAGATTCTTCCTTGCTTGAGCCGTTGCAGATTCATATTATTGAAGTTCCTGAAAAATTTATGGGAACAATTACAAAACTTGTTGGAAGCAAGAGAGGGCAAACACTTGACATAGAACAGGAGGACGGTGTTGTGAAGATAAAGGCGCGGATACCTGTTGCTGAAATGCTTGGGTGGTCAAATGACTTGAGAAGTGCGACAGAAGGGCGAGGAAGTTCTTC
>NZBV01000008.1 GCA_002686355.1 Candidatus Pacearchaeota archaeon | reverse complement strand
TTTTACTTTTTTATTTTTTGTCATTTTTAATTAAAATCACTCTTAGTTGAAGTTAAATAAACTATACAATATTTTCCTTCATTTAATTGAATAGTCCTATAAACCTGAGAACCTTTTTGGCTATCTTTCTGGCAAGAAGCAGATTTTAAAGGATATCTAAAATAAGAATTGCGATGCGAAGAACCACATTTTAAAAGATCAGGATTTGTATTTAATTTCCGCATAAACCCAAAAGAAACAAAATCGTTATCAGAAATCTTATTACTAAAAAAACTATCAATCTGTTTCTGCAAATCATTATTATAGGGTGTTAAACGATTTCCATTAACATACCAATTCGCAGGGTTTATACAAAGAACTTTGATTAAATCTTCTACATTTAATATTTGTAAAAAAGTTTTAGGAGTTACATCTTTCAATTTAGTCTTATCCATTTCAAGGATATCAACCTCTTTAGATAGAAATTCTCTAAGAACATCACTTAACTCAGCCTCTTCTACACTTTTACTCAAATAAAAAATATCTCTATCTTTTCTGATTTCCAACTGAGTTATTTCTATTTTTATTGCCTCACGTTTTGCTTTAAACCTAACATCATCAATATAATTTTCTTCTTCAGAACTGTCTATTAAAATATTCTGGCTAACATCTTTACAAACTCCATTCTCATTACAAAATTTCCTTTGTTCATTATCATCTCTTCCCAGATTTTTACAAATGCATAATTGATTTTTTCCATCTTCAAGTCCCAACAAATACCAATCTTTAGGAGAATTCAACATAATCAGTCCTTCTTCATTATTACTTTTCTCCATAAAATCTAACCTATTTAAAACTTCATCCAAACTCACCTTTGCCTGCTCAAGTTTTGTATCTTTTATAAAAATCCCATATAACTTAAATGCAAGAGGGATTAAAACAATAGCTAACGCTAGAACAGCTATTAAAATCTTCAAAGTTTCTGGCATTAATATTCCTTTTTTATTTTTCACAATATTTAACATCAGAGTTCACCCAATTCTCTTCAGAAGTTGCATCTAACTTATCATTACAATATTCATTCATTTCAAGTTCTACCACCTTACAATTTTTAGTCCGCACATTCTTCTCATATAAACAGCAACAATTTTCTCCCTTTCGGAGAAAATCCGTTTGTTTTTCACCCTCCTCGCTACCAGTAGGCAAATTTACAACTTTATCCTCTTTATTAGAATCAAAATCAGGCAAAAACTCAAAATATTTAGTTATATCTACTTTAAACAAAAACATCAAAACAATTCCAACAACGACTATAACTAAAATAACTCCCAATAATTTATTTATAGAAAAACTCATCGCCCAAACCTCAAAATATTTCGCACATACTCAAGAACATTAATTCCTTTATCTTTCAAAATAAAAAATCCAACAAGCATTATCGCTAAAACCGCTAATGCAACAACCCACCATCCAATCATCTCAAACTCAATCCCTTTCTTATCACCTTTTCCCATAAACACTAAAAAGAAAAACATTCTTAATAAATTTAACTACCCAAACCGCCAAGCACAATTGAAACCAAAAGAGACAACGCAATTGTCGCAACAAAAGCCGTCAAGGAATAAAGCAAAATCCCGCGGGTAAAATTCGCCCCTGACTTGTTCATCTTCTCAAGCTTGTCTTCTCCAGAATCTATTGAAACAAGAGTTCCTGTAAGAATATAAATTATTTCAATCAGATAAATACCTACTACAATCTGCAAATAATAAGGGGGGATCATTTTAGTTATATCAAATATCTGCAAGATAGCTCCGATGTTCCCGAGACCAATTGCACCCTCACCGCCAATCTCAAAAATATTAAATTGATTCAGAATTGAAATTATCATTGCTGACAACCCAACAACAATTCCTGAAAGCAAAGGTGCTAAAAATGTCATGTTGCTTTTCATATCAGAGATTATATTTGCAAGCATATCCCTCAACCTATCTGTAATTTTCTGAATATTCTTAACATACTGCGAGATACTCATCAAACTTATCGCAGCAATTTTCAAACCTTTCTTAGACGCCTCAATTAAAATCTTCATAGAAGTTGCGATCAAGTCAGAGGGATAATAATTAAGCGCCCCCCTGTTTTTATCAAAAAGTGCAGTCTCAACACTCATCCCCATCTGCCGGATATTATAATTAACTCTCCTAAAAAAATCTTCTGTCCTTAAGCCTTTCGACGACTCTGCAACCATTCCAAAGACAAGTTCAGACGGCACACCATTGCCCATACGATTACCAATCTGAAACAGCGAATTATTAAACTCTTTCTCAAGTTCCTTTGTCTTCGCTCTTTCTTTAATCAGCAAACTTGTCTTTCCCTTGAATACAATTGCAAAAAACAATGCAATCCCAAGAGGAATACACATGCTAAGCAGCAGTGCACCAATTCCAAATGGTCCAGCAAAACCATTCCCAGACGTCTTAAAATCAAAAACCTTGCCCCCTCCAAAAAATCCCAAACCTAATTCAGCAAAAGTATAATCCTGTTGCAAGCCAAGCCATCCCATCACAGGCGTATACTGAAAAATCAAAGGCAGCAGCCCAATCAGCAAGAGAGGTGCACAAACTAAAAAAGCAATCAGATAAGGCTTCTTACTTTTATACTGCGGATAAAGAGGATTTCTCTCAAGCAAAGATGTTTCTCCATACCCCCCTGGACGCAACAACATAATCTTGTCTGTCAGGTAAAAAACAACAAAAGGAAGGATTAAAGTATACAAAATAAGAACATGGTGCCATTTTATCATCCCTCCGATCATAGCAGATGCAAGAGGAAGCAGCGCAAGTCCGAGCGTCGGCAAAACAACTCCCAGCATATAAACATTTGTCAGCGGACTCCGAACATTATGCGTGAACTTCAGCATCTTGTCATGCACCCCATCAAGAACAACTTGCAAAGATTTCTCAAGAATCCCGATTCTTCTGTTATTATCAGGCTCAAACAAACTGCTTTCAATGAGATGAAAGGACTCAATAAACTCAGAAGAATAATCTCTCCATGTATCAAGATAACTATCCAAACTCTCCTTCATGGTTGAAAACTTCCTAACTTCAACATCATAAAAAATTTTCTTAAAGTCAAGTGCAAGAGGGGGTTGCAAATGCTCAGATGCAAAAGCAATTGCCTTCTCCAGATTAGGCGTGTGTCTCATATAAACAACAATATACAAAATCGCGGGCACCATCTGCGAAGATGCCTTAAGTCGCCACTTGTTAGCTACCCTCTCAGGATAACCATTGACAAAATAAAACAAAAACAACGCAAGAATAATAACTAAAAAGAAAAACAAAAATGGAAATGCAAGGATACTCCCTTTAATCAATGCAACTGCAATAGAAGTGAGCAGACCAAGAATAAAAATTCCAACAAAAACCACAACACTCAGCGTCAGTGCCTGCCATGGTTCAATATCAAGATGCGCAATTTCAAGATTTCTCTTAATCTTCTTCTCATCCTTCTCTGAAACTTTTAATTTGACAATATCGCCTAAGCTCTCGCACCATCTTTCAAATCTTGTCAGTTCAGGTGCCATCTCATCCTTAAACCGGACATACTCCCGACTGTAGTTCATATTCTCCACATCGACAGAACCAATCTCTCTCTCAATTTTTGCAGAATGTTTCTTTATAATATTTTCAACTCTTTTATCAACCATCTTTTAAATTAGATAAATTATAGAATTAATAAATGTTTAGAAATATATAATCAAGAACTTAAATTAGCATAAAATAGATTTCTAAAATAGGACATGGGAAAAAAGGGTTAGCTAAAAAAATAAGAAATTCTATCGGGTTCATAAGAATTCTAGAAGAGGCAGCAGAAATTATACTATCTGTCTCCAAACTTCCAAGAGACTCTGAAAAATATTCCTATTGTCCTCTTTTCTCACGACTTTAATAAAAAATTATATTTCCCGTTCTTTAATCCACCTATCTCAAATCGTCTTCTTCTTAACTTCATTATTTAACCATTTTTGCCACTCTGGAAAAACTCTGTCACTTATTGGCAGACCAACTTCTTCACGAACCTGGTTTGAAATTTTATGAAACATATGATTAGACAAGGTATTAAATTCTGCTTCAAGAATATCTTTGTTTTTTGTTTTTTCTGCAACTTCAACAGTTTCTTTTTTTATCTTGGACCTCAACATGATGTTATCATAAACAGCGTCCCAGTTTCCTGCCCAACCCCTGACATTTGCAGCAATGTTTTTTATTATCTCGCTGTCTCCGTTAATCAGATCGTTTGTTGGTTCTAACTCATCCTTTTCAACATTATACTTCAATAAGTCAACAAAACCCTTTTCTTCAAGAGGGTCTTTGTTCCAGTGTTTTCGCACTTCTGCGATTTGCAAGACTCTCCTCCATGAATGAAGCCCGTCTGGAGATTTTATTGGATTGCAAACGACCACAACATCAGTCGCCTTGAAACTTGTTATCGGAACTTCAAGGTCATTAACAACCCTGTCAAAAACACCATAAGGAGAAGCACCATGAATTGTTCCTGCAACAACATTTGCCAGAGCTCCTACACGCATTGCCTCATAAAGTGCCTTTGCTTCAACACTTCTAACTTCACCGATAATCAGGCAAGAATCGCCCAGACGCAAACTTGTCCTAATACCATCGTCAGCAGAAACCTCAGAAGTCGTCTTTAACAAAGCAGAACGAACCTTCATCCGCAAAATATCATATTTAAGTTTTCTCAACGACTCAACAGGCAATTCCAAAGAATCCTCAATCACAATCACTCTAAATTTAGGAATAATTTCCAGCAACAAACTTCCCAGTAAAGAGGTTTTGCCAGAACTCCTTGTCCCTGCAACAAGCATTGTTCTTGCACCATCAATCAAAAAGCTAAGCAACCCAGCAGCAAAAGGATTAATCATCTTATTTTGAATAAAAAGAGGCAGAGTCCATGGAGCCTCCCTATGCCTCCTGATAGAATAAGCAAGCCCGTCTGGAGAAAGCGGCTGCTGAATAATTGCAATTCTCGCCCGAAGCTTTCCAATCTCGAGCTGGGTATCAAGAATGGGATTTGCCTCATCAAGCGGTCTTCCAGAAATCATCCTAAACTTAGCAGCCCATGAATCAGCATCTTCTTGACTCGGCAGTATATTAGTTGAACACTCGTCATGATCATTATGCCTTACAAAAATTCTTGTCTTTGGAATAGGAGAATTAAGGGAAACATCCTGAAGTTTCTCATCCTGCAGCAAGACTTCTATGAGCCCAAAACCAATTGTGTGCCTCACCAAAATAGTAGACAATTTGTTCAGATCAGAGTAATTCAGTTTCATCCCCTTGCCCTGTGAAAGATCCTGCAATAAATCTCTTGAAATATTAAAAAAAATCTGCCGAGTCTTTTCAGGGTCAGTATACTCTTCTGCTTTTGGCTGATGCTCAATCAAGACATTCCGTGCGAGATTCAACAAGATATTATGCTCCTCACTAAGAACATTCTCCGGAGGCACAACATGATAGATTGGCTTTGATTCATCCTTAAGGCGCAAAATTGTAACAAAAGATTCATCATAATCTTCATTAGAAATCTTGTACTGGTCAATGATTTCTGCATCCTTTGGTAAATCAGAAATCAATCTTGTAAAAGTAAAATTAGGAATTACGTCAGGACTAAAAATCCTCTGGTAAATCTCCCTGCTTCCGCGAGGATAATCAGAGAAAAATCTCTTGAGTTTCTGAATAATCTTCGTCTTTTCAATTAACCCATATAATTTCTCCAGGAGCCGGATGTAATTACTTTGGTCAAGCCTACAACTCTCATCAACCTTCCTCAAAAAAACCTTTGCTTCGATTAACAATCTTTTGATCTCATTATAAGCAACAACTGGGTCTCTCTTGATAAGATAAAGAAAAGAAAACACATCATTATATCTTTGAGAAAAAAACTGCTCACAGTTAGTAATGAGTTTCTCTCTAGACAAGATTCTTTCCTGCTTTACAAGATAAACATAAAACTGGGCAAGTTCAAGAAGAAGGGACGTCTCCTCGAGGTCATAGTTATAATTCTTCTGCTGTACAAAAACAATTCTCGAAACATTTGGGTTTTCAACCAGTGCATCAATAGTTCGCTCCATTACTTCTTGTGAATCAGCAAGGCTTGGAACATACGGTGCTCCAAGATAATTCACATAAAGAATTGCCTCACCGCCTTCTCTTCGAACCTCAAAAAAATACAACCGGTCCTCTTTTTTAAATTGCATGAAAAATAAAAGAAAGAAAGGTTTAATAATTTTTATGAGATAAAAAATTGATTAAAGAATCATTCTTTGATAGGAACAGGCTCTTTCCGTCTGCGAGAAAGGACTTCAGAAAAGCTCCTTCTATTCAATTCATACCCAATTTCCCCAAGAACTCCATTAACCAACCTGCTCTCTCCCTCAAAATAGGGATAATCATTTATAGATGAAAGATATTTTCTTAAGGAAGCTGTTAAAATATCTTTTTCTCCCACAAGAAAAACAAGAAATCCATATCTTTTGGTATCTAGTTTAGCTGAGCAAACACCTGTCCCATAATCTTCATTAACTAAATCATGGGCAACTTTAATAGCATTTACCTGGCCTGACATAGAATCTAAATCAAATCCTTTTGAACCATGATACATGCAAATCTTTCTCATAAAAAGGAGATTAATAAGCAGTATATAAGGATAATTGTAATTAATAATAATAATAATATAGCAACAAATTTAAACCCTTCTCTCTTCTCCATTACATGGTCGAAGAGGTGCAGCCAGATTACTCGCAAATTTTTGGAGACATAAATACAAAAATAAGAGACATTGAAGAAAAGCAAAAAATTCTCAAAAACCGGCTTCTTTTGGTTGGTGGAAACTTAGTAGAAACAAAAGACGAAACAGGGCAAAAAATCCTGGGAATAAAAAAAGATATCGAAATGATAAAAAGAAACACGGAAAAGCTTTTGTCTTTTTTAGAATCTGCATCAAGCGAGTTTCCAAAATTTGCAAGAAAAGAAGATCTAAATATCTTAGCAAAACAGGCAAAGATGTTCCAACCACTTGAATTTGTAAGGAGGTCTGAGTTAAAAAATTAAAATGTGCGATTTTCATCGGAGGCACTTAAAAAAATCGCTTACCGGAACAGGGAGGGAAAATCCAAAAAAACCACTTAGGTTATTTTAAATGGGAATTCTCGAAGAAATAAAACAAATGCAAAGCCAGAATAAAACAGAAGAAGAAATTACACGGACTCTAAAAGAGAAAGGTGCCTCTCCAAAAGAGATTAGTGATTCATTTGACCAGGCAAAGATAAAGAGTGCTGTATCTAACGAAGAATATTATCAACCTCCAGAAACTCAGGAATCTAGCTATGCCCCCCAGGCACAAGAAGCACAGGAACAAGTATATGCCCCGCAAGAACAATACCAACAAGACTCTTATGAAAATTATTCCCCGGGAGGAATTGACACAGATACAACAGTTGAAATTGCAGAACAAGTATTCCAGGAGAGAAGTGCAAAAATGCAAAACCAATTAAACAATCTAAACGAAATCAAAACTCTCCTCCAATCAACTGTTGATGATTTATCAGAAAGACTCAAAAGAATTGAAACAACAATTGATAAATTACAAATCTCGATACTCGACAAAGTCGGTTCCTATGGAAAAAACTTAGAATCAATAAAAAAGGAAATGGGGATGATGCAAGACTCTTTTGGAAAAATGTCAAATGAAGTTGCAAACAAAAAAACAGCGCGAACAACAACCACAATTTCTCAGCCAACAAAACTAGTAAAAAAAGTTTCTAAAAGAAATTAATTTAAGACTTATCTGGGCTATACTGCAATGCCCTCAAAAAAGGCGAAGCAGATTTATCAAAATCACCATTATCCTTTGAAGCCCCGACAATAACCCCCATAATCACTAATATAAAAATTGCTCCTGCAACAATTGGCCAGTTTTCATTCCACCAATAACCCGCAGCCCAACCCAACTCACCTGCTGTCTGGACAAGCACAACAATCATAATTATCGCGCCAATTGCAAAAAGAGTGTATATCACCCACGTGTCTTTAGGAAGAACAAGACCAACTAAAATTAATGCAACTAAAAGTATTACTAATGCGACCCCAAGTTTGGGAAAAATCACAGAAAAAAATTGAGGAAGAATCTCAAATTGGATTGCAATTAATGCCACAGTCAGACCGATAATTGGGTTAACCGCTTTATTCGTTCCACGAAATAAATTTGCCTTTTGAAGAATCCCATAAACTAATGTGAAGATTAACAAGAAAGGTAAAAGAAAACTAAAAATTCCAACCTCTTGCCATTGAGTAATTATACTCCCAATTTGCCCGCCACCATAAGAGTCATACCATGCAAGCATCACCACATTTAACATAATAAAAATTATGAATTAGAATTTAAATATGTTTCTAAATTATTCATTATCTTTCATCTTCAAAAACAGAGCAAGGACTCCTGCAATAACAATCACAAAGAAAAAGTTTGTCCAAAATGTATTGCTCCAACCCTGATTAAATAAAAGATCAATTACTGTTGAATCAACCCCTGCTGCCCAGAGAACTGCAAAAATAGCAGCAACACTTATCGTACCCAAAAGAATATATTTCATCCAACTTTCAAGTTCAAACCCTTTGCCTTTATCAGCTTTTGTTGATACAAACCCCCAGAGTAATAAAATCACAAACAGAACAATAAGAGCAACAGTCAGAAACAAAATTAAGTTCCCAACAATAAGCTTTGGAAAAACAGCGCCCACAAAAATTAAGCCAATAACAAATGCGACAATTGCATTAAGTTGATGTTTATCTTCCCCAAGAAGCTTTAATTTTTCAAGAACACCATAGACAATTGCAGTCATAAGTGTAAAAGGTAAAATAAACTGTGTAACAATCCAGTGCTGGAATATTGTTTCGTTCACCATATGAACTCCTCAAGATAAAAAGAATATTTAAAGTTTTCTAAACTCAAACCAAATCCTCTGGGATTTCTTCGATGCTACTTTCTGTTGAAGAAGGCAATGCTGATTTATTGATTATAAAAATATCACTTATTGCTCTCACAAATTGGTGAGGGATTATTACCCCTTTTGCCCCCCCAATCAAAGAGATAATGCTTCCGCCGACTTTGATTCTCCATCCATCAATTTTATTCTCTGCAAGATTAGCCTCTTCAATTTCTCCAAAAAAATCTCCTGAATCAGTATAAACCTTTGATCCAATGACACCTGTAATCTTTTTTATCCTCATACATAAAATTACCATATTTTATTTAAATAGTTTTCCATGTTTCAGTATATAATAAACTTTATAAGAAATCATCTCCTAGAAAAAACATGCTCACAAAAAATGAAGTCATAACAATAATTGTCATAACACTGGTCCTAGGATTTGTAATAAGTCTGATGGAATCAATGCAAATTTTCTTTTACACCTCTCTGTTTGTCTTTCTTACCATCCTGATAAATTTGATTGCAAAAAAGAGCCTTGCATTTTATTATGATGCGGAAATAGAAACCAAGATATGGGAGATAAGAAGGTATGGTTACAGGAAGGGTTATCATTTCAAAAAACCAATTCCAGCAGGAGTAATCTTTCCTTTGATTACAACTGTGTTTTCCTTAGGGTATATAACATGGATGGCTTCAATGGTTTTTGAGATAAAGACAAAAGTTTACAAGGCAGCAAAAAGGCATGGTCTTTACAAGTTCACAGAAATGACAGAAGATCATTTGGCGTATATTGCTTCAGCAGGTGTTGCTGCAAACATTCTCCTTGGGATAATCGGATACCTATTAAATTATCCTCAATTCGCGCAATTAAATCTTTATTATGCTTTTTTTCAAATGATTCCCTTCTCAAACCTCGACGGAAACAAAATCTTCTTTGGAAGTCTGGCTCTATGGAGCTTCCTCGCAGTAATTGTGCTTATCGGGTTAATTTTTGCAATTTTCGTGATATAAATATTCGTGCTCAGAACCTATGATTCATTAATTCGTAATCAGCGCTGTTAGATTGTTAGTCCAAAAATAAATCAATGCATTGATTACATTTTAGCGAAACATCATAGCAAAGCCTGATGTGAAGCTACTAAATTATGAGCAACTTTTTACGAACTTATTGTTAAACTGGATGTACCTTAAAATATTTAACCTCTGTTAATTTTTTATTCAAATGAAATTTCTTCAGGGGATAACCCCAAGAGAATATCAACAGAAAATTTTTGAAACATGCTCAAAGCACAATTGTTTAGTTGTGCTCCCAACAGGAGTGGGCAAAACACTGATTGCCCTTATGCTAACAATAGAAAGACTTACAAAATTTCCAACAGAAAAAATTGTTTTTCTTGCTCCAACAAAACCACTTGCAGAACAGCACCTGAATTATTTTAAAAGATACCTTCCAGAGTTATTCGGAGAAATTCAGCTGTTCACAGGAGCAATCAAACCAGAGCAAAGAAAAAAAATATGGCAAACAGCAGATATAGTTTTCTCAACCCCCCAGTGTGTTGCAAATGACCTGAAAAAAAGATTATATGATTTATCAGAAGTCTGTCTTTTAATTGAAGATGAAGCTCACAGATGTGTAAGGAACTATGATTATAATTTTATTGCAAGAGAGTATAGAAAGCAGGCAAAAAATCAGCGTCTTGTGGGACTAACTGCTTCTCCAGGAAACGATGCAACAAAAATAAAGGCCATATGCAAGAATCTCTCAACAGAAAAAGTAGAATTGCGAACAAGAGACAGCGAAGATGTTAAAAAATATTTACAAGAACTTGAATTCAAAAAAGTCTTAGTTGAATTCCCTCCTGAATTTGAAGAAATGAAACATATTTTACTAAAATTATTTAACAAGTATGTTGAAGAGCTAAGAACCAGAAAAGTTTTATTTGGTCCTGCATCAAAAACAAATCTAATAAGGTTGCAAAAAAACATAATATCAAACCTGTCAAGGGGAAACAGAAATTTTAATTATATGCTCGGAGCAAGTGCCTGTGCACAAGCAATAAAACTCCAACATGCTCTTGAATTGTTAGAGACACAAACACTGAAAAGCTTCAATAATTATATAAAAAAACTCTTTGACGACGCCTCAAAAAAGAAAAGCCGAGGGGTTGTTAAACTTGTTGCAAAACCAGAATTTAATTTTGTTTATATGCAATCAAATGAACTCCTTATAAAAAATAAAGAACACCCAAAATTAGAAAGATTAATCAATATTGTAGATGAAGAAAAATCAAAAAATAAAAATTACAAAATAATTGTATTTACCCAATTTCGTGAGAGTGCTTCAACAATTTCAAAAGGATTAAATGAACTACTACAAACAAAAGCAAGAATCTTTGTTGGACAGGCAAAAAAATCAGGAACAGGTCTGAGTCAAAAAGAGCAAAAAAAAATCATAGAAGAATTTTCCAAAGGAAAGATAAATGTGCTTGTGGCAACTTGTATTGCAGAGGAAGGCCTGGATATCCCAGAAGTCAATGCTGTAATTTTTTACGAACCTGTGCCGTCGGCAATAAGAGCAATACAACGCTCTGGAAGGACAGCAAGATTAATGAAAGGGAAATTAATTATCTTAATAACAAAAGGCACGCGAGATGAAACATTTTATTATGTATCAAGAAGCCGTGAGAAAAAAATGCACAAGGCAATTGATTCGATTAAGGAAGATTTAAAAAACGGGAAATTAAATAAAAAAGAAGTTCAAGAGAGGATAACATGAGAGAAGTATTTGATATATTTTCAAAGCCAAAAAGAAAAACAAAAAAAGAAACTCCTAAACAAAAAATAATCGTTGATTATCGTGAAAAAAATTCCCTAGTCGCCACACATCTTATAAAACTTAGCTTTGAAATTGAATTCAGAGAACTAAAAGTCGCAGACTACATTGTAAAAGATGTTGCAATTGAAAGAAAAACAATTTCTGATTTCCAGAGATCAATGATAAACAAAAGATTATTCAAACAACTAGAAGAACTCCAACAGTATAAGAATAAATTATTAGTTATAGAAGGTTATGACGAAGAAGAGATTTATAATGACAAACCAAAAGGAGTAAGTGGGAATGCTCTCAGGGGTTTTCTTTTATCAATTATCCTTAAACATAAAATTCCTACAATATTTTCAAAAAACGCACAGGATACTGCAAGATTTATCTCAGTTATCGCAAACAAAAGACAAACTGAAATATCGCTAAAAGCAAAGAAAAGAATTCTCAATAAAAAAGAGCAAATGCAATTCATTCTTGAAGGTTTTCCAGGAATTGGCCCCAAGAACGCGAAAAAGCTCTTGGAAAAATTTTCAACACTCCAGAATATTTTCTCGGCGCCACAAGAAGGATTAAAAAAAGTGATTGGAAAAAAGGCAGAAGTTTTTATATTGCTGGAAAAAGATTATTAATAAACAATTTTTATTTTACTCATATCTGTTGTATAGACATCGATATAACAAAAATGACAATTTATCCCTCTTCTTTTTAATTCGTTGACGAGAATTCTTGTTCCACAGAGGTTACCATAGATAACTCTTACTTCTTTGGTAGATTCCTCTAAAGGGGCTTCATCAAACTTTCGATGTTTATTTATGCTTCATTAAAACAGCCAGACATAATCCTCTTTTAAAAAAACCTAAACCCCAAAATATATTTTCAAAGACAGAAATTATATAAAACAAAAAATTCTTTTTAATTTATATTTCTTTTTTTAGGAAGTATTCTTCTAATGTTTCATAAACAGGCCCTTTTGGTGTTAGAGTGGATTTCTTTAACCTAAAACTATCAACAACAAATCCTATTCTTGGAATTTTAATTTTCTTTAATTCGCTAGAAAAATATCCCTTATTATCTAACCTCTTCACACGTGCAATTGTCAAATGACTCATAAATCTTTTTTCTTTTGAAAATGAGCCAGATAATTTCTCATCGATAATCTTTTGTATCTCTTCGCAATTACTTAGATGCAACCAAACAATTCTCACAAACTTCTCAGAAAAAACTCCAAGTTCGTCAATGCTTGTTTCAAATTGTGAAAATTTTATCTCTTTCAACCTTTTTCTGATTTTTTCAATTTCTTCCTTGCTGATTTCCCCAAGAAATTTCAAGGTTAAATGCAAATTTTCAATCTCTGTTTTTTTGCCAGCAAATTCAGGCAATCTATTTTGAATTTTCTCAATTTCTTGTTGAATATTCTCTGGTATGTCTATGGAAATAAATATGCGAGTCATATTAGTTCACTTAAAATCTTTGCCCCTAATTTAACAGTCATATTATTCTTGTCTTTTTCAGGGTTTATTTCAACAATATCAACTGCTCTCAAATTTTTCATCTTGTTTATTCTCTGAATCAGATAAATAAAATCTCTTGACGGCAAACCACCTTGCTCCTGATAGCCTGTCCCTGGTGCAAAACAAGGATCAATCACATCAATATCAATTGAAACATAAAGCTCTTTGCCATTTGCAAATTCCATAATAATCTCGCAAGTATCCTGTAGGTTTTCAAGCAACTGATTCATAGTAATTATTCTAATTTTCCTGTCTTTCAAAAATTTAATCTCATCTTTCCACATATTTCTAACTCCAACTAATAAAATATTTTCAACAGAAAACCCATCCTCAATTAATTTGCGCAACCATTCCTCATGCGTTGGCTCCTTCATCGGCTCCATACAATCTGCATGAGCATCAAAAACAATCAAACAAGGCTCTTTTCCAGAATTCTGGCAATAATCAAAAAAAGCACGAGTAATCGGATAACTCACAGAATGATCCCCCCCTAAAAAAATCACCCGTGGTTTTTCTTCAAACATCTCAAAAGAATTTTTATAAACCAACTTGTTCGCCTCTTTGATATTTTCATTATTGATATGAACTTCTTCTAAACCCAAAAGTTGGGCATCAACAGATTTACCATTCTCATTTGAATGAATCTCCTTAAGAGATTTCAAAATTTCATTTGGTGCTTTTTCGCATCCTCTTGTCTTCCCTAAACCATTAATTCCGGGAACTTTTACAATAAATGCCATAAAGAAATAATAAATAAATTACTTTTAAAATTACCTAATCTTAACTGATAAAACTTTCAAATCAACTAATCTAAATTATGAATTTTCCAACTAAATAAAGAGCCCCCCTCTTCATAACAATCAACCAAACTATGTAATTTGCTCATAGCTTCCTTCGAAGAATTTTTTTCACTCTTCATATAAAAAACCTCTTTTCTTTTATTATCTAATAAAACACTTTTTCCATCAAGATATTTTTAGCATTGAGAATCTGGATTGCTATTATTCCAAAGAGACAAGATTTTTTCAAGGGAATTCTCATAAGGATTTATATAAATCATCTTAAACCCTTGAGGGATCTTTCGTTTAGGATTATGTTTCATTATTTAATCCTCAGGCACCAATGCAAAAAAACTAAACTTATCCTGCGCATTCTTTGCTAGTTCCTTAACATTTTCTAACTTAACTTCAGATATCTTTTTCCCAAATTCATAAAACTCTTCTGCATCTCCATCAATTTCATAACTCAATAAATTAACCATCTGTGCCTGCGAGTCCTCCATCCCAATCCGATAATTTCCAACCATCTGTTCCTTAACCTCATTTAACTCCTTCTCATCTAAATTGTTTGCAACATCTTCAAACTCTTTTAAGATTAATTTTTTGACTTTATCAACATTTTCTTTCATTGTGCCAGCATAAATCAAATTAAATGCAAAATCTTTTGTAGTGACTGAGTTGCCTTGAATAGCATAAGCTAAATTCCTCTTTTCCCGAATTTCATTAAATAGCCTGGATGAAAGCCCTTCAGCCATAAGTGTGCTTAAAACCTGGGCAGCAAAATGTTTTTTATCTCCTACTAAGGGTACATGGTACGCAAAAACTAAATTCGCCTGATCAATTCCCTTTCGCTTTTCAATCCTTGATTCATTTTTCAGACCAAACTTCTGCACAGGAACACTTCCTTTTTCATTAGAAAAATTCTCCTCACAAAATTTAACAAGCTTATTAAAATCAGCATCACCCACAACACAGAAAATCAGATTATTTGGCTGATAAATTTCTTTAAATTTATCAATCATTTTTTCTTTTGTGATAGAAGTCATTGTTGCATAAGTTCCAGTAAGATTAACTCCCATTGTTCCATCATAAAGCGATTTCTGAATTTCGTCCAGAACGTGAAGCCGTGGATTATCGTGATACATTTTAATCTCTTCAAAAATAATCTTTTTCTCTTTCTCAAGTTCTTTTTCATCAAGCAAGGGATTTTTAACAAGATCGCTTAAAACTTCCAAAGCGATTTTTAATTTATCAGAAGGCATCCTACAAAAGTATGCAGTAATTATCTCACTTGTGAACCCATTTAATTCTCCCCCGTTTTTTTCAATCTCTTCTGCAATTTTCTTCGCGTCCCTCTTCGAAGTTCCCTTATATAACATATGCTCTATGAAATGAGATATTCCCTTTTCAGAAAGGTTTTCATTAATGCCCCCTGCACGAACAGCAAAGGCAACACTAATAACTGGAAGATTTCTTTTCTCAAAAAGAACAGTCATTCCATTCTTAAGAATTTTTCTTCTAAAATTAGATTTCATAAAATACAAGAAAGATTGACCTATTTAAAATTAACTAAAAAATCAGGATTAAAGCGCTTATGATTCCAATAATAATCAAACTAACAATCAACCAAAATCCCCATTTTTTGAAAATGCTGGTTTTCTGTTGAGCAATAGGTTGTTGCACTGCCGGCATATTTTGAGCTGGTTGGATAGGTTTTACTTGTGGAGTAACAGTTTGTTGAACAGGTTGTTTTACCTGCCCGGGTTGTTGAATAGCCATTTAAAACACCTCATTTAGTTATGAAATTAAGAAAAAACATTTTTATAAATTTATCTCTTCTTAAAAATAACATACCTCTCACTTCCAAGTTCAAAATCATTTGTAATTTCAAACTTATTCTTAATAAAATTAATAAACCAATCTCTATTAACCCTAAATTTTCGTCGGGCAACTAAACTTCTTGTTGCAAAACTTACAACAACCCTATCAACAAGAGGGGCAATCTCATTCAATAATTCTTTAGAATAATCCTTCTGCAACATTTCCAGAGAATCCAGGGTCTTGAATAAAAAAACAATTTTCTTCTCTTTAACCTGCTTAATATATTTTTTAATCTTGTCTAATTCAAACAAACTTAAATGAAGAGCATGACAATTTTCAACCCCTCTTGTTTTAAAATGATAATTCACTAGATCCACTAGCTGCCCAATTGCCTCAATCCCGATATAACAAAAATTCTTATTAATTTCTTGTAAAAATTTATAACTAAATCCATTAACCCCCGCACCCAAGTCGAAAATAATTATTTTTCTGCCAAGACCTCCTAACAATTTTTTATAGAGTTCCGGATAATAAGGTAATCTCTCACGGGTTGAAATGTGTTTTTTTAAAATCCATTCAGCATCCCTGTCGCCCAAGGATAAAAGTTTTTGGCTTGTAAAAACACTAAAAATTTTTCTTAACAAATCACGCGTCAATTTAATCTTCTCTTCATCTAAATAATTATCTTTATCAAAATGTTTGAAAGCCAGTGCAACATCTTTTTTAGGAAGCTTGGAGAATTCTTTTTTTTGAGTAATTTTTTTTATTAATTCTTGTTTATCCATAACAAATAAAAATGAAAATAGTTTATAGAAGTTATGCCAATAAACGCTTCCCCTCATTTTAAAAAAGCTCAAGCAGAACATGAAACAGCAGTAGGAACAGAAGCGAAAATTAGAACTCTTAAAAAAATGATAACTCTTGCCCCAAAACATAAGGGTGCTGAAAATCTTCTCAAGCAATTAAGAACACGCCTAAGAAAACTAAAATACACTAAAGAAAAAGAATCTAAAAAAGTAGGCTCTACTCAAAAAGGAATTAAAAAAGAAGACATGCAGGCAGTTATAGTTGGCTTTACTAACACAGGTAAATCATCTCTTTTAAGAATTCTCACAAATGCAGAACCAGAAATTGCAGAATATAACTTCACAACAAAAACCCCTGTAATAGGAACAATAAATTATGCAAGAACGCAGATACAGCTAATAGAAAATCCTGCAATTGGCTCTGAGTATCATAACAAAAGTCTAACAAATACTGCAGACACCCTTCTAATTTTCATCGACAAATTAGAGCAAATAAAACAAATTCAAGAAAAAATAAACTCAACAGCAAAGCAGATAGTTGTATTTAACAAATCAGATTTGTTAACTGAAAAAGGCAAAAGAAAAATCTCAGCAACACTCCAATCAAAAAAATATAATTTTGTTTTGATGTCAACAAAAACAAAAGAAAATCTCAATAAATTAAAAGAAAAAATTTTCCAAAGTTTTGACAGAATAAGAGTTTACACAAAAGAGCCGGGTAAGGAAAAATCTCCTAAGCCAATAATCATGAAACCAGGTTCAACAGTCAAACATGTTGCAGAAAAAATCCTTCATGGTTTTTCAAAAAAAGTCAAGGAAACAAAAATCTGGGGCCCTTCAAGCAAGTTTCCTGGACAAAAAGTTGGATTAAAACATGAGTTAAGGGATTTGGATGTTGTGGAGTTTAAAACGAAGTAGATCATTTAAACACTAAATCCATAGACTCATATACAAAAAAGTAAAAATTAATCTAAATCATTTCCAACTTTTTCTTATTGGAGAAATAATTTTTTCTAAATATTCTGCAATTGCATTTTTTAAATCGACAGGATGAAGTTTTCCTGCTTCAAATTCTTTTTCTAAACTCCTGTAATCTTCAAAAGAAATTTCTCCAACTTCAATCTTATCAAACATTGGAAAAACAATCAACTTCATAATAGACAAAACAGGATTATTTTCAACATCTCCAATCCTGCAATAAGCTTTATTTATTTTTCTGACAATATCTTCTTTCTTATCTCTAATTGAAATAAAGCTATTTGAAACAGAACTTGACATCTTTACTCCAAGCCCTCTCAAACCAGGAATAATTGGAGTATACAAATAAACAGCCTCAGGAATTCCAACCTCTTTTCCAATGTCCATACCAAGCATATAAATTTTTCTCTGGTCTGTTCCTGCAACCACAAAGTTAGTCCTTAAACTTTTCACGTCTTCGATTTGCATCAAAGGATAAATAACTTGGCTAACCTTTGCATTATCAATATCTCTTGCAACTTGTTGCA
>NZBV01000007.1 GCA_002686355.1 Candidatus Pacearchaeota archaeon | reverse complement strand
CAGAGGTGTAATGCAAAAAATCAGTTCCATGAGTTACAATAACTCCGTCGACATTTGAGTCTTTCAGGAGTTTCTCGATGGCCTTTGCAATCTTTACCCAATCCCTGAAATCCATATCCTCTGATGCCTTCATAAATGGCATTACAACTTTGGAAACATTAACCTTCTTAAAAGTGCCAGGATAGAACTTAAACAAACTCTGAGGAGTGTCAAGCCAGTCAACTCCTCCCTTGCGCGGATTCAGACGTGCAGCAATTGTCCCCCCTGTAATAACCATTGCAATATTCTTCTTTTCCAAATCTTTCTCCATATCAAATTCTTCTCTCTTCTCTAAAAACTTTTTCAAAACCTGAATTCCAATAACCTTCTTCTTGTCCAGCCCAATATTATAACCAGAATCAAGCTTTAACAAAATAATTCCAGACTCAGGACTTTCCAATAAAATCCCTTCATAATCTTCCTTAACCAAGGATATCTTCACCCTGTCCCCTGACTTAGCATCTGACTTCATAAAAGAACAAGATCTCAGATAGTTAAAAAATTATGTATTGTAAACAGGCCGGGAGGGACTCGAACCCCCATCAACAGGGCCGAAACCTGGTATCCTGTCCATTAGACGACCGGCCTATAATGAAAAGAAAAAAAGGGTTTTTATATCTTAAGAAAAAAGCCCTACCGAAACTAAAAATTATATAAACCCCAACCCCTTAATTATAATCACTACTCTTGTTTAATGAAGTATTATAAAATGCCATTAAAAAAAAATCACAAAATCATGATCGGAGGATTCAGTACTTTTTTTATAATCTTGCTAATAGCAAATAGTGTTTTCATCTGCATTCTCTATGAACAATTACGATCAAGTTACAATAAAATCGAAGTAGATATCACAGACTTGAAAGAAGACACGCAAAGCAAATTCAATGAATTAACAGACAACATCATGCAAACAAAAGAGGACATAAATTCTTTAAATGCAGAACTAGGTTCAATTGACAGAGAATTTGATTTACTAAAAGCATCTGCTGGCGAAGATTTCTCAGGAATAATTGAAGACGCTGTCAAATCAGTTGTCACAATCAAGACAGACGTCGGGCAAGGAACAGGATTCATAATCACCAACAACGGATACGCAATCACAAACGCACATGTGCTCTCAGGAGGAAGAGAAATTTATGCAATTGCCTATGATCAAACAAAACTAAACACAGCTTTCATAGGATACAATGGGAATTTAGACATTGCACTCTTAAAAATTGAGGAAGATTATCCAAAAGTAAAATTCGCAGATTCAAACGATGTCCAGATTGGTGAAAAAGTTATTGCGATAGGGAACCCATTAGGTTTGCAGTTTTCTGTAACAGAAGGAATTGTCTCAGCAGTTCACAGAAAAGGCCCAAACAATGTAGAAGCATACATCCAAACAGATGCAGCACTTAACCCAGGAAACTCAGGCGGCCCACTGATAAACAAAGATGGCAAAGTCATCGGAATAAACAATTTCAAAATCAGCGATGGAGAAAACTTGGGCTTCGCACTTGAATCAAACTTCATCATAGACATCGTCAATGAAATCGCACAACAAGCATTGAATCAGACATTAATCTAACAAAACCATTTTAAAGCTCTATTACTTCTCTCAATTATGGCAAAAAAATCAGAAGAAGGGATCACTGCAAAAAAAGAGGAAAACTTTTCTGAGTGGTTTACGCAAATTTTACAAAGATGTGAACTTACAGACATAAGATATAATATTAAAGGATTTTTAGTTCATCGGCCTTGGGCAGTTTTAACAATGGAAAAAATGTACAAATTTTTCGAAGAAACTTTACAAAAAAAAGCCCACAACCCTTGTTGGTTCCCAACTTTAATTCCTGAAGAAAATCTTGAAAAAGAATCATCACACATAGGAGGATTTACTCCCTCGGTTTTTTGGGTTACAAAAGGAGGAAAAACTAATTTCCAAAAAAAGATAGCACTACGCCCAACATCAGAAACCGCCTTTTACCAAATGTTCGCACTATGGATAAGGAGCCATAACGATCTTCCTTTCAAAATCTATCAGCGGGCAAATATCTTCAGATATGAAACAAAAGCAACACGCCCATTATTAAGAGATAGGGAATTCTACTGGATAGAAGCCCACTGCGTGCATGCTACAGAAAAAGATGCATTCAACCAAGTCCAAGAAGACATGCAAACAACAAAAGAAGTTATGCACGACATTTTCGGGTTACCATTTATTTTCTTCGAAAGACCTTCATGGGACAAATTCCCTGGAGCATCAAGAACATTTGCAGCAGACGCTCTAAACCCAGACGGAAAATTAGTCCAACAACCATCAACACATATGATTTCCCAAAAATTCTCAAAAGCATTTGACGTAAAATTCAAAGACAAAAATGGAAAAGAAAAATACGCTTACATAACCTGCTACGGCCCAGCAATTTCGCGAATTTTCGCAAGTGTAATAATCACACATGGAGACGACAAAGGACTTCGGTTTCCTTGGGAAATTGCACCCTTGCAAGTTACAATAATCCCAATTGACAAAAAACTAAACAAAAAAGCAGAAGAATTAAAAAATCAAATTAAAAAATTCGCAACAGTTAAAATCGATTATTCTGACAAACGACCAGGAGAAAAATTCAATCACTGGGAGATGAAAGGTGTGCCAGTGAGAATTGATTTAGGGTTAAAAGATTCTCAGAAAAAGAAGTTAACAATCTTTCGCCGAGATTTAAATAAAAAAGAAATCATCTCAGAAAAAGACACAACAAAAACAATTCAAAAAATATCAAAAGAGTTTACAAAGAATCTGATAAAACAAGCGGACAAAGTTTTTGAAGGAAGAATCAAGGGCACTAAAAATCTCAAAGAAATAAAATCCGCAATCAAACAAGGAACAATTGCGCAATGCGGTTTTTGCTCTGTAGAAAAAGATGGTGAAAAATGTGCAGAAGTTATTGAAAAACATGTTGGCGCAGAAGTTCGCGGAACAAAACTAGACGAGAAAAACAAAAACTCAGGCAAATGTGTAATCTGTAGAAAAAAAGCAAATCATATTGTTTACATTGCCAAAAGTTATTAACACATTGCACACTAACCTCTACAAGAAATCTCCTCCTTTCATCAAACTAATTGACTCTTTGAACAATTGTCTCAAGCTCCCACTCTATCCTCAGAGTAATCTCAAGCAACTTGTTCAGCTCTCTTTCAACTTCTTTTACTTCTCTGGCTTCACCCATTTTGAAAAGTGCCCTAAGAATCCAACCTCTTAATCTGAATTAACAAGAAATATCCTCAACTTAACCCAGAAAAAGACGTCGGATTAAATTAAGGCGATTTTAATTTTAGTGCACACTAAGCCGTAGCCAAAATTCAAAACTTTCTTAGATGCACTATTCATATTATCCACAGTTCAAAGAACTTTTTATATTTTTCTATTTTTTAATTTCTTCTCAAATTTTTCTTTAAACTTATCCCAATCTTCTGTCTTTATACTCAAACCAACCGCATCTTCATGCCCCCCTCCAGTAACCTCAAGCTCGTCTATAACCTTCAAAGCAGCACCCCTGATTTTTTTCCCCCTTATAGAAATATTAACCTTTACTCCTGAATCATAACCTACAACAATTACTTTGTCTGGAAATTTCTGTCTAAGCCCGTTTGACAAATCAGAACTAATGCTCAAATCACCACCATATTTAAAAAACAAAATCTCTCCTTTGCTAAATCTTTTAGCCTTTTCCAAAAGTTTTCTATATTTACTATCTATTTCCTTAAACCGTTTATGCATTGAATAATTTTTACTGCTCTCTTCTAAAACGTCATAAGGTGATTTCGCTTTCATCAAGAATTTCAGCATGTCAATAACATTAGTGGTCTTATCTTTCAATCCTGCTCCAAAAATCTGAATGATTTTTCCAATTTGGGAACAATAATAAATATCCAGGGGGTTTTCTGACTTAATTATTAAATCAGGATATTCTTTCTTAAAATCAGAATAAAATTCAGGAAGATAATTCTCTGAAATACACCCGATAACAGCAATCCATAGATCGCTTCTTTTATTTGCCACCTGATAACAAAGGGCGGTAACAGGCTCATTGGTCATTTCATCATTTAACAGGGGGTTATAATAATTAACAAATCCAGGTATCCTTGTCTGCGCATTATGATGGTCAATCCAGACAACAGGAAGATTAACCTGCTCAACCTCCTTCAAAAAATCATCAGAAACAACAGGCTTATCAAGGATAAAAATATAATCCGCACCAAGCTCTCTTACTCTCCTAAAGTATGAGACAGCTAACTCAGGGAAAGATCTTATAGGAACGCCCTTGCCTCTTCCAATGTATCTTTGCAACAAAAGAAAACTGCATAACCCGTCTTGGTCATTATCAAAAAAGAAAATCGGATTCTGTGCTCTTTCAAGATGTTCACGAATTTCTTTGACTTGTTTTTCTGTTAACATAAAAAATAATGAAAAAAACATTATTTAAGGTTTTGTAAAAACAACTCGCTCGCTAACGCTCGCTTATTAATTGCCCACAATCAGCTTAACTAAATTGTTTGATTATAACTGTTAATCCTAAATCTCAGAAAAATTTTGCATTAATTATTTTTTAGCTTCCTGCCCTTTGTTTTTCAAATAATCCAGAACATTAGCGACTAAAATTGGAAAAGCAAGTGTCACATCACATCTCATATCACACACTAAACCTCTGTGTGAAACTTTCCCCCAGGATTTTGCCTCGATAATCTGCATGCCACTAACCCCTCCGTGCTCAGGCCTATCCATTGTTATCTGAATTATATAATCAAGAGAATTTCCAGATGCCTGCATCATACCCGGAACAAAATGCTTTGGAACACCCCCACCCAGAATCAGCATTCCAAAAGTCTTACCATCTTTCCAGGAAAAATCAAAAAAATCACCAATATCCAACTGAGAGTTAATCTTCAACTCATTCCTCTGGGAATACATCCAGACCTGAAAACCCAACATGCTATCAGTAATACTCGAACAAAAAATAGGGACATTCATATCATAACAAGCCTTTATAATAGAATTCTCATCATCAATATATTTACCAAGTTCAGACAAAAATTTCCGCGGGCTCATTTCTTCCTGAGGAAACTTAGGCAGAATCTCCTGAATTCTGTCTTCTAAAACAGCAAAACCCTTTTTATCAAGAAAAACATCATACATCCTAAAAACATCTTTCTTGTTTAGTTCAATGTCATCAACCTTATTTGAACCTTGAAAGTGCTTCACCCCCCCAGCTTCTATCAAATCGTGAGTCAAAATCGCGCCAGTCAAAAGCATAGCATCAACAGCTCCGGAACGAATTAACTTAACAAAAACATTTCTCATGCCTCCAGCAATCAGCGCACCTGCAGCAGAAACAAATTTTATACAATTTGGGTCATCAATCATTTTCTTGTAAATCTCGACAGCCTCTGCCATTCTCTTCCCAGCATAACCTGCTCCAGAAAACTGCCGAGTCAAATCCTCGACAGACATTCCCTCAGAGATATCCATTCTCTTCTCCTGTCTCGAGCCTTTTTCAGCTTCCATTTTAATGCAACAGAGAATTTATTTAAAAAACTATCTATACATTTCATCACAAAAATCTTTTTAAACTAAAAACAACAAGGAATTATACAATGAATAAATGGATAGAAATTTTACTGGGATTAATTCTTTTAAACGGAGCAATACTTCTAACCTGGTATTCTAGCGAATGGGGAGGCTTCTGGAATTTCAAACATGCTGCCTGGGAATTTCTTAAAGGCGGAGTTGTCTGGTTTGTAGTAATAATAGGACTACTCTTTATCCTTTTAGGAATTTCTGATTTGAAAAATTAATTCTAAATAATAAAAAATTTATTTAACTGCTTTAAATAATGCATATACTCCTGAAATAGCTACAAGATAATAAACAATCGATACTACAAAATCTCCGGTCCAACCAAGAATACCTTGAACAGCATTCCAGCCGATTTCTGTGAGTCCCCAATTTATAGCTCCGATAGCTGCTAAAACAAGAGCAGTTTTCTTATACCACATCTTAACACCTCATTTTAATTAAAAATAATAAAGAATTTTCATTTATAAAATTATCTGCCAAAAGATATTAAAGTTCCTTCAATAATTGCTGCAATAATTAAAAGAGGCAACACTATCAAGAAAAAAACCCTCAGAGAATTAAGAAGATATCCTCTAAAGGATTTAGTTTTATCTTTCCTGAAGATAAATGCGCCAAACTTTATACCAATCCCAAATGAAATAAAAACCGCAGGAAGTTCGAATATGCCATGAGGCAAAATTCTCCAAAGAGAGAGAATTCCTTCACGTTCTATGGTAAGCGAAGCAACAAACCCCAGGAGATAACCATTAAACATGCTTGAAACAAAAGGAATGATTCCAAAAATAGAACCAAAAACAATTGCAAAAAAACTGCTCTGAAGATTATTCATAAAAATAAACCCCATAAGCTCTCCTCTCCCTAAACCCTCTGTCTGGAGGAGGATTTCCCGAATTATTTCTAAAATCTTTTCTCTTATAAATTCCGGCACAGGCAGAAACAACCCAGCTAAGGAAAAAACAAAGAAACCCCCAATAGCAAGATAAATAAAATTCCTAGAATCCCAGATATAATCTAAAGCTAACTTGTATTCTTTTCTAAACTGTTTTCTTTTAAATTTCATCTAACTGAAATATTTCCCAATATAACGGGTTTTATTTTTATATTTGTTTTTGAGATAAAAACCATAACCTAAACCTGCAAGCAAACCCCCCAAATGGGCAGTATTTCCAATTGGAAGACCCCCAATAGTAGAAATCATCCACAAAACAAACAAAATCCCTGGTCCAGCATATTTCATTTTAATTGGAATTGGGATAAACATCACATAAACAGGAAGATTTGGTGTCAGTAAGACCAACAATCCAACCAACCCAAACAAAGCACCTGACGCACCAACTGCAGACTTATCCAAATCAGAAACAAAAATCAGCGATGTCAAAACAAAAAACAAACTAGCAAACAAGCCAGAAAGCAAATAGAAAGAAACATACCTCTTCTTACCTAAAATCTTCTCAACTAAACTACCAATAAAAAACAATGACAACATATTTGCAAAAATATGAAAAAATCCCCCATGCATAAACATCGAAGTCAAAAAAGTCCAAACATATTTTCCCTGCAAAATATTAGACGGCTTAATTGCAAAAAAATCAGGAGAAAAAACTCCCAAAATCCAGAGAGGAAAAACAACCAAAAAAACAACCACATTAATAATTATAAAAATCAGATTAGCACTAAGACTTGAAAAAAATTTTCTCTTTTTACGAGGATAAATTTGATAAACTGCCATTCTTAAAAACCTATTTATGTTTTTTCTTCACCTTTTTTTCACAGATTTTTTCCCACTTTCCTTAACAATTTTCTTAAATTTCTTCTCCACACTTTTCTTCTTTATTTTCTTTTTTGTTCTCTTCTTTGTCTTTGCTGTTTTTTTCTTAACTAATTTTTTAGGAACCTTTCTCAAAGCTTTTTTTCTCTCAACTTCTCTTGCCTTCCTAGCTTCTGCTGCTTTTTTCTTCACCTTAACAATTTCCCTTTGTCTCTCTTTTTCTAAACGAATCTTTTCCTTTTTTATCTCCTCTTCGATAAGATTGAGTTCATTTCCGATTTTCGTAGAGTTCTTCTTTAATTCTTTTAAAAGTTTAGTGTTATCTCTAAGGTCAAAAATCCCCCCACATTCATTACATGTAAAATTATTCAACAAAGCATTTTCTTGATTAAACTCAATATTGCAACTTTTACAAAAGTAAAACTCACGGGTCTCACGGTTATTTATCTGATTATTTATCTGGTTTTTTCTTTTAATCAAAACATTCTCCAAAAACTCAAGAGATTTTAATACTTCAATCCTCCAAAAATAAGTATACCAACCTTTTTTCTTGTCTTTCTTTCTTATCGACGAGACTAAACCATGGTCAGAAATCTTATAAAGTATGTTCCTCGTCTGATTAATTGTGATATCCAACTTTTTAGCAATTAAAAATTCATTGACATGTTTTTTAGTATAAAGCAAATCAGAAATATCCTCTGCCGGTTTACCTACAACAATCACAATCACTTCTTTCAAAAATTTCTTTAACATTTTAACTATAAAAACAGTTCAAATAAATACCTTTCGGTTTTAACTACTGAAGATGCAAATTAATCAACCCATTTAAAATAAAAGTTTTTAAACCTATGTTGTATTTTATATATATCCAAAAACATATATTAAAAAATAAAATGGGATGGTTTAATAAAAAAGAGGAGAAAAAACAAAAAGTTCCATCGCTGCCCGAACTTCCAAAGCTTCCAGAATTACCAAAGATAAAAGAGACTTTTGAAAAAGACGCTCCCATATCTCAATTGCCAAGTCTACCTAATAGTTTTTTTGGACAAAAATTTTCTCAAGATACGATAAAGGATGCTGTGACTGGAAAAGAAGAAGATAAAATTGTCGATGGTGCAGATGACCTTGAAGACAATATAAAAAATCCCCCCATAATGCCCCAGCGACCTCAAGAGTTAGATTCTAAACCAGAAATTCACTTTCCATTCAAAGGAGAGGTAGAAAGAAAGATAAGAGAAATTCCAAAAGGATTCAAAGAAGCTGCAAAAAAAGTGAAAAAAATAGAGCCAGTTTTTATAAGGCTTGATAAATTCGAAGAAAGTCTAAACGATTTTAATAAAATAAAAAATCAAATTCTGGGGATAGAAAAAACACTAACAGATATAAGACAGGTCAAGGAAAAAGAAGAAGTGGAATTAGAGGCCTGGGGAAAAGAATTGAAAATAGTTAAAGCGCAAATTGAAAAAATAGAACAAAAGATTTTTTCTAGGATACAATGACAGAGGGAAATTTAATTCATGTGAAGTTTGAGCATTCAGAAATGCTTGAAGCAAAGAAAGACATCTTACATTCAGAGATTTTTCTTCTAAAAACAATTCAGAAAATGAAAGCTTATCAGACACTAAGAAAAAAAGAGCTAAGAACAAAAAGTGGATTCTTAAGAAAGTTAAGAGAAATTAAAACAATTATAAATAAAATACAGAAAACTTTCCCTCAAACTCAAGCAAAAAACCCAAAGCAAGCTCCTGCAAAAATCCAGCCTAAAAAAGTAGAATATGACCCAGGAATTGAAAACGAACTAAGAAATATTCAAAAAAAACTTAATGCTTTACAACAATAATTTTCAAATCCAAACAATTTTATAAACTCAGTTTTCTTATTAAAAAATATGAATCGGAAACAACTAATCAAAAAATATATTGAATTTTTTAAATCAAAGAATCATAAAGAAATCCCAAATGCAAGTTTAGTTCCCGAAAACGATCCAACAACCCTGTTCATAGGTTCAGGTGTAGAAACAATTACCCCATATGTATTAGGACAACCACATCCATTAGGAAAACGTTTAGTTAATAATCAAAAAAGTATAAGGACGCAAGATATAGATGACGTAGGAGATGAATTCCACCATACTCTTTTTGAAATGCTTGGAAACTGGTCGTTAGGAGATTATTGGAAAGAAGAAGCTATTAAAATGACTTATGAATTTTTAACAAAATCCCTGAATATTCCTAAAAAAAGACTAGCTGCGACATGTTTTAAAGGAGATAAAATATTAAAAATCCCAAAAGATAATGAGTCAGAAAAGATTTATCTTAAATTAGGTTTTTCAAAAGAACGAATTGCATTTTTAGGGAAAAAAGATAATTTTTGGAGTCCCGCAGGGATTATCGGACCTTGTGGACCAAACACAGAAATATTCTATTGGAAACCTAATTCAAAACCTCCAAAGAAATTTTGCCCAGAAGATGATAATTGGTTGGAGATTGGAAACAACGTTTTAATGCAGTATAATAAAAATAAAAAGGGAGAATACATAGAACAAAAACAAAAAACAATTGATTTTGGAGGTGGTGTTGAAAGGATAATTACTACACTAAAAGGTCTTAGAGATAGTTATGAAGCAGATATGTGGAAACCAATAATTCAAAAAATTGAAACAATATCTGGAAAAAAATATGGAAAAGATAAAAAAGAAACTAAAGCAATGAGGATTATAGCAGACCATGTTAAAGCTTCTGTTTTTATAATTGCAGATGGAATTGTCCCAGGAAACTCTGAACAAGGTTATGTTTTAAGAAGATTGATAAGAAGAGCTATAAGATATGGAAAAAAAT
>NZBV01000006.1 GCA_002686355.1 Candidatus Pacearchaeota archaeon | reverse complement strand
TGTTTGGGACCACCTTGGAGAGTTTTGATAATAGTGAGATTGAACTAGAGATTTTTCCAAATCGTCCTGATTTACTTTCGTATCAAGGATTTAAAAGAAGCTTTCTTGCTTTTTTGGGAAAGAAAACTGGCCTGAAAAAATATAAGTTAAACAAGCCAGAGAAAAATTACAAAGTTATAATTGATCCTTCTGTGAAAAATATTAGGCCTTATACTGTTTGTGCAATTATTAAAAATTTGAAGTTTGATGATGAAAAAATTAAGGAGATAGTAAATATTCAAGAGAAGCTTCATTTCACATTAGGGAGGAAAAGAAAAAAATTTGGAATTGGAATTTATCCTCTTGAAAAAATAAAACTTCCTATAACTTATAAAGCACTGGAACCAGACAAAGTAAAATTTGTTCCGTTGGAAATGGACAGAGAATTATCTGGTTTGCAAATTTTGCAGAGGCACCCTGCTGGGAGAGATTATGCTCATTTGTTGGCAGGAAAGGCGAAATTTCCCATCTTTGTTGACGCTGAGGGTCAGATTATGAGCATGACTCCAATAATCAATTCTCAATCGACAGGAAAAATTACAGAGAACACAAAAGATGTTTTTATTGAATGTTCTGGATTTGATTTTGGGCTTTTAAAGAAGTGTATGAACATACTTGCAACAACTTTAGTTGATATGGGTGGGAGAATCTATCAGATGGAATTAACATACAAGAAAAAAGAAATTACTCCCAACTTTACTCCTGAAAAAATGAAAATTTCTTTGAAAAATGCAGAGAAATTACTTGGCATAAAATTGAATGACAAACAAATTAAGAATTTCTTAGAGAGAATGGGATATAATTATTCTAAAGGGTCTGTTGAAATCCCTTCTTGGAGAACAGATGTCCTGCATGAAGTAGATTTAATTGAAGATGTTGCAATTGCTTATGGGTATGAAAACTTCATCCCAGAAATTCCAGACATTTCAACAATCGGAGAAGAAGACCCTAATGAAACTATTAAAAGAAAGATTGCAGAAATTTTGGCTGGAATGAATTTGCTAGAAGTCTCGAGTTATCATTTGACTACTAAAAAAGATTTGATTGAAAAAATGGGTCTTAGTGAGAAACAGGAAAAAAATTTAATTGAGGTTGAAGAATCAAAAACAGAGTATAATGTTTTAAGGAAAAATCTTGCACATATTTTGCTAAGAATCTTTGCAGAAAATAAAGATTCTGAATATCCTCAGAAAATTTTTGAGATTGGAAGGATTTTTGGTTTGCAAAATAATAAGGTTAAAGAGGAAGAGAATCTTGCAATGGCAATTGCTCCTGGAAATTTCACAGAAGCGAAACAAATTCTTGAATATTTGTTTAAAATGCTTGATTTGAAAATAGAATTTAAAGAGGCAGATGATTTTCCACAATGTTTTATTGATGGAAGGGTTGCAGAGGTTTTTGTTGAGGGAAAGTCAGCTGGTTTTGTCGGAGAAGTTCATCCAAGGATATTGAAGAACTGGAAAATTAAAATGCCTGTTGCATTATTTGAAATTGGGCTGGGAGGGGTGTTTGAGAAGTTTGGTTAAGAATTTTATTTTTCTCTAATACCTTTTTTATGGTTTTTCTATTTCTTTCTCTTTTTGCTTCGAATAATAATTTGTAGTTCTCATTAATCTTTTTTTGGAGGAACTCATCAATTTTCCTTGGTTTTATGTTTGATAACTGAGAAGATTTTTGAAGTGTTAGGGGTGTCTTCATTGTGAAGAATTTATCCAAAATAACCTTTATCACTAGAGCCTATTTTATTGTTCCAGTTTTTTTGAACTGATTCTACAAAATTTGAAACATCTTTTTTTATTTCCTGCCAGGCTGAGTAACTTTCTTTTATGAATTCTGCTTCATTATCTTCTGAGAAATCAACATCAACTTTCACCAAACTTATTTCTATTTCAACGAGTTTTTTATAAGCTGTTGTCAATCTTTTTTTGTCTTCAGAAGTCATTGCTTTGACAATTGAAAAAACAAACATTGGAACATTCACCGGATTTATTATTGATTCTATTGACCTGAGATAATTTGAAAATTTTTCAGCCATTAATCTTCGAAGCTCTCTTATTAAATAATCTGTTTGGACTTCTACAGCCCTTTCAATCTGGAAATCTTTGTTCAACTCTTCAAAACTCGGAAGCGAATATTTCTCCTTTAATTTTGAGTAATCTTCTTTTAATATTTTCAATCTGTTTTTTTCTTTAGACATTTTAATTTGTTAGATTGCCCTAATATAATCCCTTGATTCTAGTTTAAGCATTTTAGAAGATAAATAATAGGTTTTATAAATTTAATGAAATATTTTTATATGTTATTATCAGAAGATTCAGTTGCCTCAGTAGCTCAGTGGTGAGAGCACTTCATTGGTAATGAAGGCTGGAATTAAAAATTCCGTCGCTCATTTTATACTAAAAATGAAGAGGTCCTGAGTTCAAATCTCAGCTGAGGCTTAAAGATTTATTTTTTTTTCGTTAAATTTAAGAATAAGAAGATTAGAAATGCGATAAGAAAAGCAATTGCTAAAGATCCAAGGATGATTGTAATCAAGAAAAATAGATTTACATATATTTCTTCTGTTGAATAAGTGTATAAAACTAAAGATAAGAGTGATAACAATACGAAAAAGACAAGGTATTTCCACACAGGATTGGGCTGGATATTTTTGGATTTAGCAACTCTTTTGGATTTTTTTTTGACTATTTTTTTCTTCACCTTTTTTTTCACCATGTTTTATTAAAGATATACTCCTTTTTAAATATTTTCAAGGCAACCATTCAAGATTAACAGCTTCTCCAGTAATTTTTTGAGCATTATTAAAAATTTTGTCAAACCATTGTAGATAATCACTTGAGAATTCTTCGAGATTGTCAGGATTGGTCAAAAAGAGATTATCATTATTTATTATTAATAATGCTCCAATTGTTAGAAAGATTATTATGAATAATATTATTTTCATTCTTCTGGCTCTTCTTGGGGTGGTTTATCGTTGTCCCAATCCTGTTTGATGGCGTATGTTGTTATGGATTTCATATTTCCAAAAACAGACCCTAACCAAGAAAAGTAGATTTTAGAAGCACTCATGAAGCCTGAGATAGTTGTGTAATCTATTTCTTCGTTTCTAAGTACCGCGCTGAAACTGAGATAACTAAAGAGGATTAAACTAATAAGTAAGATTGCGAATAATTTGTGTTTGAGACGTTTTATTTCAATGATTACCCAAATAGCCGCAATCAGGACAGCGATAATAAAAAAAGTCATCCCGAGTTCCATAATTAACCTAAACCAGTAGAGTATAAAAATATTTCTGATATAGAATGATTAAGTTTTAATACCCTTATGAAGATTGAATATAAAGGAATTTTGTGTAAAGCCCTGTAGTACAGCGGTCAAGTATGACGGACTCTGGATCCGTTGACCCAGGTTCGAATCCTGGCAGGGCTATTGATTTAAACCTTCTAGATTTGAGATTCCACATTCGCTCTACCTGAATCGTGAATGAATTCACGATCCAATTTTGAGGACTATGCAATTTCATTAAATTTAAATAACCTTCATTCTTAGGTGAATAATGGAAGAAAACCAACAGGAACAAGAAAATCTCGGCAAAGAGGTTGGAACAGTTTCTAGTTTCTTTAGCAAGGTTAGTGTTGCAGCAATAAAGCTTTCAGGCAAGTTGAAAGTTGGAGACAAGGTGCGTATTAAAGGGTATACAACTGATTTTGAGATTGATATCAAGGGGATACAGATAGAAAAGAAATCTGTTAAAGAAGCAAAGGCTGGAGACCATGTGGGAATCAAAGTGTCTGAAAAGGTCAGACCTAACGACAAAGTTTTCTTAGTTGAATAAAAAGGTCAAATTTATAAAATGATTTTTCTTGAATTTTCTTAGTTAAGCCCCGATAGTTCAGTGGCCAAGAATGCCGCCCTCTCAAGTGATACGTGTGTTAGCGATTGAATTAGGGTATAAAACTCTAATCTCAAAAAAACTTCAATTGAGATTTGAGTGAAAACTCAAAAGTTCAAAGAACTTTGATTTCAATGATTAGATTCATCAAGAGAGGTGATGAAATCTCGATGAGAGAGGAAGTCTAGCGTCTCAACGTAACCACTCTTTTTGGAGATAGGCGGTGACCCGAGTTCAAATCTCGGTCGGGGCGTCTTGAAATTGTTTAACGCCCAAAAATAGTAAGGGTCTTAAACTTTTTCTAAGCGTCCGGTCTGGGCGTGAAAATTCCTAAAGGAATCTCCACCTTGCTCATTCGTCTTTTGACGAACCTAAATAAGGGTATCGTAATTTTAAGAATGCCAACAAAAAACATTCCAAAAATAATGCAGGTTCTTGAAAAACATTTTAATTACAAAAAGAAAACTATGTTAAATCGCATGAGAAAGAAGCCAAATTCATTTAGAATATTAATATCTTGCTTGTTGTCATTAAGGACTCAGGATAGAAATACAGAGAAAGTTTCTGAGAAGCTTTTTGCAGTTGCAAATACTCCTGAAGAGATTGCAAAACTTCCAAATAGAAGATTAGAAAAATTAATTTTTTCTTCAGGGCATTATAAAAAGAAAGCAAAGACATTAAAGCATGTTTCAAGGGAGTTAATCAAAAGATTTGATGGAAGGGTTCCTAAGATAAAAGATGAGTTATTGTCTATAAAAGGGGTTGGACCAAAGACTGCAAATATTGTTTTGGCTTTTGCATTTGGAAAAAGTGTTCTACCAATTGATACTCATTGTCATAGAATTCCAAATCGTTTGGAATGGATTAAAACAAAAACACCAGAACAAACAGAAAAAGAACTTGAGAAAATTCTGCCTAAAAAGTATTGGAGAGAATTTAATGGGATTTTTGTTTTGTTTGGAAAGACAACCTGCCAGCCGGTTTCTCCTTGGTGTTCTAGGTGCCCTGTTGAAAAATATTGTGAGAAGGCTGGAGTGACAAGGAGCAGATAACTTTAAAAATTAATTTTTTCTCAAATTCTTATGAAACGTTCAAGTCGGAGATGGAAGAAACGCTGGCAGATGAGATGGAAATGGCAGCGTAAAAGATTGAGGAAGGAGAAGAGAAAGAGGAAACTGAGACGTGCGAGGAGTAAATAGGGTGGCTGGTCACTTTTAAGATAGGGGATTTATTGGTCAAGATATGGAGAAGCAGAGCATAATATTTTTCAGTTAATGAATGGAGACACTTCTAAATCAATTCATTTAACAAAGATTGGCATCTCTGTTCATTTTGATACAATTTGTATGCTAATGGACTAACCAATGAACAAGGAAAAGATTTTAAATCACAAAAAGGAGAAATTTTATAGACTTGAAGTTTAAGTTCTATTTCACCACAGAAATCTTTATTAACTAATTGCTGATAAACTGATTATGGTGAGTGGAATTTGGACTGAAGAGTATAGGCCTTCTAAATTTGATGAACTTGTTGGACAGGACGAGATTGTGAAAAGGGTTCAGGCACTGACGAATTCAATGAATATTCCCCATTTATTGTTTGCAGGCCCTGCAGGAACAGGAAAGTCAACTCTGGCCCTGATTGTTGTTAAAGAATTATTCAAAAAAAACTGGAAGGAAAATTATCTTGAGTTAAATGCTTCTGACGAGAGGGGGATTAATGTAGTTCGTGAAAAGGTGAAGAATTTTGCAAGGACAAAGTCGCTTGGGGAGGTTCCTTTTAAAATCATTTTTCTCGATGAGGCAGATGCACTAACACCAGAAGCGCAACAGGCACTGAGAAGAACCATGGAAAATTATTCTGTTACCTGTAGATTTGTTTTGTCTTGTAATTATTCCTCTAAAATAATTGATCCTATCCAATCGCGTTGTGCTATTTTTAGATTTAAACTTTTGGAGAAAAAAGAGATGGGAAAGCCACTGATGAAGATTATTCAAGGAGAGAACCTAACAATAACTCCTGAGGCTTTGGAAATTTTGTATGAGGGTAGTGAAGGGGATTGTCGGAGGGCGATTAATCTTTTACAGTCAACAGCTTCGGTGTCTTCTAATATAACTGATGAGCTGATTTCAACAATTATTTCAAGTACAAAACCAAAGGATGTGAAGATTATTCTTGATTATGCATTGTCAGGGGATTTTCAAAATGCAAAGGAGAAACTTTTGGATATGATGTTAAGGGAGAGTATTTCTGGCCAGGATGTT
>NZBV01000005.1 GCA_002686355.1 Candidatus Pacearchaeota archaeon | reverse complement strand
TCCTGTTCCACCCCCACCAGTACCTCCTGAGAAAACAGTTCCTGCTGTACCATCTCCTCCAGAGTTACGAGCCGCATCTGACCCTCCACCACCTCCTCCTCCACTTTGTCCTGCTCCTCCATTAGAACCTGAACTTCCAGAATTTACAGGAACCCCACCAGCACCACCATTTGCTCCAGCTCTTGCGATAGTAAATACCTTACCATTCTCACTAATCGCAGGTTGGTTTGCAACTGCTGCTCTTGCAGCTGTTCCTGTTCCATTAAATTCTGCAGAAGCCAAGGTATCTGTTTCCCCACTTTTGAACATACCTATTCTTACTCCATTTGCTCCAACAGTTGTACCATCGCCATCATTATCATTAGCAGGATTTGCTTTTGCACCTCTTGCAGTCATCGAAAGTGTCCCATTAATAACAACATTTCCTTCAACATAAATCAATAATCCCCTCCCTGAATCGTTTGTAGTTAATGTTATTCCATCTGCAATTACAAGGGAGTTATAATTTCTTACAACCATATCCCCATCATAATCTCCTCCATTATTTATGATATTTAATTCCGTGTTGCTTGAAATTGTGACTGCCCCATCTGAACCATCTCCAAAATAATTTTTACCTAGACTAGGAATAATTGCACTCCAACTAACATTATCCCAACTAACAGTCATACCTGCATCAAAAGCATTAGAGGTATAATTCCCTTGAGAATAATAATTTGTTGTTGAATTATCAATACTCAAAGTTATATTCCCGTCATTACAACCTGTATGATAATAAGTCCCTGTAAAATTCGCACACGCAGTATCAAAACGCTGAGGATCAACAATAAAATCAAACTCAATACCTCCGTCTATTCTTAAATCAAAAGTACCATAACCCTCCTCTGTCATGTTTGTCAAATAAGTTTTATACCAACCCTCATCACCAATGTTCTCAATAGTTGTAATTATCTCGTCTCTGCCCTCAAGATAAATCTCAATGTTTGAACTCCCAAACAAACCAGCATCCCTTGCATAAACAGTAATGTCATTCTCAACAGTCAGGTTCTTTTCAAAAGTAACCCTAACATATCTCCTGTCTTTAATCTCATCACTCCACACATCATCCTTTGCCTTAACCTCTCCATAAATATTCTCAATAAAAATCCGGTTCTCATCAAGATGTTCTGCATTGGAAATTTCAATTACTATCTCATAAGTTTGGTCAGACAAATGCGGCACAACCCATTCGATATAGGAAATCATTTTCTTAGGTGTCTTGTTCAGCAGCTTCTCTGTATTTGTTTTATTGATCTTTGCCTCAACAATCACAGGAATTTCATCAGAAACAATTCCATCTACAGTAGCATTTCCACTAATAATAGTTACTGATCCATCTGCATTAGAAGCAGAACTCTCTGTTTCACTAATCGCAGAAACACTTGTCTCATCCAAAGATTGATCAGAATCATTTTGAGAAGTTGTTTCAATTATTTCTGTTAGTGGAAGGGAAGGAATAATCTCCTCATTCAAACTCTTCTCAACAACATTTCCTGTAATTCCAAAAACAGCACTGCTCTTGTTAGCTTGATGAACATCTGTCTGATTTTTTTCCTTAGTCAATTCAGAGACCAAAGTGTCATTTATAGCAGTCTCATCAACAGAGTAACCAACAAAATCAACTTCAACTCTTGAACCATTCACAATGTGATAAAGCTTAACCTTACTTTCAGGGACAGATCTGGGCAATTCAGAATAGGCCAAAATATTTTCATAATGCACTTTAGATGAAACTATCACACTCTTTCCAAATCCAGTATTCTCCTCAATTGCAACAGGCCCGGGAGTTTCATACTCAATTTCAAACTCTGTTGCATTCTCATTAATAATGATCTCTTTCACCTCTTCAGTCTCTTCGACAACAATACTCCTCCCTGTTAATGACTTGAAAATTTTCCCAAAAAAACTGAAAAAAGAAGAACTTTCTGCCAAATCAATCTCAGCTAAAATCTCTCCGGAAATAACCTCTGCAGTTATTTTTGAGTTTTGTTTCTCCTTCTCTATTTCTTCCTCTACTTTTTCCTCAAGCACAACTTTATTTCCAATGCTCACATTAGTTTGATTTACTACAATCACATTTGTTTCATCATCCTCACTTGTGCTACTAATTTCTGTAGTCTCATTGCCAATAGATTCGTTTGATGTTTCATTAACAACTCCTGTAACATTTTTCTCAGAAGCTGTTTCATTAATAATTTTTATTAAATTTTCACCAACAGCGGGTTCATCCAATGATTCATTGCTTTCTTCAACTTCTTCCAGAACCTCATTTAATTTATAAACAGCAATATTTTCAGCATTTTTAGGAATCTGAACTCTCAAATCAATAGCATCAGTTGTCTTAATACTCTTCTTCCACTTAACATTTTTATTGAGCACAGCACCATATTGGATGGTAGAGATATTAAATTCCGCTGTAAAATTTTCTACAACAAAGATAATTGTCTCATCCATAACTACTTCCGGCCCTTCTTCAATTTCCTCTGGCTCCTCCCCCACTTCAGGCTCTTCAACAACCTCACTCACAACACTCAGCACCTCGGATGCCTCAGCTAAAATAATCCCCTCATAAACAAGCAAAACAACAAGCTCAGAATCATTCTGGACAACCAAATCAAACTGCTCAAAACCCATATCTAATTTCAATTCATTATTTTTTAAATATTCCTCTCCAAAACCCTCTTCCTCATGATAATAACTCGTTGAGACAATAACTTTTTTGTTCTCAGATTTTACATTAACAGCGCCGTCATCAATTATTATGCCGTCTACACTAACACTTCCTGGCACAAGCTCAACCATCTTACCTTTTTCATATTCATAAACAAAATTATTCTCTCTTCCCACTGTTCCAGATACAATCTCGTAAGATTCTGCAATAACTTCCCCTGTTATTAGTGAACTTTCTACCTCTTCCCCCTCTTCTTCTGCACTCTCTTCCTCAGATTCGACTTCATCCTCTTCTTCTGTTTCATTAACTTCATTCTCATCAACTTCTTCAGAGATTTCTTCTTCATCTGTTTCCTGCTCACTCGCTTCTTCAACTTCTTTTTCAAAAATTCTTAAATCAAAACTAACTTCGGGGTAAATTTTTTTCTTTCCAATCAATCCATAACCTATACCTTCTCCAGGAATAGTGACTCCTTCAGCATGAAAATTTCCAGAAGTAAAATTTAAATCAACAAGCTCTGACAAAAAATATTCTTGGGCCTCATCACCCAGATGGATAACAACTTTAGAATCAACAGGAATCAGTTCTCCCTGCTTTAAACTAAATTTCAGATTTCCCTTAATCTTTTCTCCCTCGACATATTTTGATTCTATGTCAAGACTAGCTTTTCCAGTTAGCCCATAATTGACAAAAAAGAAAGATGCAGTAAGAAAAAAAACAAAAAATCCTAAGAGAAAAAACTTTTTATAAGAATTCTTTACACTACTCTCTGTCTTGCCATGATATTGAGAAATAACTTTTCCATTTTCCTTCTTACTTGAATAATAATATGGCCCATAAACTTTCCCCCCTTTTTTAATAAAACGTTTATATACCATAGTCCCCTTTTGAATTATAAAGTTATAGGAATGAGAGTATATAAATATTATTATGTATATATCATAAAAAAAAATTTACACTACCTATTTTTCAGAAAATTTCGCGCAAATATGAAGTAAATTTAATCAATTTGGCTTCATTTGTGTATGGGGAGGGGATGATGGAGGAATTTTAAATCTACAAACAATCGCGAAAAATTATTCTTTAACTTTTTTGCTTTTTGCAATCCAACGAACCTTTCTTCGCTTCATTTGCATGTTCTTCCTGCACTTTGCAGAACACAAATATCTTACACTGCCATCTTTTAAAACAAGTGTCAATCCCTTATGAACTGGATATTCTTTTTCACAATACGAACACTTAGGCATTTTCGTAAACTCCTTTACCCTTGAATAGATAAGACTCCCATAACAAAGGCACATCTGTTCCTTCAGAAGAAAGTTTAACTTTAAACTCCCCCCCAACTTTATAACTTTGAAAGATGTTAAAAGAATTAACAGCTTCATTCACATCTTTACTCTTAACATTATCTATCATCTCCATTGCTTCAGGGCATTCTTCCAAAGATCTCTTTGCCATCTTGATGAAATTTTCTAAATCCTTACCCATCTTAACTATAAGCTCCTTTCGAAACCTTTGATTTAATTCTTCGCGCCTCAATTTCTGTCTCTCTGAGCATTAAAACATCACCAATTCTCACAGGCCCTTTCACATTTCTCCTCATCACACGCCCTTCATCTCTTCCTCTCTGCATAGCACACTTCACCTGCGTAATCTCACCACGAAAACCAGTCCTTCCAATGATTCCTTCTACAATTGCAGGCACAACTTCACCTAAAATCTTCTCACTTCCCTTTGAACCTGTTTGTTTCTTTTGTTGAATTTTCTGCTGCTTCGCCATTTTTATTATATTTAATTACTCCTCGCTTGCGCTCGTTAGATTATTAACCATGAATATTTATAAATTCTCTAATTTTTTTTGCCTTGCTCTTAGCCCCCATATCTCAAAAACAAATAAGTACTTTTATCAACAAGATTACCATATTTAATTGATTTGGATTCTTCTTCTAACCTGTTTTTGTCAAGATTCATATTACTTCAACCCAACAATATCTCCATCAGCCTCTCCAGCCTCAATCACAGCAACACTCGAAGCTGCAACAGGAAGGCCAACGCTGATTCCAAGCTTTTTCTTGCTGTCTACCTCAACACATTTAATTCCTTTCTCCTTGCAAAGAACAGGCAGGTGCTGAACAATTTCCTTTGGCTCAATATCACTTGCATAAACAACCAGCTTTGCAGTTCCTCTTTCAATCGCCTTTGTCACCTCATTAGTGCCCTTTTCAATCTTACCAGTATTCCACGCTTTTTCAATGATACTATATACATTTATTGCCATTTTACATCAACCAATTAGAGAAAAGTTATCCTCCCGTTCGACCGCACTTGGACGGACGAATATAAATCTATGATTTACTTTTGTCATTGGATAAACAAGTTAGAAAATTTTACTTTATAAAACTTTCTCACTCCACAAAACTTGAACTTCTAAATCTTTCTTTAGATACATTGAATTATGAACAGTTTTCCATATCTTTTCAGTTAAATCATAAATTCCATTTTTAAAACTAAGATTATCTTTAAATTTATCCAACTCACTCATAACACTTCTTAACCTTTTATCGCTATACTTCACAAAATATCTCCCAGGAGAGATGTTCCCACCTCCGTCTTTAGAATATTCATTACGAAAAACCTCTTCAACAATTGGGCAAGCCTCAATAATCTCCTCCCACTTTGCAGAATCCGCACATCCAAACCCTTTATTATTAAAATTCCCAACTTTTACTAAAATACCCATAAAAAATAAAATGCTAATTCTTTTTAATAATTTGTATACTCATTTTCTCCAATTAATCGCCACATCATCTGTCCTCTCTCTTGGCTTAATATCAATCTTATCCAGATCTTTCTCTTTCACACCAGATTTGAACATAATTTCACCCAAAAAAGCAATCATTCCTGCATTGTCAACAAGAAACTGATTCTCAGGAAAGAAAAACTTAGCCCCTCTCTCCCTGCACATTATCTTGCACATCTCCTGCAGGCGAGTATTGCACGCAACCCCCCCACCTAACAACAACTCCTTTTTACCAGTATGCGCTAATGCTCTTTCAGCAGTTTCAACAAGCATTGCAAAAACAGTTTCTTGTAAAGAGTAAGCCAAATCAGCAAGGGTATAATTATCTAAACTTTTGCCTCGCTTTATTCGATTATTAATTACTCCATGCCAAACTTTGTCATGCTGTCCCGCTGAAATATCATTCTCACCAAAATTTCTTTTGTTGTTTGTAATCCTCATCTTATAGGCTTCTGGCGAGTGCAAACTAGGGGAGGGTAGCCGAGAAGATAGTTGATGGACTAAATTCATCCTTTCAATTTTCTGCCTCAGGTTAGTCAGAATCCCAGAAAGTGAGACATCCATCCCCTTAACCTTATAAGGTAGTTCAATATAATTTTTTGATTGCTCAGCAAGTTTCTGAATCGCAGGTCCTGCTGGAAAACCAAGCCCAGCATATCTACCAAAAGTATCAATAAAATTCCCAACACCCAAATCAAGAGTCTCGCCAAAAACCCTGTGCTTCCCCGATGCATAAGCAATAATCTGCGTGTTCGCACCAGATGCATAAAGCATTACAGGATCTTTTGCACCAGTCAACTGTCCAATCTCAAGATGCGCAATACAATGATTTACAGGAACAAGGGGTACATCTAACTTCTCAGCTAATTCCTTTGCTAGCCTCATTCCCTCAAGCAAACATGGAGCAAGACCAGGTCCCTGCGAAAATGCAATCGCATCAATATCATCTTCATAAATCCTCGCACCATCCAATGCCTCAAAGTAAACTTCGTGCTTGTTATTAAAATGAAACTTCGCAACCTCATTTGGAATCATCCCGCCTTCGCCCTCACCAGTTGTAAAAACCCTTTTACAATTAGAAAGAACTTTCCCATTGCGAACAACTCCAATCCCAAAAGTATGTGCAGTTGACTCGACTCCTAAAATTGTTGGCATCATTTAGAAAAGAAAGTTATAATTAAAAATTTATCGCTCGTGTTCGCAGATTCACAAAAATTTAGTTAATAAAAAACCTATTATCAAGATTAGCAGTTGCTTATTATGATAAATGATTTATGCCAATTCAATTTCAAGTGAATAATCTAGCGAAACCGATTATGAGCCATAGATAGTGAGTAAAGCAGAAGTAACTAATGAAACAAACAAGAAAATAAATATTTATAAAACATTCCTTGTTTTTTAATTCATGAATCTAACAATCGTCTATATGATTGCAGGACTTTCTTCAAGATTTGGCGGAAAAATAAAATCCCTAGCAAAAGTTGGTCCAAATAATGAAAAATTAATTGAAATTTCCTTAAATCAAGCAATAAGAGCAGGTTTTAACAAAATAATATTTATCGTTGGCGAGCATACTGAAAAACCTTTAAAGGAAGAATTTGGAAACAATTACAAAGGAATTCCAATAGAATATGTTCTTCAGAGATATGACAAAGAAAAAAGAGAACGCCCATGGGGAACTTGCGATGCTGCTTGTTGCATAATGAAAAAAATTCATGAGCCAGTCGTCATAGCATCAGGTGATGACATATTCGGAGGAAAAACTTTTGAAATTCTGGCGAATCATCTTAGAAACAGCGAGGACGATGTAACAGTTGTAAAAAAATTGATTGAAATGCTACCAGAGAGAAATACTGTTAATAGAGGAACTTTCGAGATTGATGACTACAGCTATGTAACCGGAGGTGTAGAAAGTGTCGGAATAAGCAAAGAGAATTTTACAGAGAGGAGTTTTAAAGAAGATTCCCCAGCAAGCATAAGCATCTTCGGGCTTCATCCAAAAACCCTTGAACTATTAAAAGGAAGATTAAATGAATTTAAGCGGCAAAACAGCGATGATAAAAGATCAGAATGTTATCTCAATCTTGAACTTATAAAATTAATACAAGAAGGAAAAATAAAAATGAAATCTTATTTCACACCTGAAAAATGGCTCGGCATTACAAACCCCAAGGATGAAATTAAAGTGAGAAAAGAATTAAAAAATAAAATTAATCAAAAAATAAAATAAAAATTATTAAAGTTATCTACGTTTCTTTTTCTTCTTAGTTGCCTTTTTCTTAACTTTCTTTTT
>NZBV01000004.1 GCA_002686355.1 Candidatus Pacearchaeota archaeon | reverse complement strand
GTGATGCTTTTTGCAAGCTTTTCAAAAATCTGAGGGTCTTGCGAGAGTTCAAGGATTTGTCTTTCATCTTCTTCTGTAATGTCGAGTTCTTCAAATGTTTCTTCAAGAGGGATTATATTGTTTACTTCAATTGCAAGTGCAAATCTTGTTGAAAGCCCACCTGTGCTTAAAGGAACAGGAACTTCTTTTAAGACTCCAATTATTTTTACTCTTGCACCAGGAGTGGTTTTTTCTTCCATTTTTGGCTCAACTAAATCTTCTTTTACAAAAGTGTCTATCCTTTTTGGCTGCTCTCCCCCGGATAATGATTCAGGGGATTCTTCAACAACAAGTCTTTGGGTATCCACCATTTCTTTACTTAGTAATTTAAATCCGCCTCTTCTTCCGCAAGAGCATCTTGCTGGTTCCCGAAACTTTTTTTCCATTTGTAAAACTGAAATGACTGTTCCGCAACTTGGGCATTCAAACTTTGCATTTACAACCTGAGGCAGAACACTTGAAGCCTGTCTTATGATGCCTTCAATTACAATTATTTCATTTAAATGACGAGAACGAATATTTCTGACTTTTATTTCCTGGTTTTTTGGGAGATTGAATACCCTCACCCTTACATTACTGACTAAACCAGATTCTTCAATTGCAAGTTCAATGATTCTTAGAGTATCTTCGGGGTTTGCCAGGAGCTCGTCAGAGATTTTATTTGAAAATTCTGTTAGTTTCATAAAATCAAGATATATTACATTTTTCCCTTTTCTGATTGATTCTCCCAGTTCTTTTTTGTGGAGTTCAAAAAAATTCTTTGCTTCAATCACTAACTCTTCTGTTTTAGGCCTTGTATTTCCGTCCATAGTTATTAGAGATCTGTTAAGTTTTTATAGATTTATGAGAATTCAAGAGTGGTTTTTGGTCTATCGCTTATAATTCTTCAGTGCTACCTTCACGTTTTTTAAAAGCTGCTTCATGCTGTCTTCAAGCTGTGCTTTGTCTTTTGTTCCTGTGCAGACAAGTTTTCCATTGCTGAAAAGAAGAAAGGTTGCAGTTGGTTCTGCTAATTTGTAGACAAGACCTGGAAATTGTTCTGGTTCATATTCTGTGTTTTCCATTTCTAATGCAAGGAAGTTCAGATTGAGCTTCAGGTTAATTGTGCCAGATGCGACAATATTCTGGACTGTAATCTTTGGTTTCGCAGTTATCTTGACATTTATTTTTTTCAGTTGTTTGATCACTTCTTGGATAACCTGTTTTACTTGCACGACTGATTTTGTTCCTGTACAAACGAGATTTCCTGATGAAAAGACCAGTACTGCTGACTTTGGCTGTTTGATCCTCAAGACAAGTCCTGGAAAAGTTTCTGGATTATATTCTGTATTCGGTTGGGTTCTTGCAAGTTTTGTCAATGGAATCGGTTTTTCTAGAGAAGTTGTTGCCACAATATTCTGGACTTTGTAATTGCTTGGCGATTTTTTTGGCATTTTATAGATAGAGATAGAAAAATTCACTTATAAAGGCTTTGATGAGAAAATTTAAATATATCTTTTTAAGACAACAATTAATTTAAGACGACTTTTCTATTATGAAACAAGTCATTATTGTTTTGAATTATCTTGGAGAAAAAGAACTCATTCGGATGATGTGATTGAGGATATTTTAGGAGGATAATTTTTAATCCTTTTTCCCAAATTTCTTATCGATGTATTCAACTAGCTCGCTTCCTTTTATCTGTGAGCTCGAAGGTCCTGCACGAATATAAAATTCTTCTTCTCCTGAAGGTGTTTTTATGAAAACTGGTTTGTCGTTCTTTTGACATTCTATTTTTATTATTGTTTTTCCTTCTATTAAAATCAGTTGGAAATTTATGAGTGGGAGATATTTTTTCCCTATTTTTTCTTTCATTAGATTTGTTAGATGGAGACTCAATTTATCGTTGTTTTCAAATCTATCTTTTTCTAATCCACGAATTTCTCCGCTGTCTGATACTCCGATTAGCAGAGTCCCTCCTTTTGTGTTCAGGAAAGAAGCGATTGTTTTTAACACAGCATATTCAATTTTTTTGTCTATTTCATCTGTGTGGATGTTTACTCTTAGTGTTGATTTAAATTCTCTTTTGTCGTTCTCCCCTTCTTTTACTAATCGAACCACTTCTTCAGGAAAGTCTGTTCTTGAAAATAGCTCTGGATTTGATTTTGTGAATCTTTTTACAACTCGCCTTAAGAATCCTTTTCTCTTTTTCATATAGATAAAACCTGAAACTGCAGAAATTGCTGTGCCAATAATAACATAACTCATGTTTCTCATTGAGTACTTGTATAGCCCATCTGTTATCTCGTGTCCTAACAATAGTTTAAGGTAATACTTAATAAACTCAAGACCGAATCCAAATGCAACTGCAAAATTAAATGCAAAGAGAATTATTAGGAAGTAGTTCTTTTTTATCTGGTTTGTTGAGTATAAAATTAACATTATCATGAATCCGATGAAGCTTGTTGCAATCCCAAAGAGGATTGGGGTCAGGATTCCTCCGACTTTTCCAAAAATTAATGAGATGATTATGAAAAGCAACAGCAGAAATTCAAATTCTATTGGTGTTGTGATTCTGTAACTTTTTTTGATGATTTGAGGGGAGAACAATAGAATAAGAAGAAAAATGCTGGTTGATGCTAGATGCCATAATTGGAAATAGATTGAGTTTATTATCGAGATTATCAATATCAGTTTTAATACAAGGGAGATGTACTTTTGAAGTTCTGGGAATTTCATGTTTTTATAGAAGATAAAAGAGTTTATAGTTTTTTTGAAATATGTTTTAGATGATAATAATTCTTCTAAATCCAATTACCTCTTTATTCTTTATGACTAGTTCATTTAAAGAAACAGATGATAATTTGATTGATTCTCAAGACTTAGGAGATTACTCCACAGCGTTTGAGGGGGGCAAGGAGATGAAGGTCACCCTAGTTACAACTCCTTCAGGTATTTAAAAGAACTAAACTTATGGGAGATTGTGTCGAATCTTTCTTAGCTTCAATGGTTGGTCAATTATGATTTGGCAGATAGATATGTTTTGAGATGTATTTTTTCTTTAGAAGATTAAGTTAATCTTGATTTGCTTAGAGAGGCTCAAGAAGTTAACAAAATCCTTTTGTCATCCATATCGCCAGTTTCTTTTTTGATTTTCAAAATCTTTTTTGATTTCTTCGGGTGTTGCGATTTCTTTTATTGACTTGTCTGGCCTTAAGACAGTTAGTCTTGGAAATCTCAAAGCAAAACCTGAGTTGTAATTGGGGGATTTTTGGATTTCTTGATAGGTAACTGAAACAACAAGCTTCGGTTTTATCTTGACTGACTTGCCTTTTTCTTCAATGATATAAGGAGTTAATTCTTTTGTCAGCTCTTCAAAAGATGTTCCTTCTTCAGTTTTTTCTTTTATTCCTGTCCCAACTTTTCCTATTTCCAGATATTCTCCTTTGTTCCCGTCTCTACAAGAGAGAATAAAACTTGAAAGCCAGCCCGATCTTTTTCCTGTTCCGTATTCTGCCCCTGTGATAACTAGATCTAAATCTCTTTCTTCTGGCTTAATCTTAAGCATATGGCCGACTCTGCTTCCTGGCTGGTACTCTGCTTTGAGATTTTTAAGCATAATTCCTTCTTGATTATCTGCGAGTGCTTTTTTATAGAATTTTTTTGCCTGTTTTTCTGAATCTGTTATGATTCCTTTTGAATGAACAATTTTGTAAGGATGATTTTTTATGATCTTTTTGATTAGGGCTGTTCTTTTTTCAAACGGCTCGTCAAGTTGGGGCTTTCCTTCATAATAAATAATATCAAAAACATTCACCTCAATAGGAAGCTCTTTTTGAAGTTTTTCTATGTGATACTTCCTTCGTATTCTTTGACTTACACTCTGGAATGGTTTGTATTCTTTTGTTTTTTTATCAAAACCAACTGCTTCAGAGTCAAGGATGAATGATTTGCCTGAGACATATTTTTGAACATACTCAACAACTTCAGGAAATTGGTTAGTCACATTTTCCAGACGTCTTGTGAATAAGATTACCTCTTTGTCTTTTTTATGGATTAGTAACCTGAAGCCGTCATATTTGTATTCAATTGCACAAGGCTTTCCTACCACCTTGAATCCATCTGCAATAGTATTCACTTTTTGTGCGAGCATGGCTTTGATAGGCTTGCCTACTTGGAGGGGCAATTTGTCCAGAGATTCTAATTTCTTTTTTCTTACAATATCAAATACTGCTGCAAGGTCATTAGTCCTGTCAATTGCGTCTTGAATTTTCTTTGCCGCTTTTTTCTTTCCATCTTTGTCAAGGCCCGGGAAAAATGCCAATGCCATTGATTCTCTCACAGTACTTTCTTTAATCCCTATTCTCAAATCTCCAATCAATGTCCTAATCAAATATAAGGCTTCTATTGGAGTGGCAGAGCTTAGCAATTCAGTTATTAAAGAAAGTTTTTTCCCTACGGTTCCTTTACCTTCTAATTCAGGAAGCTTTCTTAAGTTCTCCAAAACTTTTTTTGTTGTCAGCGTTTGAGCAGTATGCAATGTTGCCTGCTTTTTCTTTTTTGTAAGTTTTTCAGCGACCTTTCCTAAATCTCCTATCAACTTCCATTCTTTTGTAACTTGTTTGGACCCTATTCCTGTTGCTTTTGAGATCGCTTTTATTGCCAGCTGATTACTTATCCCAATTCTTTTTTCACTGTATTCTGGGTAAATATCTCCTAATAACAAGTACATAACATCCCTATCATTTTCAGATAGCTCTTTCAAAAATTTAGAAAGAATCTTAATCTTTTCCAGACGCTTTGTAGTGCTCGAAGCCTCTTCATAAAATTCTGCAAGTTTTTTGGATTTCATTTTATTATCTTAAGATGTATATGGCCTTTATAGATTTTAAATAAGCCGTAGATGGTTATTAGAATATAAACTGATTGTAGAGTGATAAAGATGATGTCTCTTATGTAGATACTATAAACTAGCAGTCCGATTCCTCCAGTTAAAAGCAATGAAAAGGCATATCTTCTTCTGGCTTTTAGCTTACTGGACATGATTAGAGTCCCAGATATTATGGACAGAAGTCCGATGATTGCTATTATATAAAATATGTTAATCATTTTTTCTCTTTTAAGATTTAAGAAATAAATATTTAAGAACTTTACTTTCTCCAAGAAAAGTTGTTATTGGTACCTTAATTTTGTTACTGTTCTAAGAGCTCGTCCACAAACCATGTAAATTGCAGTAACACCTAGCGGCGATAGGGGCGAAGCAAAATTCTGCTTCTGGTTTTTGTCCTGGTTTTAAGAAAACTCTTGCCGTTATTTTTCCGTCTGTTGCACTTATCCATTCAATATAATGACTTTCTTCCATCGGGTGTTCGATAGAACCAATTTTTACTTTATTTCCTTCAATAATTGGAATATGTTTTTCATGTGAAGCATCAATCGTGTTTTCTTTTTGTAGAACCATTGGTTGATTGCAACAGACAAGTGCATCTATTCCTTTATGAAGAATTGTTACAATATTTCCACAAGCTTCACATCCCCAGATTTGGTTTAGAGAGGTCATTTCAATAATTCTCCGCTAGTAATTCATAATATGCCTGAGGGTGTTTGCATGCAGGACAAGATTCTGGTGCTGTGTCTCCCTTGTGGACATAACCGCAATTCCTGCATTTCCATTCAACTGATGATGATTTTTTAAAAACTGTTTTGTTTTTGACATTTTCTAAAAGTTTTCTATAGCGTTTTTCGTGTTTTTCTTCGACTTCTGCAATCTCTTTAAAGGATTCTGCAATATTTGAAAAACCTTCTTTTTCTATAACTTCTTTGAAATTTGGATAAATTGTTCCCCATTCTGCTTTTTCCCCTTCCGCAGCTGCTAACAAGTTTTCTTCGGTTGTTCCAATTTTTCCTGCTGGGTATTCTGCTGAGATTTCTAGGAGTTCACCCCCTGATTCTTGTAAATGTTTAAAAAAAATCTTTGCATGCTCTTTTTCATCCTCAGCTGTTTCTAAAAATATCGAAGCTATTTGTTCATAGCCCTGTTTTTTTGCAACAGATGCAAAATAAGTATAGCGGTTTCTTGCCTGACTCTCGCCTGCAAATGCTTTCAGAAGATTTTTTTCAGTTTGTGTTCCTTTTAGATTTGGCATTTTTTGATTTGAAATCAAGTGCTGGCAAGTGATTGACCAGCTCAAAACAGACTTCGTCATATTTTTCGCGTTAATAAATTTGTTAAACGAATAATTTGACAGAGTTGATTATGAGGTATTATCCATCGTGGCAAATTTATGAGCTAATATAATCAATAACCAAGAGTTTTGGGGTTTATATAATTTTTTAATTACTTTAACACCATACTCCGAATTTCATTCAAATCTATAAATTTTCCAGGGCAGGATTCTGTAGCAGTTGGGGATTCCTTGTGCCCTTTGATGTTCCCATAGAGGATTTTGTATTGTTTTACTTTTTTTCTTAAAAATCTGATTAATGTTTGCATTTGTTTTTTTGTTGGTTGTTTTTCATCAAGGTTTTCAATTAAGCATATTGCTATTGAATTTTTATTGTGTCCATAGACATGAATCCCTTGGAGTTTTTTAGAGCGACCTTTATACAGTTTGCCGTCTTCTGTAATCTTCCCATTGCCAATTAAGTAATGATATTCAATGTCTTCCTAACTTCTTATTTTCACATGCCTAAATCTGATAAAATCAGAAGAATCTTTTTCTCTGTGAGAATTGCGAATTACTATGAATTTTACTTGTTTTAGTTTTTCTATTTATT
>NZBV01000003.1 GCA_002686355.1 Candidatus Pacearchaeota archaeon | reverse complement strand
TAATAAGGAAATAATATTATTCCTTTTTATTTAAACTATTTCTCTAATTTTATTTTTAGAGTTGAATGAAAGATTTATTAAGATTTTATTTTTTTTATTTATGGAAATTTATTTTGAATCTTATGGGTGCTCGCTAATCCTAACTCAACAGAAATAATAAAAGGGCTGGCTAGGGGCATATCTCTCTTGAAACAAAGATTACAGGTTGTTTGCAGTTCCTTCAAAACAAAATATTCTTAAAAAAAACTCTAAGTTGAAGTTAAGAAAGTGGTTGTGTATTATCTTATGAGATGTTATTGGATAAAATTCACTCCGTATCTGGCTTCGCTTAGATGCTACGCAAGAAGTAATGGACATAAAGATATTTCAATGTATTGGACAATCGTTAGTTTGATATCATGAGTGAAATCTACCTTACAGGTTTCATCTCTTTCCACGCAAGCTCAAACATTTGTTCCAGAGCTTTTGCAAAAAATTCAGTATTAATCCAAATACCGACATCATAGTTAGAATGGAACTTCTCATCATCAAGAAGCATGAACATTAATTGTGAAGAATCAACAATAACAAATCTTGCTTTGATTTTATCCAGGTTTTTGATCTCTGCAACCTTTTTGAATTCTTTGGCAATCTTTAGGTTATTCTTATCAATTGGTGCAGCGATTCTGACCTTGATTCCTCTTTTTTTGCACTTTTCTAATGTTAGCATCAGTGCTTCAAGTTTTCTATTCAGACCTTCCGAGGTTGTTACAATTGTTACTGTCTGATTTGCACTTCCAATTAGCATGTCAAGATGATTGTACAAATTCTGCCGGCCCCTCAAACTTCCAGACAAATCAGAAGGCTCGACAAATTTAATCCCTTTTGTAAACAGTGTAGTCAGTTCCTCAAGAACCTCATCGCCCTTTAATTTTTCCAAACGCTCTGACCTTTCTTTTGCATTCCTTATAAGATTTTTCTTGACTCTTTCAACAACTTCTTCTGGTTTAAGGGCAACAAATTTGATTGGCTTCCCAAGTTTCATAATAATGAACCCTTTCTTTTCAAGACTCTCCAGAATGTCATAAGTCCTTGAACGCGGAACATCTGAAATATTGCTTAACTCTCCTGCTGTTGAAGTCCCCCGCGATAATAAAGCAGTCCACACTTTTACTTCATAAAGATTCAAATCAAAAATTTTCCTCAGTCGGCTTAAAAATTCTTCTTTAACTATCATGTTATTATCTTTTGTCTTCTTTTATTTTTAAAGATTGTTATGATGAAAGAGCGAATTATAAGGATTACTTTAAGGTAGTTATTTAATCCAGATTTGCCCTCTTTTATTTTTAATTCTAAAGCCAGCTTTATTTTTAAATCTTTCCTTCTCAGTTGTAACAATTTCGACTTTTTTGGAATTCGTTCTCTCGGCGATAAAATTTTTCTGTGTTTCTAGAATCTTCTTGAATCCCTCGTCAGTTATTATAACTGTTTCAACTTTCTGAGTCTTTTGCAGACCAAGCTTTTTCCTGAATGCCTGAATCTGTCTTGACAAATCACGTGCATAACCTTCTGCCTCAAGTTCAGAAGTGATGGTTGTATCAAACGTAACTTCAAACTTTTTCGACTTCTCTAATTTAATCTTTTTAATATTCAATTGAGATTTAATTATCTCTTCAAACTCTTTTCTAATTTTATTCTCTGTTTTGATTACAGCTTTAGCCAAAGGCCATTTTAGACCAATCTTCAACTTATCTCTTGAAGCCAAACCTTTTTCAATAACCAATAACACATGTTTCATTTCTATCTCAAGCTCTTTATCAATCTTCTTTTCATCTTCACGCGGCCATGACGCAAGATGTACACTTTCTTCTATCATAATTTTCTTCTCCCTAAGCCCTTGCCAAATCTTTTCTGTCATGAACGGAATAAATGGAGCACATAACTTAACCAATGTTACATAAACTTCTCCCAAAACAAACTTCGCTTCTTTATTTTCTGCAGAAAGCCTGTCCCTCACAAATTGAATATAGCCTCTGCTCAAATCATCCAACCAAAAATCTTTCAAGGCCCGTGTTGCCAAATGCGGATGAAGCTTTTCCAATTCCTTGGTAACAGTTTTGATCAATGAATTTAATCTACTAAGAATCCACTTGTCCTCAATCTTCCGAACACCAGTCCTTCCTTCTGCTTCAACAAGTCTCTGTATGTTAAACAAAATATTCAAATTGCTCTTTGGCTCGCGAACAACATTAAATCCAAATCTCAACTCTTGGCTTGGATCTTGCAGACAGTAAAGCAGCCTCATAATATCTGCTCCAATCTTTTCAACAGCATCATCAAACCAAATCGCATTTCCCTTACTCTTATGCATCTCCTCACCTTTCTCATCTTTCAAAGTCTCATAACCAAACACAGCTTTTGTCATCGCCTTACCTGTTATTGCCTCGCTCGCCCAAAACATTGCATTAAACCATCCACGATATTGTCCAGGCATGTTCTCTGAAATCAAATCAGCAGGAAACCATCTCTGCCAATACTTCTTGTCCTTAAGATAGTTCAGCGTCGAGAAAGGCACAATCCCTGCATCAAGCCACACATCCCCCACATCCTTCACTCTCCGCACTTCCTTCTTACACTGCCTACACTTAATCGTAATATCATCAATCCACGGCCTATGTAACTCAGGGAGCTTATCAACCTTTTTCCTATCAATCGCCCGTTTCCTTAGCTCTTTAAGATTTCCAAAAACTTCAACCTCGCCGCACTCGCACTCCCAAATTGGCAGTGGCAGTCCCCAATACCTTTTCCGGGAAATCAACCAATCTCCCATATTCCCAAACCAATCTTTCTGCCTAACTTTTCCATATTTTGGATACCATTCAACCCCTTCATTTGCCGCAACCAACTTCTTCCGAATATCCTTACACTTAATATACCATTCATCAACCAACCTAAAAACTAACTCCTCTCCACAACGCCAGCAATGCGGATACCTGTGAGTTATATTCTCAATCTTGTAAACAAAATCACTCTCTTCTAAATCTTTCAAAACCATTGAATTAACTTCAGAATATTTCTTTCCAGAAAACTCTCCAAAATTTTCTCCATAAATTCCAGCATAATTCAAAGGAGAAATCGCAGGAAACTTCAACTTCTTTCCCAACTTAAAATCTTCTGCCCCACATCCAGGAGCAATATGAACAATCCCAGTTCCCTCTTCACCAGAAACCATCTCCCATAACACAACCTTGTGTGGCGACCCTTTTTGTTGCTTAAAATCAGCATAAGGCATTTCATATTCTATCCCTTCCAACGACTTGCCCTTTTTCTTTTCCAAAACTTTCTTATTCCCTTTCAACTCTTCCAACCGCGACTCAGCCATCCAATATTTTTTCCCATCACTCTCAACTTTAACATAATCCAAATCACTATTAACAGCAATCGCAACATTTGCAGGAACAGTCCATGGCGTTGTCGTGAAAATCAAAAAATATTCTTTCTCCTTTCCTTTAATAGGAAATCGCATAAATAATGCTTTATGGGTCACTTCCTTATATCCTTCTGTTACAATATCGTGCTTTGAACTCGCAGTCCCACATCGTGGACACCACGGCACCGCATCCTCGCCTTTATACAACCGCCCTAGATCAAAATACTTCTTCAACAAAAACCAATTATGCAAATTATTCTCATCAGTCATCGTGTAATAACTATTATCCCAATCCATCCACATACCAAGTCTAATACTCTGGTCTCTCTGTATCCCCGAAAACTTCTCAACTCGTTTTCGACACGCCTTTACAAAATTCAAAATCCCAAATTTTTCAATGTCCTCTTTATTCTTCAAACCAAGACTCTTTTCCTCTTCTCTCTCAACCCAAAGCCCCTGACAATCAAACCCATTTTGATACCTCATCTCATGACCCTGCATCGCTTTAAATCTATGGAACAAATCCTTATACGTCCGCCCCCAAGCATGATGCACCCCCATAGGATTATTCGCAGTTATCGGCCCGTCAATAAACTTCCACTTTACTTTCCCTTTATTCTTCTTTCTCAGTTTTTTAAATATCTTTTTCTCTTCCCAAAACTTTAAGATATCTTCTTCTACTTTTTTAAAATCATACATCTTATCCCTCCAAAGCTTTTTTTATTTTTAAATATAACATTTAAACTCCACGCAACCTCAGAAAACCAAGATTGCAATTAAATAACAATTATAGAAATTATAGCAATGGCTAAGATAATTACCCTATTTATTTTATTATCTCCAGCCATGTTAGAAAAAATGATACGAAGTTTTTAAAGTTAATCCCTGAATCCCCTTAGAAATCCTTCCTCAACAAAATGCATTTTTCCAGGGATAATAAAACAAAATGGCTTGCGGATTTTATACTCTTTAAACTCTTTCAAAGTCCTGAGATAGATTTTCTTGTTTTTTGTGCCAAGCATGGAGCAAACTAAAAACTGGCCCAGCTTAATCCCAGAATCCTGAAGAGCTTTTTCAAGTTGCTCAATTGCTTTTTCAAATGGCAAGCCAATATCAACAAGTATGAGCGAGTGAGCCCTAATCTTTTGATTATCTTTTATAACATCTGTAAAACTAGTTGGTTCAAAATTTTTTTTCCACACAGGCATACTTGCAATCTTTCCAAATTTATACAACTGCAAACCAGTCTCTGCAATAGCATCAAGAACACTCCCAGCATGAATAACCTTGCACTTAACCCGTGATTTTTTCGCTTCATCCAGTAGAGCAATATGTGTTGTAGCAATAAGGGGCGCACCATAAACAAGCAGGGCAACATCTTTCTTCTTTGCCTCGTCAACAATCTCCAGCCCCTCAACTTTTTCTCTGTCTGCAAGTTCAATCTTCTTCCCGATAAACTCGCGCAAAACATTTCCAGCATATGGGAAATTAACTGTGTAACCTTCAAGATAAATCTTTTTGCATCGTTTCACAATCTCAAACCCTTCTACAGAAATCCCTTTCAGGTTTAATCCCAGACCAATTATATAGAGCATAATTATAGAGAATAAATGGAGTTTATAACTTTACCTGCTCGTTACACTCGCATATCAACTATTCCATTAAAAACAATTATTATAAAATTTTCATCATTGATAAAATTTCCTCAAACTTCGACTCGTAACAACCCCAATAAAAAACAAACTAAACATCAAAACATCATTTCCGAGAATTAATCCAACAACCCCTCCAATCAGACTTAAAACAATTATCAACTTAAACCAAATTTGTCCTGATTTTAGCTCTTCTTTTGTAAAATGTGCTAATAAATCTCCAATTGGAATTCCAATTCCTAACACAACTATCCCAATTAATATTTTTATAAACTCTTGCATATAAATATTTAATAAATATAGTTTTTATAATTAATTATGTACAAAAAATATCTCATAGTCGCAAGCAAGTTAGACAAAGCAGGAATAAATATTACAACAGCACTCTCTCAATTCAGAGGAAATCCACTAATGGCTTCGATGAAAGATTCTCCAAGCTTTGATTTTTATCTTATTGACACAGAAATAGTTGATGATTTTAGCATTGATAAAAACAGAATAAATGGATATGATTTTATAATTTTTGCATCAAAACACGAATCTTCAAGAAAAGAGAAGAGTCTTTCTGTTCATGCTCCAGGAAACTGGAGAAACGCGGACTTAGGTGGCAAACCAGAACAAGTTTGTCCGAGCTCTGCCTTGTTTCAGAAACAAATGTTTGAAAAGCTCCACGCAGTTGCAAAAGAGCACGAGCTTAAAAATTACAACATCACTCTTGAAAGCACTCATCACGGGCCACTGATTAATAAGCCGTGTATCTTTATTGAAATCGGCTCAACAGAAACAGAGTGGAATGACAGGAGAGCCGCTTTTGTCGTCGCTAAGACGATTTCAGAGACAATTAGGAAGTTCACAGAAAACCCTTATAATGAGATTGTAGTTGGAATTGGCGGACCACACTACTGTCCGAACTTCAACAAAATCCAGTTAAAATCAAACGTTGCAATCTCCCATATTATCCCTCAATATGCACTTCCCTTAACAAAAGAAATGATTAAAGAGGCAATTGATAAAACACAAGAAGAAGTTGACTTTGTTATTCTTGATTGGAAAGGTCTTGGAAGAGCAGAACAACGTCAAGAAATTATTCAAGCTCTAGAAGACAATTATATCCAATGGAAAAAGATAGGCAATGTCCCAATATAATTAATTACTTGTGTGTCAGACGTCATATCCTATTAAATTATTAAAAACATATCTCCTCGATAGATCCTGGCTCTGTCTGAATATCAAATCAGTAAACATCATTGATACTCTCGTTCTTTCTTCAAACTCACTTTTTTTAGAAGGTCTTAATCTTAATTGGCCACAATAAACAAATATCCCTTCCCCATTCTCTTAACTTCTCTTTTAAAGGAGTGTTCCATCATTTGTATTTATGAGAGATATTTTATCAACTTTTATATATCCAATAATATATTTTAAAAAATGAAAAAGCAAATCCTAAACACCTTAATTAAAATAATCATATTCTTAGTTATCCTAACAGGAGGATATACCGCTTACGATACTTATTATTCAGGTGACACAATTAAGATAGCAAACTGGAATTTAGGGGTTTTCGGACAGGCAAAGGCTTCTGATTCTGAATTAATGAATCTCTATGCTTCTGTTATTGATGATTATGATATAATCTTTGTCCAGGAAATTCGTGATAAACCAGAAACAGCATTTCCAAAACTTTGCTCAATGTTAGAAAATTACTCATGTCTCACATCAACCCGCGCAGGAAGAACAAACTATAAGGAACAGTATGGGGTGATTTACCAAAACGAAATCAATCTAACAAATTTCTATGATTATACTCCAAATTCACAAGACAGATGGGAGCGCCCGCCAATAAGAACAGATTTTAATGTCAATGGGTCTCAATTAATAATATATAACATTCATACAAAACCTGACGATACACAAGGAGAATTGAACCATTTAGAGGGTGTTGTTGTCAGGACAGGAAATGTAATTGTCTTAGGAGACCTGAATGCAGATTGCACTTATTATAACAACAAAAGAGAAACTGAATTTGATGATTGGAACTGGTTGATAAAAGACAATGAAGATACAACTTCATCATCGACAAATTGCGCTTATGACAGAATTCTTCTAAACAACGATGCTTATGCAGAATACAAGTCAGATGGAATTTACAAAAAACAAATCACAACACAAATCTCGGACCATTATTTGATTTGGGTTGAATTAAAGATTTAAAACGCCTCGGGCAGGAATCGAACCTACGCACCCCGAAGGGTCCAGATTTTTGCATTTATTCAAATTTGATAGCAATCTGGTGCAATACCATTATGCGACCGAGGCATACTGATATCTAATGTTCTTGGTTTATAAAAGTTATTTTTTAGGTTCTCTGGTGCGTTAGCGGTTGGTAAAATCAACCTAGTGAAGATATTATTCTCTTTTTTTGTTTCTCGAAATTTGTCATAAAAGCAAACAACCAATTTTTTAGAAATAACTTTAATAACTATAAAATAGTAACATTTATAAAATTCTAAACTTTCTTTTGTTTATGGAGCTAATGCTTGACTCTGCAAACCTTGAAGAAATAAAGAAAATCAATTTTATCTTTATCAAAAGAAGCAGAACTACTCGGAAAATTAGAAAGAAAAGGAACTAACTTAGAAGATTCACTTGAATACAAAGATTTAATTGAAGAAAGAGAAAATACTTTAGATACTTCAGAAAACAAATATTTTTTTTAATTCTTTTTTTATTTCTTCTACTCCTGGAAAATTTTGATAGTGTATTGTATTATACCCTTTTTCTTTTGCTCTTTCAATATTTTTTAGACGATCGTCAATAAATAAGCATTCTTCTGGATTTAGGCCATATTCTTTAAGTTTCTCTGTTAATAATTCAAATGCTCTTGGATCTGATTTTAGACACCCAAATTTAAATGAAGCAAATATCTCCTCAAAACCCCCATAAATTCCAGATTCCATATTAGAATCATAGTGCTCTTTTTTAATATCTGTGAACCCAAATAATCTTATTCCTTTTTCTTTAATTTTTTTAATTACTTATAATAATTCTCGGTTTATTACTTTGAATTTTGAATATCCCTCTTTATAGTCTTTTATTACTTTTTCAATATCTTCTAAGTCAGGCTTTATTCTTAAGAAGAATTTCTTAAAATCCTCTTTTCCAACATCTGATTCAGTATAAATTCTAATAAGTTCTTGATCTTTTGCTCCTCCAACTAAAATATTAAATCCATTTTTTTCAAAGAAAAAATCATTCATCTTCTCCCACTTTGCTTTATAGATAACACTTCCAAAATCTAAAATTATTGCTTTAATCATAAATTAACATACAAAAATTTCTTTTTAAATATTTTCCAAGGAATAAAAAGTCTGACTTTCAACCACCCTGAGCTTAGATATTTCTATCTCTGAAAACACCATTTTCTATTTTCTAAATCTAAGATTCTTTTTTTAACAATTATTATTCTTGAATCTCTATCTCAATCAAGCTAGACATATGAAAAAAATAGTTATAGCAGGGGCGGGATTTGAACCACGCGACCTCCGGGTTATGGGCCTTTCGCACCTCCAAACCTTTTACAGCTTAAGAGATTCGACGAGCACTCCAGACTGCTCCACCCTGCTATCTTATGCTGGAGTTTTTTTAACCCTAGCCTATTAGAATTTAATGTTATCGGCTTATAAAACTTTCTTTTCAAGAAATTTATTTGTTTTTTCTGGATATATTTGATTTGCAGAGCCAACTAATTTAAACCATTTCTGACAGATTTTAATTCTTCTTTTGCATTCTTTTTTTCTGCCTCGAAGAGGTACATCTTTGGTGCAAAATAGGAAATAATATTTTTTCTCTCCCAAAAAAAGCGCGCGTCTCTTTAATACATAGCCCACCCAAAAAATATTATTTCAGAATTCATGCAAACGGCATTCTCAAAAACTTTGATTTTTTGCCTTCGGAACGTTGCACTAAAAATCAGGTCTTCCCATTGGTCAGACGAAACTAACAAGGATTATGTTCAATAGAACTTCCCCCGCTATAATAATTGTTATCTGTTTTGTTGCCTTTCAAAAATTACGCCCGCACTCCGAATCGAACGGAGATGTCCCGAAGGACGCGGAGTTCGAGTCCGCTGCAATACCATTATGCGATGCGGGCACTACGCCACGACCAGGAATCGAACCTGGATGCCCCGAAAGGCGGAGATTTCCAGTCTCCTGCGATACCATTACGCGATCGTGGCGTAATTCCCAATAACAATCTTTTTATATAAATCTTTTCTCAGATTAAGATGTTAAAAATAGGGGTTGATGATGCAGGCAGAGGGCCGGTGGTAGGGCCAATGATTCTCGTCGGAGTTTTAGTTGACAGAGAGCAGGAATCAAAACTAAAAAAATTAGGGGTGAAGGATTCAAAACAACTGACCACTCGCAGAAGAGAATTTCTTGCAGAAAAAATAAAGGAAATAATAAAATATTCTAAAATAGAAGTTATCCATCCAGAAGAAATTGACAAAAAGCAGGAACAAGGGATAAAGTTGAATGAAGTCGAGGCAATTGCATGTGCTAAAATAATAAATAACTTAAATAAAGATGACGAAAAAATAAAAATTGTTCTTGATTGCCCTTCAACTTCTTTAGTAAAATGGAAAGATTTCTTAAAGACAAAAATAAAAAAACTTTCAAATCTTGAAATTTCATGTGAGCACAAAGCAGACAAAAATCATGTGATTGTCTCAGCTGCTTCAATTCTTGCAAAAAGCGAAAGAGAAAAAGAAATGGACAAAATTAGGAAAAAATATGGAGATGAAGCTGGCTCTGGCTATACCTCTGACCCTGCAACACAAAGATTTCTTCAGAGATATGCAAACAGATACAAAGACAAAGGAATCTTTCGAAAATCCTGGATAACTTGGAAAAACGCTTCTAAAAATCTAGGCCAAAGAAAGTTGCTCTGAGTGGCTCATAATATCCTAACGAAATGAGCCAAATCTTAAAAACCTCAATTCATTTCTCATCGCATGGTCCACATAAAAAAACTGGTGATGCATGGATTCAAGAGTTTTGTCAAGAAAACAGAAGTTCCTTTTACACAAGGGATAAATATCATCCTCGGGCCAAATGGTTCTGGAAAGAGCAACATCTCAGATGCGCTCTGTTTTGTCTTGGGAAGATTAAGTATAAAATCAATGCGGGCTGCAAAAGCAAGAAACTTGATTTTTCTTGGAAGCAAGGTTGCATCTTCTGCAAAAGAGGCGTCAGTGGAGATTATATTTGATAATTCAGAAAGAATCTTCTCTTTAAATACAGAAGAGATTTCAATCAAAAGGATAGTAAGAAGAAATGGTCAGAGCGTTTACAAAATAAACAATGAAACAAAAATTCGACAGGATATTTTGAGTTTGCTTGCACAGGCAGGGATTGACCCTAATGGTTTTAATATAATTCTCCAAGGAGAGATTCAAAACTTTGTTAGAATGCAACATGAAGAACGCAGAAAAATTATTGAGGAGGTTTCTGGAATCTCAATTTATGAAATGCGAAAAGAGAAATCTCTCAAGGAATTAGAGAGGACCGAAGAAAAATTGAAAGAAGTTCGGGCTGTCCTCCGTGAAAGAACTGCTTATCTGAATAACCTTGAGAAAGAAAGACAACAAGCCTTGAGATTTAAGAAATTTGAAGAAAATGTAAAACAATACAAGGCAAGCATAATCCACAATGATTTAACAAAGAAGGAGAAGGAAGAGGAAGATATCAGCAAGGGCATTTCAAAGAAGGACAAGAAAATTGAAAAAATAAAAAAGGAGATTTTAAATTCTGAAACAGACATTAAAAATTTTGAATTGCAGATAATTTCTATAAACAAGACAATCCAAAAATCAACTGGCTTGGAACAGGAAAGACTTAACCAGGAAATAGCAAATATCCGTGCTGATCTTGCCGGAAAGAGCGTTAAATTTGAAAATTATGAAAATAAGACTTCAGAATTATTGAGGCAACAGCAAGAATTTAAAGAAAAAATTAAGGAAACAGAGTCTTCTGTTAGGAGTCTCCAAAAAGAATCTCCAACAACCCTTGGAAAAGAAAAAGAACTCGAAAGAAAAAAAGAAAAACTTGAAAAGCTTGAAGAAGAAAGAAAAAAGTTCTATACCGTTAAATCAGAATTTAAGTCTATAAAAGAAAGGATTGAAGATAAAAAAACCCTCCTGCAGAATTACTCTACAGAATCAGAATTCCTAGTAAAGCAGATTCAGGCTCTTTCACTTGAACTTTTTGATGAGCGGTCAAATGAAGAAAAAGTCAACAAATTAAAAATTCTTTTAAAAGAGAAAAAAGATTTTATTGGAGAGATTGATAAAAAAGAAAAAGAAATTGAAAAAATTTGTTATGTAAATGAATCAGAAATTGAAAATCAGGAAAAAATTATCGAGAGAATCTCAAAGGTAGATCTTTGTCCGGTGTGCAAGAGCAAGGTCACCCCCAAACATCTGGAAGAAGTGAATAAAGAGATTTCTTCAAGGATAAGCCGTTTAAAAAAAGAAATAGGGAAATCAGAAGCCGAACTAAATGGGATTTATGAGAGAAGGAAGTTGCTCAAACAAGAGGTAGAGGATATTACTCTGGAGATTAGCCGTCGGGAATTTGACTTAATTAAAATTTTTAGTATAAGCGAAAAGAAGATTCAGATAAAATCATTGCAGGAAAAAATAGAAGATACAAAAAGAGAAATTTCTGCCCTTGAGAAAAAGAGGAAACATTTAGAGAAAAATTTTGATGAGAATTCAAATATAGAAGAAAAATATGAGACTGTAAGAATAGAAGTTCAGGAAATCTCCCTCCGAAGCAAGGAAAACCTTGATTCTGAAATATCATTTAAACAACGGGAACTTGAAAGAGCAAAAATTTCTCTGAAACAATTTGCAAGAGAAGAGCAGGATCTTAATGATGGGATTGAAGTTTTGAAAGAGGATATCAGTGAAAAAAAAGAACTACTTGAAAAAAAGAGAGAACAGGAAGAAGGAATTGCAGAGAAATTCAGGAAGCTGATTTCGGAGAGAGATAGCTTCCAGGGGAAGATAAGAGAGAGGGAAATTAATTTGACAGAAAAAAGAAATATAATCTCAAACATTGAGCAGGTAGTAAATAATATGAAAATTGATAAAGCAAGAATAGATGCTGAAATCGAAAATTTTGGAATTGAGATGCTTGAGTTTGGAGAAATCAAAATTTTAAAGTTAAACAAGAATTCACTCCTTGAAAAATTGAACAGGGCTCAGGAAATCCTTTCGAGAATTGGTACAGTTAATCTTCGCTCCCTTGAAGTTTATGATTCTGTTAAAAAAGAATATGATTTGGTAAAAGAAAAAACAGATATCATCGAAAAAGAAAAAGAAGGAATTTTAAAGATAATTCATGAAATCGATGTCAAGAAGAAAAAAGCATTCTTAAAGACATTGAAAGAACTCAATGAAACCTTTTCTAGAAATTTTGCTCAGTTGAGCACAAAAGGAACTGTTTCTCTTGATTTAGAAAACAAAAAAGATCCTTTTGAAGGAGGGATTGGAATCACTGTAAAGACAGGGCATGGAAAATATTTTGATGTCAAGTCACTTTCAGGAGGAGAACAAACCCTGGTCGCACTTTCCCTGATTTTTGCAATACAAGAATTAAGCCCTTATTATTTTTACATCCTTGATGAAATCGATGCAGCACTTGACAAAAAAAACTCAGAACGTCTTGCAGGTTTGCTAAAAAAATACATGAGAAAAGGCCAGTATGTTGTCATAACCCACAACGACGAAATAATCACAAATGCAACCTCGCTTTATGGTGTTAGTATGCATGATGGGGTCAGTAAAATCATTTCACTTAAAATATAATTTTTATCATACATGCGATTCCATCGAGGTGCTTAGAAATCGTTATCCAATGATTCGAGGAAATTCCAAGGAACCAGAGGGTTCCTTTGATATACATGATAGCCTCTCAAAGATAATTAGTTTGGAAGTTTAATATGTCCATATTTTTTTGTATACTCTGTTAGATCCCCTCCCTTCCTTTCGTCAACAAGTTTTTCAAGTTTTTCTATTGTTGAACCAGGCAAGGACCTAATAAGAAAAGCATAGATATATCCTGCTTCTTTTTTATCACTATCTTTTCTAGACATCCTCCAATTTTGTTCTGTTAAATATGGGATTCCTAGTTCCCCTTCATAATCACGATTCAATTTAAGTTCCCCTATTTTAATTTGTAATCATTAGATTTTATAAACATTTATTCCTTTTGATATGTATGAACAAAACTCAACTATTACAATCACTCAAAAACCGAGGATTCTCGCAAGAGATTTTAAATGCATTCAGAAAAGTTCATCGCGAAAATTTTATCCCCCTCCAACTAAAGACAAGAGCTTATGAAGATACTGCATTTCCTATTGGGAAAGGTCAGACAATTTCACAGCCGTTTACAATTGCAATGATGCTCAAGTTATTAGAGTTAAAAAGAGGACAAAAAGTTTTGGAAATTGGTTCTGGTTGTGGATATGTTCTTGCTTTGCTTTCCGAGCTCACAGGAAAAAGGGGGAGGGTTTTTGGAGTTGAAGTAATAAAAGAACTTGCAGAACGTTCA
>NZBV01000002.1 GCA_002686355.1 Candidatus Pacearchaeota archaeon | reverse complement strand
TCCTGTCTCTCTTTTTTGATTTCATCAATCAGGACAATCTTCAAACCCGCGTTTAAAAAAGTAATCTCCCGAAGTCTTGTCTCCAAAACTCTTGAATCAAAATTCAAAACCGAGAAAATTTCGTCGTCAGGCCAGAATGTTATTTTTGTCCCGCTCTCCTTGTTTTTAGTTTTCCCTACCACAACGAGCTTTGTTTTTACATTTCCACGTGCATATTCTTGTTTATAGATTTTTCCGTCTCTCTTAACTTCAACAATTAATTTCTTTGACAATGCATTAACACATGAAACACCAATCCCATGCAACCCTCCTGAAATCGCATAAGATTTTTTGTCAAACTTCCCTCCTGCATGAAGTTTTGTCAGCGCAACCTGGATAGCAGGAACCTTAAACCTAGAATGCACATCAACAGGAATTCCTCTGCCATCATCCTCAACAGTTACAGAACCATCTTTGTTCAATGAGATAATTATCTTCCCTCCGTAACCTCCCATAAACTCATCCACAGAATTATCAACTACCTCATAAACACAGTGATGCAAACCTTCCTTACCAGTACTGCCTATGTACATTGCGGGACGCCTCCTAACCCCTTCAAGCCCTTCCAAAACTTTTATCGCCTCAGCTCCGTAACTCTTCTTAGCAGTCATGATTTAACTCCTCCTGTTTTATAGAACATACAATTTTGTATAAAAGGTTTTATAATTTCAATTAATTTTTTTGAATCTTCTTGTTTCTTTATCTTTTTTGAAAGTTCAATTACATCAAACTTCTTTCCAACACCTTCCAGACTTTCAAGTACTTTAATCGATTCTACCCCATAAGATTTCTTTGCATTCATCTTAGTTACCTCTCGCTATCTCTTGACTCTTAATTGCCGTTGAGAAACGGTTAATACTATAATAAATGAAAATTGATTTAAAAACCTTGCTATCGAATTTTAGGCGTATTAAGACGAGAAATTGTAAAATTTTATTTTTAACTCAAAAAATATTTAAATGAAGAACACCTCAAAAATTCATGAAAACAAAAGCAATTTTGATAATTATCACAGCAATATTAATCCTAACTCTGTCCTTCTTTTTTATGACAACAAAAATTACAGGAGAAGCAATCATCGATAAATATTCTTACACAAAAGCCATCTGCAATGAGTCGAACTTTTGCCAAGATTATGAAATTGTTTGCGAAGGAAATAAAACGATTAGAAAAACCCCCATAACAGGAGCAGTAATTCAGCAGCCATCTGGATGGAAAGACTCTCGCACTGAAGAATTTCTCAACAAAGATTGTTAATGTTTTTATTGTTTGATGTAACTGCGGAGCTAACAGTTGATCAATCTAATTGGATAATTTTGATTGATTAATTTCTTTGCAGAATATCATACAAAATGCTAATGTGGGTTAATTAAAAATCATCTCAAAACTTGATTTAANTNTTNNTGCNNNTNTTTTTCAATGACANCTCTAATCTTTGATTATATCTTTTATTAAATTCTTCTTTCATATTTTTCTTTAGTTCATTAATTTTTTTATCAGAAACTTTTTCCACAGCTTCATGAAATTGCTTTGCCAATCTTTTTTTCTCATTCTCAACATTCACTTGATATCTTTTTTCAAGTTTTTCTTTCTCTTCGTCAAGCTCTTGCTTTTTCTTTTGTAAGTTAGTTTTGCGAGCACCTAAGTTCCTTTCTAATACTCTTTTTTCCTCGCCTAAATCTTTTTCCAATTTCACTTTACGATTTTCCAACCCTTCCTCAAGTTTTTCTTTTTCTTCTCCTAAACCTTTTTCAAATCTTGCCTTACGACTTTTCAGCCCCTCTTCTAATTTTGTTTTTTCCACTCTCAAATTTTTTTCCATTCTTATTTTTTGATCTATTATTTTTTGCTTTTGAATCTCCAAGTTCTTTTCAAATCTTGCTCTTCTATTTTTCAATAACAACTCTAATCCCTTTTTTTCTTCAAGAATTTTTTTATTGTAATTTTGCCTCAACAATCTCTCCCTCTTTTCAACCTCTGCCTTGAGACGCATAGCTAATTGCCTTCTGTACTTAGAGTCTAATCTTTTATTTTCATCGTCTAATTTTTTATTCAACTTCTCATTGAACTTCGTGACCACTTCTCTATGCAACTTNGATTCAACTGCTTTTTTATATTTAACATCAAACTCCCTCTCTAATTTCTTTTTACTTTTCAAATATTGTTCAGACAACTTTAAAGATTTTTGATTGAATAATTTTTTCTTTCTCTCCAAATCCTTTTTCAAAAAATCCTTCATAGCATCTTCTTTCTTTTTTATTCTCTCAGACAAAGACGACTTAACATCCACAAGAAATGAATCAAAATCAGCCTCGACAACAGCACTAACACCTTTATTTATCTTTAATCTTTTCGCTTTCTTCTGCCTTTCTTTTTTCTTCTGAAATTCCCTAATCTTCTCAATATCTCCTTCAAGGTCTTTCAACTTTTTCTTTATCAAAATAGTCCTTCCCTGAGATTCTTTTATCACCCCAACATCATCCTCGATATCTTTCAATTTGTTCTTTATCAAGATAGTCCTTCCCTGAGATTCTTTTATCACCCCAACATCATCCTCGATATCTTTCAATTTACTCTTAATCGGCCTTGCTTCTGTCTGAGACTCTTTTATATTCTCAACATCATCCTCGATGTTTTCTAATTTAACTTTAGAAAATTTCTCTTCTTTCTTTTTCTTCTCATAAGCAATTTTAATTTGCTTTTTCAAATTCTCCATCTCTCTCCCAACTTCAGCAACCTTAGAAACATCCTTGAGCCTTGATCTTATTGATGCTGTTTCAACTGGGAAAGCACTTGTATCGAGCATGTTCAGTTCCTGCTCAAGCTGTTTAAGCCTATTAATCCGAGATTCAATTCTCTTGAATTTAGACCTTGAAATTTTTTTCATCTGCTTTTTTTCCATCTTAATAAATAAAGGTTTTTCTATTTATAAAATTATTTCTTATCCTTACTTTCAAGACGATAACCTTCTTTTTTCCATGTATTTATTTTTTTTCTCATTCTTGTTTTTGAAATTTCTTTTATTCTTTTCTGAACCTCTGAAAGAGCATATCCTTGTTTTTTCCAGGTTTCTAATTTTTTCTGGACTTCCCTTAATTTCCGGTTCTTAATCAGCCGTTTTAATTCATTTTTTTGATACTTCTGCTTTTTCTTCAAATTAGCAAGAATCTCTTTTTTCTTTTTCTCAAGTACTCTTAACTTTGCTCTTTTTTCATAAACATTGCCAAGCTTGTTAATGTCCTTTCTGTATCTTTTAAGAATCCTCAAATTCTCATCAACTTCCTCGCTCTGCTGTTTTTGCAATTTTATAAGAAACTTGTCCCTTGCACGGAAAAAATAAATCATCATAATAAAGGTTCCAAAGAAAAGAACAAGGATAATTACAACATAATACTCAAGTTTCCCGAATGTGACTATTTTTTCTTTTTCTCCTATTTCAAAAAAATGCGTTGCTATAGCTATTTTGTTATTGTAGTCTAAAGTTGTCACGAAAATATAATTGCCCTTGTCAGTTCCTCCAGGAATATTAACTAATTTTGTGGTTATCTGGTCTCCTTCTATAATCTTGTCTTCGCTTTCTGACAAAATAGTCTCTCCATAAAGATTCTTGATAAAATAATTCATTCTGACCCTTTTTGCAGATCTGGCTTTCAAGTCAAAAAACCTTATTTCAAGACCAAACTTCCCTCCTGGATAAACATCTTTATAGGACTGGATAGGCTCCGGAATTATTGCAAACTCCGGGTCGCTTTCTTCCACATTTAAAATTATAGGGATACTCTCCTCAAATTTTCTTCCCTCAATGATAATGTATCCTGTGTAAACATCAACTATTTTATTGACATCATTAAAGTAAACAGAAATTGTCCTTGATTCTTCTGGTCCAAGTATTATTTCTTCATTGTCCAAAAAAGCAATATCCCTCAAGTCTGAAAAAGAAAACATGATTGTTTGTGAAGAGTTAAGAGAATTCTTTAGAGAAAAAGTGGAGCTTGCCTCACCTCCTAAAAGAATGTTTTCTTTTATAAGAATCGTCTTTACCTCAATGTTAGCAGAGACAAAATTCACCAGGACAAGTAAAAAAATCAATGTAATCACAGAAATTCCAAAATTTTTCATTTTAACCGCCTCTTTGTTGTCTTAGCATAACCTCTTAGTTTTTTATATCTTTTGATTAAAAACCATGACAGCACAAAACCACTTACTACTCCCAAAAAAATTGCTACATTAAAAATATCGTTTCGCGTCAGGACAAACTCCTCTTCAATCTTAAAGTGCGAGCTTGCAACTGCTACTCCGTCAGGATAAATCAGCTCAACACCAACCACATAATTTCCGGCAGGAAGGTTTTCAGTAAAGAACTTCTTGCTGAATTTCTTTTGATCATAGACTGCAATTGTTTCAGACTCCTTTATATAAACACTTCCGTCAAAGTCCTTAACAACATAATTAAGTGTAACATCCATTTTTTCCTTGAGCCCCATCTGAAGAAGGTCTACCTGGACTTCAAGATTATCACCTATCCCAATTACCTTCATTGCCCTTGGGATGCTTAATAAAACATCAAAAAGGCTCGTGTCAGTCTGGACATTAATTGAAACAAGAACTTCTTTTATTTCTGCCCCAAGAGCAACAATAATTTTTCCTGTATAAATCCCTGGCTCGCTTGGTGAGGTAATTTCAAATTCAAGGTTTTCTGACACTCCAGGCGAAAGACTGAATATTGTTTTGTTGAGTTCAATTATTCCTTCAAGAAATTCATTAATAAAAGCATTAAAATCCATAATAACATTTCCCCTGTTTGTTATAATAATAAAACCAGAATCAACTCTGTCAGCTATCATTGTCTCTGTAAATGATTCTGGATAAACACTAAATTCATAAGATATTGTCGGAACTGCACCACCCCCACCACCACCATCATCACTTACGCTTGGGGCAGGAACATTTATTGTAAAAGTGACATTCTCTGTATAATTTTTATTTCCGATAGTATCATTACAATAAGCATAAAGATTGTGCTCGCCATTTGACAAGCTTAAAGTTGTTGCTGTGAATCCTGTATTAGAATCGTTCGCAGTCATAGAAGTGTTTGTCACCCCCTCATCTAAAGAATATTCGCAAAAACCTTTTTCATTCAATGCAATGTCCACGCCAACTGTAGCAGAAGCATATGTAATCAGTGTTGGGGAGTTTATTGTAACTTGAGGGGGATTTATGTCACTTCCTTCTCCTGACAAAAATCCAAACGAGGTGCTATGATTGTCATTTGAAATATTTCCACTGATTCCCCCGACAATAGTTACCTGCGAATAATTTCCCGCACTGGTATTTGTTCCTCCTCCTGAAACCACAACAGATAGGTTATAATTCGTGCTATTCATAGAAGAAACATTCATAGAAAACAAAATTACAAAAATTAAAATTAATACAAAATTTATTTTCATCCCCATTCTCTAAAGAGCTCATTGTGCTGTAAGGCATTCAACAGCGACGAGGTTTATTGTCTGATTTCCAACTGTCAAGGGAACTTGCTGACATACTGCTGCCTGTTGTGCAACTTGGATCACTGCCTGCTCATAACCATACTGCGCACCTTGTTGGAAAGTTCCAATCTGATTCGTCTGATCCCAAATACTATATTTCTCAAAGGCGATATATCCAATAGTAAGAACAAGCAATACAATCAGGACAATCAACACAACTTTTTGCGAATCTCTACTTTTCTTCATTTTACCTCCTTTTAAATTTTATGAATTCAAAGTTTACTTCAATTTAACAACTCCGGCTAATTTATAAATTTAACTCAGTTAATCCATATTTCCTCGTTCCTTTGAGCAAAGAGATTTTTTATAATCAAATCCATTATCATAACTTTTTGCAATTAATTTTAGAATTTGCTCTACATTGATTTTATTTCCTTAACATCTTCTTGATTTTCTAAAAAAAAGATTAGTAATTCCATCTGAAGATTAAATTGTTTTTTGATAAAGCTCTAAATCCCTGAAAGTTTTTATTGGAGATTTTACCTGTATCTGTTGTATTCGTAGTTCATTTTACCTCATTTTTATATCCCAAATTTAGGAATAAAAAAGTTTCAAATTTTTAATATTTAAAATAACTATCAAATTTTCGAGATATAAATTTTAAATTAATCTAATTTATAAAATTATCCTAATTGTATTATAACAGATCCTCCACGGCTAGTAATGGTCATATTCCCCTGAGTAGTATTCACTACCGGGCCAGTAATAGCAGGCTGGTTAATAGTTACATTCCCCAACTCAGTTCCATTAATAGAAGCCCAGGAAGTTATTGGTACATTCCCAAGGGATAATTTTGTCATATTAATCGCTCCTGACACATTCATACTTCCATTCACATCAAATTTT
>NZBV01000001.1 GCA_002686355.1 Candidatus Pacearchaeota archaeon | reverse complement strand
CATTTGTAGAAAGAAGTCTTCCTACTAAACTATCTTTGTCGTAAAAAGCATCTATGACAGATTTATCTTTTGATTTAAGTACTTCTGTAATCTCAACTTCTTCTTGCCGAGGTGGTTTTTTTGGCCCTTTTTGTTTAAAAAAACTTTTAAAAGATTTACCTGGTTTCATTTTTTTGACCTTTCCTCCTTTTTTCTTAAATGCGGAAATTTCATCTTCATAATCAGATTTCTTTTCATCTAGTACAACATCTTCATCAACTTGTTTGATCCAAGTATTGATTTTACTTACTACATCTTTAGCAGATTTAATTCTAGTCTTCCTCATATTTTTTACCTTTCTATCTGATGCAAACATCTCCATTGTTCCGTCTGTACCAATACGAATCATACCATAAGTTGCATTCTGTAATATCTTATGTGGCCAATCTTTTTCTGCCTCTAAAGTAAGCTTTATCAGTATAGCAACATTTTTGTCTCCACCAAGAGTAGATTTCGCAACAGATTTCCATCCTGCTTTTATTCCTTTGTAAATTTCTGTAGTCCATTGATCAACATCTGTGATTGAAAGAACGGTCGCTTCGAAAATTCTCTCAGCAAAACGCTTCTTTGTGTGTTCACCTATAGTGTGGTTTTCCCATTCTTCGGGCTTATCACCCTTATTAGCCATATACCATGCGAGTGCATAAGGATTATCGATTTCTTTATTTTTCTTCATTTTTTTAACTGTTTTCTCCCAGCCAGGTGGTGCCTTTTCTTCGATTTCGATATCCGGTTTACCCGTTTTAGGATTATAAACGAGGGTTTTTACTTTTGCTGTAGGATTTTGTTTATTCCAATCCTTTTGTCTTTTCTCAATCTTTTTGACTAACTTTTGTAAATGTGGAGGTAAGTCTTTTAGTCCCTCATGAAGATCCTCAAATGTTTTTTTATCCATGTCTCCCTCGTAATTTTCTTTAAGAATTAGTGCATCATTTTTCCAATCCGTCTCCAGAAAAGATAAAAACGATTCTTGAATTAATTGGTCATCGCTATCATCCGAGAAATTGTTCTGTTCTTTAATGAACCAAAGTGCGGCCGCATAAGAAGCAAGGCGTGATTTACCAAATGGAATTTTTTCCATTAAACGCTTCATTTTCCATACAAATCGATGCATCATAGTATAAGCTTCTTTTTGTTCTGAACCCTTTAGTTTATTCTTCTTTATGAGAATCTTACCATTTTCATCAACTATTCCCAGCTTATATGCATCGGATTGTTCCCAAGGAGTAGTCAATATTTTTATAAATTTATATAAAAAATATAAATTTGCCGCTCCTGCTAATACACCCATTTTTTAAACCTTTATTGATCTTAATCGTGTAACAATACCATCATCTAATTGAATATCGGATGATCTTACTGTTACACCTCTAATCGAATCTATTTTATCTGGCATTCTATCTAAAAAAATTAAAAATGTTTTTAGCATTGGCCAAAAATGTTCTTCAATTTTATAAAATAAAATACGAGTTCCAGACTCCACACTAAAAACATTGAAAAATATAATAAAATGATTTAGTATTAATCTTTCTTTTAATTGTCCATTGTTTTTATAGATATTAAAAAGTCTTTTGATGTACTTAATTTTTTTTAAGTCATCGTAAAACTCTTCAATATCCATACATTGTATATTATTGTATTCCCTCATAGCATACATGAGGAAATTATCTTCATTTATATCATTGAATATCATGTTTTTACATCTGATACATCAATTTCGTCTTCTAAATTTACTTCAGGATCTATTTTACTTATAAAATGATTAACAGTTTGTAATGCTCCTGCAATCATGGTTAATTGTTGAATGCATTTTTCTCTTTCAGCATTAAGAGCCTGTAATCTTTCATTTAAAATAGCACGATCCGTTTCTAATTTTTCTTTTTCTGCACGAAACTCATCTGCTGTTACTTGTTCTACTTTTGCCATAATATTTTACCATTATTAAGTCATAGGGGGGATTTATTTCCCCCCAAATTATAATTATATTAGTAATTAAGCTACAACAGCTCCATTACCACCAATAACTTGCCACGCACCGTCATTAAAAATCAACATAACAGTATCGCCAACTGCATTTAATGTAACGGTTGTACCGCCATCTAAATTTGTTGGAGTGATCACCGCAACAGGAGCGTTTGTTCCTGTTACCATTGCTACGAGCTTAATTTGTCCTTGAGCTCCATCAGCAAGAGAACAAGCATCCGTTGCATCTGTTACCAGATTTGTAATCGCGGAAGTAATATCAATTACACTTCCACCCGCGGAAGTTGTTAATGCTTGTGCCGTTTGTGTAAGACCCAACCATGTTGGAATCTTGTTGAAAACGTTTGTAGAAGTGATCTTCTTGTTTGTGGGACTTCCACTCGGATCATCGACAACATGAAAAAGGTCATCAGTACTTAATCCAGTGGACGCATTTAATGCGGTTATTTTCTTATCAGCCATATTGTTTCTCCTTATAGGCTATGTGTCGGGACTCGACACCGTTAAGGACATTACGCTAAAACTCCGTACTTCTTACGAAAGGGAATGTTTTAGACGTAATCCTATTAAAAAATTATTAAGCTACTTTGCCTAATAATGTAAAAAAGTTTTTAGAATTAATTAGAGCTCTAATTTCACTCTCACTAATATTTTTATCATTTTTAATTAATCCCCAAATATGTACCGCTTGAGCATTGCCATCGCTAGAAAGTTTTTCGATGGCTGCCCTTGCGTTACTTGATTTGCGAGATACCTTTTTTTTCACAGAATCAGCGTGTGAAACAGTAGCTTCAACTTTCTGTTTCACAGCTTTCTCTACAGACGATTTATTAAGTTTTCCCAAAGACGATTTAGTAGCCTTAGTAGTCTTTTTAATCGACTTTGCTGCTTTTTTTGCCATATTATAATCTCCAATCAATTATTATGCCAACACTGTATGTGTTTTTCTTATACCGGCTGCAATAGCTCTTTGTGCATTTATAGAACTAGAAGCGGTATCTTTAATTGTACCACCATTCAAGGTGACTGCATCATGAAGTGCAGTACCTAATGACAGTACATCATCTTCTGCAAGAGTTTGACTTGCAACTGTAAATCGTTTCCTGTTTGCAGTCGAACCTGTTGCTGTATATACACATTCATGTGTTCCACCACCATTTACAACTTTCATTGATGGTGATCCTGTAACAGTAACAGCCTCATCCCATGTTACTTCAATCTGTACCGTTTGACTACCAGAACCGGCCGTCAAGTCTGTAGCAGCTGTTGAACCTACAACAAATCTAACACTTGTTATTGTTGCTTCTTGTATTCCTGTAGAAGCATCTGCGCCGGCAAGTCCGCCGATTGCAACTAGAACCTCTGGTTGTGCACTTGTATTGTGATTTCCAGAAGCAGCTGTTCCTGCTTGCATTACCCAACCAGCATCTGTTGCATAGCAATCGCCTCTGCTATAATCTGAATCCTCAGATGTCGGCAAAAACTGTGGTTTGTTATCTACCGCATCTGGGCTTTTTCCCCATAAAGGCATTTTTTTCTCCTATTTAAAATTGTTATATTATATTTATGATTCCTTGGGGGTTGCCTTAACACTAACTCCCTGCATAAATACTCCCTTTGGCTTAAAATTCTTAATTGCATTTCCAACCATATCAACCACAGGATGTACTGTAAGTACATCAGTAGGTTTTTCTTCTTCAGTAGTATCTTCTTCAACTTTTTTTTGATTTATAATACCACCAATGGTTGACGCAACATTTCTCATTCTTTCTTGTTCCGGTTTAGTTCCGAAATAATTATCCTGTTTTATATCTGCTTTTTCCATAATTTCCTTAATCTTCCAACTCTAACTTAATTTCAGCCTGTAGTTCATTTGCAAACTGAATAGCTACAGATTGTCTAACATCNTTTGCGAATGTATCTTTCACACTACCACCAAATTCTTGAACATATAGTTTAGCTCCATTATCTACCCAATATTGCCAAAGTTTAGGTGCCTTTGAATGATCATATCGATCACTTTTCATTTTTTGTTTAATATTCTTAATAATAGACTCTTTTTGTCTACTTAAAGAACGTTCATTATTTACAAACAAATATAACTCGCGTTCTGCATTTGCATCAGATGACTCTTGTAATCGAACACGAGCTTGTGAAACAATATCATACGCACTTCGTGAATCCTCTAGTTTAAGAGGTGGCCATCCGCCTTTCTTGAAAGACTTTTCAAATGCCAGCTGAGCTTTCTTTTTATCTTTTTTCTTGATGACAACTTGGCCTTTTCGATTAATTTCGGCTTTTATACCCACATCATCTAAGGCCATGATTGCTTGTAGTTCATTACTTTCTTCTAATGTCATGGTTTCCTCCAAAACTAATTCCTCAAGTAATTGTGTTCTATCTTCTTTTGTGAAATCTTCTGTTAAATCCGAAAGTATAGATATACAATCTGGAATAAAATTTTCTCCTGTTCTCTTTCTGATCAATTCTTTCCGTCTTGCCTTTTCCTGACTTTTCGCGGATGTTCCAGCCTGTCCATGTTTAGCCCCTCCTTTTTTTCCTCCATGTGAAGGTTTCTCTTGATTCTTATTCTTCTTTGGCTGTGGACCCTTAGCAGATATTTTTTTATCTAATGCAGACTTTTTATCTGCTCTTTTCTTTTCTGCATCAGCAGTTGGAATAACTGTTTTTCCACTCTTATCCTCAGGATCTACTGAATATCCTTCAGGTGGTTGTGCATTCTTTCCATGCTCTTTTCTTGATTGATCAAACTTAGACTGTGCATCCTGTGTATCTTTTTCTTTTTTCTCGCCTTTTTTCTTTTTTTCTATCTCATCTGCTGCAGCCTGATTATCCGCCTTATCTTGATCATCCTTCTCTTTATCTATTACATTTTTATTATACGCGTCCTTATCCCAAGCTTTTGCTAATGAAGATGTCTTTCCCCATTTATCCCAAGCCTTTTTGAGAGCAAATATCGCCCCACCTGTAGCTAATCCGGCTAACCATTTATCAGAACTAGCTTCATTTATTTCGAAATTTTCATTTTTTTTTTCGCTCTTCTTATCTTCTGGTTCGGGTTTCTCACCTTCGGCCTCCCAACCTTTATCTAGAGCATCAAAATACGCTTTCTTCTTATCTCCCTCTAACTCAGCTGGACTTTCCACACCAAACTTCTTTAACATTAAAGAAACAAACGCTTGATATTTCTTTTGTTTGTTCTCTTCTTCTTTTATTTTCCTCATCTTTTCATAAGTCAATCTTTTAATTGCCTCTTTAAAACCTTTAAATCGTGCATCAACTTCAACAGCTTCCATTGGTAAAGATTCTAATATATTCTCTTCTCCAACAATTTTAGGGACTTTTCTAATATCTTTCGACTGTTTGAGTACCTTTGCGGCTTTCTTTTCTGATCCTTTTTCTACAAACAGTTTTCCTTTTTCAAAGAATGGTTCATATCCCAATGGACCGTCTATGCCCTCATCTTCTAAAATTTGAAGTATTTCACTTTCATAACCTTCTGCTAATGGAGTACCATCAGTAACAGAAAGATGTATTGCTTCTCTAAAAGTTCGTCTTTCAGGTTTTCGGCCTTCCATTTTAGGCTTAGTATCTACCTTCGCTTTCTTACCTGAAAGTTTTATTTCTGAATCTTTTTTGGCTTTCTCATCTTCTGCCGCATCTTGTAACATTCCCATAATCTGACCCATAACAGCATTTGTAACTTGATCAACCAATACAGGATCGGGTCCTGTTGGTTTAGTATCTCCGGCACCGTCATCTTCTGGTTCAGCCTCTGCTTCGGGATCAGGTTCCGCCTCAGGTTCTGGTGCTGGTTCTGCCTCTCCTTCTGGATCTGCTTCTGATTCAGGATCTGGTTCGGTTTCTGGACTATCTTGATCTCCTACAGGAGCCTCATCCTCATCCTCATCATCCTTCTCTTTTTCCAGCTTTAGTTTTTCTTTAGCTACTTTATCTTCTTTTTTCGCAATTCGATCTTCTCTTTTAACAAGACCCTGAATTACATTTAATAGGCTATCGGACGCCATACATTTCTCCCGAAAATTGTGTAAATGATTTTTTAGGTATGGTTTTTTCATCAGCCATACTAACCTGTAGATCATTCAAAAACGAATAGTTGAAAGGTATTCCTGTTCGTTTTCCAACGGTCTCTAATAACTTTATTACTTTTTTTGAATATTCCATATAATTTTCTACATCTTCTTCATTTATTATATCTGCTGGAATATCTACAATAGTAAGACATTTATCTGTCAATATTAATGATTCTTTAAGATACGCTAATTCTGAATTAGTAAAAGAAGATTGTCCAATACTATTAACAACTTCATCAAATAATTCATACGCTTCAGTACAAGTAGATAAACTTACTGTATCATAACCTTGCCATGATAACTCTTTTGCAAGTTTGAGGTCGATATTTTCGACCTCAACTGGTTCTTGTGTACCTCTTCGACGCTTCATTCCTTCACGTATCATATCCAATTTTAATCCCGTGCGTACATCATTCATCATATTCCTTTTATCTTTTACTGTTAATTCACTTGATGCACCCATCAAAAACGCTTCAAAATCTCCTTGAACTGCGGCTTTTCTCATCTTGGATGCTGACATTCCAGAGGCTCCGTCTGCGTCAGGATCTCTTTCTCCAGCACTTACTACTTCTATTTCTTCAAATTCATAAAATCCGTGTTTAGATTTCTTCCCATTGTAAGTATTTAGTAAAGATTTAAACTCTGAAACTCTATCACTACCTGCTACCATAATCAATTTATTGTATTTTCCATTTAATTCGTCTGCAACATCCATAATAGTTTTTGCTTTAGAATTACTCTGCAAATTACTTTTTAACCTCGGAAACATATTCTTCAAATACTTAAACTTTTGAACATGTGAAAGGGGATTCTTTTTAGAATCTTGTGATTGACTACCATAAATGTAAGCGGTGCCACCTTCACGTTGATTAACTGCAACTACGGCATTTATCAACTTTTCATGTCCGATTGTAGGAGGATTAAATCTCCCAAAAGTAAATACAGCTGTTTTCATGACAGTACGCTTGGATGATCCTTTTTGGTTAATCTTAACTTCTTATGTAGTTTAATCGTTTTAGTTGCCCACGAATCATCACCATGTACACTAGGTGGTGACATTGTTGGTGTCTTTCCTTTTTTGTGCATTTTCATCCAAAGATCATTATATCGTTCTTGTTCTTTCTTAGACCATCCGCCTCTACCAGCCGATTTCATGCCCAGATCACGCAATTCTTCTTCTTCACTATCCTTTGGTTCTTTTTTGGAAAACCAACCTTCTTGCCAAACTTTATAACTCTTCATTTTCCTGCCCTTTTTGTAATGTAAGATTCTAATTCGTCTGCTGACGACCAAACTTTAAAAGGTGTACTTCCTGCAAGTTTTTTCGGTTCTTCAGGAATTTCCCATTCTAAAGCTTCTTCTAAGAAATGGAATTTTTTAATTGAAATATTATTAACTATTTGTTCATCCCAAGTTCCAGCCCAACCACCTTTATCTTGTATATAAC